>JAEDGJ010000017.1 GCA_016297585.1 Clostridiaceae bacterium
GACTCGACCTCGCGCTGGGCGGAGGCGCTGCGCGAGATGTCCGGACGTCTCGAGGAGATGCCCGGCGAGGAAGGCTACCCCGCGTATCTGACGTCGAGACTGGCGCAGTTCTACGAGAGAGCGGGACGCGTCGTCTGCCTCGGCGGCGACGGACGCGAGGGCGCGCTGTCGGCCATCGGCGCGGTGTCGCCGACGGGCGGCGATATCTCGGAGCCGGTGTCCCAGGCGACGCTGCGCATCGTCAAGGTGTTCTGGGGACTCGACGCCCAGCTTGCCTACCGGCGCCATTTCCCGGCGATCAACTGGCTCAACAGCTATTCGCTGTACGTCGACCGGCTCGCGGACTGGTACCGCGAAAACGTCGCGCCGGATTTCTGCGAGCAGCGAAGCGAAGCGCTGCATATCCTGCAGCTCGAAGCGGAGCTGGAGGAGATCGTGCGGCTCGTCGGCGTCGACGCGCTCGGCAAGCGCGACCGGCTGACGCTGGAGGTCGCGAGAATGCTGCGCGAGGACTTCCTGCAGCAGGATGCAATGAGCGATACGGACTCCTACTGCCCGCCGGAGAAGCAGTACGGACTTTTGAAGCTGATTCTGACGTATAACCGGCTCGCGGGAGAGGCGCTGGACGCGGGCGCGCCGCTGGAGCGGGTGCTCGGCGTCGGCGCGGTCGAGAGGATCGGCCGTGCGAAGGCGGAAGCGGAATACCGCACGGCCTTCGAGGAGATCGGCGCGGAGATGAGAAGCGAGCTCGGGGCGCTGACGGAAGGGAGCGTATAAGGGATGAAGGAATATCGTACCATACAGGAGATCGCGGGGCCGCTGATGCTGGTGCGCGACGTGCAGGGCGTCACCTACGGCGAGCTCGGCGAGATCGAGCTGCCCTCCGGCGAGCTGCGGCGCTGCAAGGTGCTGGAGGTCGACGGCTCGAGGGCGCTGGTGCAGCTCTTTGAGTCCTCTGCCGGCATCAACCTGCGGGAGTCGAAGGTGCGCTTTCTCGGGCACGGCATCGAGCTCGGCGTGTCCGGCGACATGCTCGGGCGCGTGTTCGACGGCCTTGGGCATCCGATCGACGGCGGCCCCGAGATCCTCGCGGAGCGCTACGACGACATCAACGGCACGCCGATGAACCCCGCGGCGCGCAATTACCCGAGCGAGTTCATCCAGACGGGCATTTCGGCGATCGACGGCCTGAATACGCTGGTGCGCGGGCAGAAGCTGCCGATTTTCTCCGGCTCCGGTCTCTCGCATGCCGAGCTGGCGGCGCAGATCGCGCGTCAGGCGAAGGTGCTCGGCACGACGACGCCGTTCGCCGTCGTTTTTGCCGCGGTCGGCATCACGTTTGAGGAAGCGGACTTCTTCGTCAGCGACTTCCAGCGCACGGGCGCGCTCGACCGCACGGTGCTCTTTATGAACCTCGCCAACGACCCCGCCATCGAGCGCATCGCCACCCCGCGCATGGCGCTGACCGCCGCGGAATACCTGGCGTTCACGAAGGGGATGCACGTCCTCGTCATCATCACCGACATCACAAACTACGCCGAGGCGCTGCGCGAGGTCTCCGCCGCGCGCAAGGAGGTTCCGGGACGCCGCGGCTATCCGGGCTACCTCTATACCGACCTCGCCGGGATGTACGAACGCGCGGGACGCCGCGTCGACTCGGAGGGCTCGATCACGATGATCCCCATCCTGACCATGCCCGAGGACGACAAGACGCACCCGATCCCCGACCTCACCGGCTACATCACCGAGGGGCAGATCATCCTGTCGCGCGAGCTGCAGCGCCACGGCGTAACGCCGCCGATCGACGTGCTGCCGAGCCTGTCGCGCTTGAAGGACAAGGGCATCGGCAAGGGCAAGACGCGCGAGGACCATTCGGGCGTCATGAACCAGCTCATCGCGGCCTATTCGAGAGGCAAGGAAGCCCGGGAGCTTGCGACGATCCTCGGCGAGTCGGCGCTGTCGGAGCTCGACCGCGTCTATGCGCGGTTTGCGGACGCGTTCGAGCGCGAGTACGTCTCGCAGGGCTTCCAGACGAACCGCACGATCGAGGAGACGCTGGATCTCGGCTGGAAGCTATTAACGATCCTGCCGAAGTCGGAGCTGAAGCGCATCAAGCCCGCGATCATCGACGCGTACTACCCGAAGGGGGACGAGTGAGATGGCGACGCTGCGGGTGAACCCGACGCGCATGGAGCTGACCCGGCTGAAAACGCGGCTGAAGACCGCGCGGAGAGGGCATAAGCTTCTGAAGGATAAGCTCGACGAGATGATGAAGCGGTTTCTGGAGCTGATCCGGGAGAATAAGAAGCTGCGCGCGGCGGTGGAGGAAGAGCTGGTGCGCGCGCAGGGCGCGTTCGGCATGGCGGCGGCGGTGATGTCGCCGCAGATGCTGGAGCAGGCGCTCTCCTGCCCGAAGCAGGCGGTCAGCCTGACGATGGAGTCGAAGAACATCATGGGCGTCGCCGTGCCGGTGTTCCACACGGTGCTGAAAAACGAGGATCCCGGCGAGCTGTTCCCGTACGGCTTTGCGGCGACGTCGGCGGAGCTGGACGACGCGATCGACGCGCTGGCGGGCGTGCAGACGAAGCTTTTGGCGCTGGCCGAGACGGAAAAGACGACCCAGCTTCTCTCGCGCGACATCGAAAAGACGCGCCGCCGCGTCAACGCGCTGGAGTACGTCATGATTCCGCAGCTCGAGGAGACGATCCGGGAGATCACGATGAAGCTCGACGAAAACGAGCGCGGGAATCTGACGCGTCTGATGAAGGTCAAGGACATGATGCTCGAGGATGCCCGCCGGAAGGCGCTTGCGCTCGACGGCGCGGGAGAACCGGGCGGTCAGGAGACGGCTTCATAAATCTTATATAAAAGAAAAAGTCGTTTAATAGGAACTTAATAAGATTCGCTTGTTTGAGCAACACTTTTTGAGTATACTGTTATCAGTGGTTAGGTGGTAACCCAAATGAGTGGTTGGCAGACGGTTCTTTGGTAGAGGAACGTCTGCAGTGAGAGCAGTGTAATTGCGTGGTGGCTTTTTCAATGACTCCCTCCTATTCAATATCTCTCAAGGCCGTACGAATTTCGTACGGCCTCTTTTTTGCCCGGAAAAGCTGCCCCGGCCGAGGGCGGCTTTTCCGGTAAGCAGAGGAGACGCTACAGCGGACGCGCGGCGCCGTCCCGTGCCGCAAACGCGCCCGCCCGGCGCAGCGCGAGCTTTGCGCAGGCCGGCCCCGCCATCTCATAGAGCACGCCCGACGACAGGATGATGGTCGACAGCAGCTCGCCGGAGCCCGGGGAGAGCATCCGCGCGGCAAGAGCCGCAAGCCCGATCGAGACGCCCGCCTGCGGAATCAGCGCGGCGCCCAGCCACCGCCGCACCTCCGGCGTTTCGCGCAGGGCTGCCGCGCCGAGACATGCGCCCGCGTATTTGCCCGCGATGCGGATGAAAAAATACGCGACGCCGATGATGCCGGCGGACGCCAGCATCGGCAGATTCAGACGCATGCCGGAAAGCGTGAAAAACAGCACCAGAATGGGCGGCGAAAAGCGGTTTAAGCGCCGGAAAGCCGCCTTGGAGCCGGAACGGTTGACGTAAACCGTCCCCATCATCATGCAGGAGAGCAGAGGGGAGACGTTGCAGAGCGTGCACAGCCCGGTGACGGTCAGAATCAGCGAGAGCAGGAACAGCAGCTGCGCGGTTTTGGACAGCCGGGCATAAAGCGCGGCGAGCAGAAGCCCCGCGCCGAAGCCCAGCGCCAGTGCGGCGGCGTTCCAGCCGAGCGGCAGCAGGACGGAGACGAGGTTTACCTGTCCGGCGTTTTCGACGGCCTGTGCGGCAGCGGCGGCGGCGGAGAACGCGAGCAGCGCCACGGCGTCGTCGAGCGCGACGACCTGCAGCAGAACGTCGACGAAATGCCCGCGCGCTTTATACTGACGGATCGTCATCAGCGTCGACGCGGGCGCGGTGGCGGACGCGATGGCGCCCAGGAGCAGGGAAAACGACCGGGACATGCCGAAAAGTCCGCGCATGGAGAGCGCGATCAGCACGGCGGCCGCCAGCGATTCCGTGAGCGTCAGCCAGATCACGCCGCTGCCCGTCGTGCGCAGCCGTGCGAGGGTGAAATAGCGGCCGACGCCGAAGGCGATGCACGCGAGGGCGATGTCCGTTAAAAACCCGAGGTCTTCGATCACCCCCGCCGGAATGACCCGCAGCGCATACGGCCCCAGCGCGATGCCCGCGAGCAGATACCCCGTCACGTCCGGCAGCCGCAGCAGCCTCGTCAGACGCGATACGAGAAAGGCGGCGGCCAGCATCAGCGCGGCGGAGATCGTTAGACATGCGTACGATGGCGCGCGGGACAAGAGATCGGATATAAACATCCAGAATACCCCCCAAATCAGCGATTATTGTCTGCGTACCGCCTGGTCCGGACGGACGGTACCCCTTCCCGGGAGGGCATTTTCAGTATACTACGGCTTTGCCATAAATGCAAATTCTATTTTGATACATATGCATAAAATAAATTTATGCTTGAAATAAAACAAGTGTTCTGCTATAATGGAACGGCATGAGAGGAAAAGAAGGGGGAGGAGCAGCGCGTGGCGGAGTTCAAGGTAGTCAGCCCGTACGAGCCGTCGGGAGACCAGCCGCAGGCGATTGAGAAGCTCTGTGCGGGCGTCGAGAACGGGATCGGGGAGCAGACGCTGCTGGGCGTGACCGGTTCGGGCAAGACCTATACGATGGCGAAGGTGATCGAGCGGATCCAGCGGCCGACGCTGGTGCTGGCGCACAACAAGACGCTGGCGGCGCAGCTCTGCTCGGAGTTCCGGACGCTGTTTCCGGAAAACGCGGTCGAATACTTCGTCTCCTATTACGATTACTACCAGCCGGAGGCGTACATCCCGTCGACGGACACCTACATCGAGAAGGACTCGGCGATCAACGACGAGATCGACCGGCTGCGGCATTCGGCGACGTCGTCGCTGTTCGAGCGGCGGGACGTGCTGGTCGTCGCGTCGGTGAGCTGCATCTATTCGCTCGGCGACCCGGAGGAATACGAGGACATGACGGTGTCGGTGCGTCCCGGCATGACCGCCGCGCGCGACGACGTGCTGCGGCGCCTGACGGAGATGCAGTATCAGCGCAACGACATCGCGTTCGCGCGAAACACGTTCCGCGTGCGGGGCGACACGGTGGAGGTCTATCCCTCCTATTCGACGGATACGGCGATCCGCATCGAGTTTTTCGGCGACGAGATCGACCGCGTCAGCGAGATCCACGTCGTCACGGGACAGGTCACGCGCCGCCTCAAGCACGCGATCATCTACCCCGCGTCGCACTATGTGACGGACCCCGCGAAGATGGAACGGGCGGCGGAGGAGATCGAGCGGGAGCTCCGGGAGCGCGTGAAGTGGTTCGAGGAGCACGACAAGCTGCTCGAAGCGCAGCGCATCAAGCAGCGCACGCTCTACGATCTCGAAATGCTGCGCGAGATCGGCTTCTGCAGCGGCATCGAGAACTATTCGCGCGTGATCTCGGGGCGTCCGGCGGGAAGCGCGCCGTTTACGCTGCTCGATTACTTCCCGAAGGACTTCCTGATGTTCATCGACGAGTCCCACGTCAGCATTCCGCAGGTGCGCGGCATGTACGCGGGCGACCGGGCGCGCAAGGAGACGCTCGTCGACTACGGCTTCCGGCTGCCGAGCGCGTTTGACAACCGGCCGCTGACGTTTCCGGAGTTTGAGGAGCGGGTGCATCAGGTCATCTACGTCAGCGCGACGCCGGGAGACTACGAGCTTTCGCGCTCGGGACAGCTCGTCGAGCAGGTCATCCGTCCGACGGGACTCGTAGACCCGGAGGTCGTCGTGCGGCCGGTCGAGGGGCAGATCGACGACCTGCTTTCAGAGATCCGCGCGCGCATCGAGAAAAACGAGCGCGTGCTCGTGACGACGCTGACGAAGAAGATGGCCGAGGAGCTGACCGCCTATCTCGCGCAGGCCGGCATCAAGGTGAAATACATCCACCATCAGGTGGAGACGATCGAGAGAACGAAGCTCATCCGGTCGCTGCGCGCGGGCGAGATCGACGTGCTCGTCGGCATCAACCTGCTGCGCGAGGGTCTCGACATGCCGGAGGTCAGCCTCGTCGCGATCCTCGACGCCGACAAGGAGGGATTTCTGCGCTCGGGACGCTCTCTCGTCCAGATCATCGGCCGCGCCGCGCGAAACGCGGAAGGGAAGGTCATCCTGTACGCCGATACGGTGACGGATTCGATGCGCTACGCGATCGACGAGACGAACCGCCGCCGGTCGATCCAGACGGCATATAACGAAGCGCACGGCATCGTGCCGCAGACGATCCACAAGGCCATCGGCGACATCCTCGACATCAGCGAGGCCGTGACGGAGCCGGACGATCAGGACGCCGGCCTTTCGAAGAAGGAGCGCGAGGAGCGGATCGCGGCGCTGACGAAGGATATGCGCGCGGCGGCGAAGGTGCTGGAGTTCGAATACGCGGCGGAGCTGCGCGACAGGATCGAAAAACTGAAGAAAATGAAGTGATAAGAGGTACTATGACCGATAAAATCATCATTCGGGGAGCCAGAGAGCACAATCTGAAGAACGTCAGCCTCGAGCTGCCGCGCGATAAGCTGATCGTCATGACGGGACTGTCCGGCTCGGGCAAGTCCTCCCTCGCCTTCGACACGATCTACGCCGAGGGACAGCGGCGCTACGTCGAGAGCCTGTCGAGCTACGCGCGGATGTTCCTCGGGCAGATGGAAAAGCCCGACGTGGACGAGATCCAGGGGCTTTCCCCGGCGATCTCCATCGACCAGAAGACGACGTCGAAAAACCCGCGCTCGACGGTCGGCACCGTGACGGAGATCTACGACTACCTGCGCCTGCTGTGGGCGCGCATCGGCGTGCCGCACTGCCCCAAATGCGGCAAGGAGATCCGTCAGCAGACCGTCGACCAGATCGTCGACCAGCTCCTCGCGCTGCCGGAGGGGACGAGGCTGCAGATCCTCGCGCCGGTCGTGCGGGCGCGCAAGGGCGAGCACGCGAAGATCTTCGAGGACGCGCGCCGCTCGGGCTATGTCCGCGCGCGGGTGGACGGCATCATCTACGACCTGTCCGAGGACATCAAGCTCGAAAAGAATAAGAAGCACTCGATCGAGATCGTGATCGACCGCGTCATCGTGCGGCCGGATCAGCGTTCGCGCGTGACGGACTCGGTCGAGACGGCGGCGAAGCTGTCCGGCGGGCTGGTGTTCGCCGACACGGGCGCGGAGGAGCTTCTGACCTTCTCGCAGAACTACGCCTGCGACGACTGCGGCATCAGCATCGAGGAGCTGACGCCGCGGATGTTCTCGTTCAACAACCCCTTCGGCGCATGCCCGACCTGTATGGGACTCGGCGTGCAGATGAAAATCGACCCGGACATCATCCTCCCCGACCGCAGCCTGTCGATCCGGCAGAACGCGGTCCGCGCGACGGGCTGGAGCATCAACGACCCGATGAGCATTGCGTCGGCGGTGTACGAAGGACTTGCGAAGTACTACGGCTTTTCGCTCGACACGCCGGTCTCGGAGCTCCCGAAAAAGATCGTCGACATCCTGCTTTACGGCACGAACGGCGAGAAGATCCCGGTCAAGTTCAAGCATTCCGAGCGGGAGCACCAGTATGCGTTCGAGGGCATCGTGAATAACCTCGAGCGGCGCTACGGACAGACCGATTCGGAGTATATCAAAGCGGAGATCGAGGACTGCATGAGCACGACGCCCTGCCCGGACTGCCACGGACAGCGGCTGAAGAAGGAAAGCCTCGCCGTTACGGTGGGCGGCATCAGCATCGCGGCGCTGTGCGAAAAATCGGTGACGGCGGCGCTCGAATTTATCGAATCGCTGAAGCTCGGGGAGCGCGACGCGATGATCGCCGAGCGCATCCTCAAGGAGATCCGCGAGCGGCTCGGGTTTTTACGGAGCGTGGGGCTTGAGTATCTGACGCTTTCGCGCTCGTCGGGCACGCTGTCCGGCGGCGAGAGCCAGCGCATCCGGCTCGCGACGCAGATCGGCTCGTATCTGATGGGCGTGCTGTATATTCTGGATGAGCCGTCGATCGGCCTGCACCAGCGGGACAACGAAAAGCTACTCGCGACGCTTGCGCGGCTGCGCGACCTCGGCAACACGCTGATCGTCGTCGAGCACGACGAGGATACGATGCGCGCGGCGGACTGGATCGTGGACGTCGGCCCCGGCGCGGGCGTGAACGGCGGCGAGATCGTGGCGCAGGGGCATGTGGAGGACATCTGCGCCTGCGAGCGCTCGGTGACGGGCGCGTACCTGTCGGGACGGAAGGCCGTGCCGGTGCCCGAAACGCGCCGGAAGGGCAACGGCGGCTTCCTCGAGATCCTTGGCGCCCGGGAAAATAACCTCAAGGGAATCGACGTGAAGATCCCGCTCGGGACGTTCACCTGCTTTACGGGCGTATCCGGCTCGGGCAAGTCGAGCCTTGTCAACGAGATCCTCTATAAGCGGCTCTCGGCGGAGCTCAACGGCTCGAAGCAGCGCGCCGGCGCGCACGACGGGATGCGGGGCATCGAGAAGCTCGACAAGGTCATCGCGATCGACCAGAGCCCGATCGGCCGCACGCCGCGTTCGAATCCGGCAACCTATACGGGCGTGTTCAACGACATCCGCACGCTGTTTGCCGCGACGGCGGACGCGCGCGCACGCGGCTACGGCGCGGGACGGTTCTCGTTCAATATCCGCGGCGGCCGGTGCGAGGCCTGTCAGGGCGACGGACTGGTCAAAATCGAGATGCACTTCCTGCCGGACATCTACGTCCCCTGCGACGTCTGCCACGGGAGGCGCTATAACCACGAGACGCTTGAGGTGCGCTATAAGGGCAAGAACATCTACGAGGTGCTGGAGCTGACGGTGGACGAGGCGCTGCCGTTTTTCGAGAACGTGCCGCGGATCTACCGCAAGATCAAGACGCTCGCGGAGGTGGGACTCGGGTACATCAAGCTCGGACAGCCTTCGACGACGCTTTCCGGCGGCGAGGCGCAGCGCGTCAAGCTCGCGACGGAGCTGTCGAAGCGCGCGACGGGGCGGACGCTGTATGTGCTGGACGAGCCGACGACGGGACTCCATATCGCCGACGTGCACCGCTTGATCGAAGTGCTCGACGCGCTGACGAATGCCGGCAACACGGTCGTGGTCATCGAGCACAATCTGGACGTCGTCAAATGCGCGGACTATATCGTCGACCTCGGCCCCGAGGGCGGCGACCGCGGCGGGACGATCGTCTGCGAAGGCACGCCCGAGGAGGTCGCGGCGCATCCGACGTCGTACACGGGCGAATACCTGCGGCGGCTCGGCATCGGGAAAAAATAAAAAACCACTTTTTGAAAACCGCTTGCAATGCAGGCGGTTTTTGGTTATAATGGAGAAAAAGGAGGTGCACGGCGTGAGTCAGAAAAAGCCGATGTCGCCGCTGAAGCAATACATCCTGCTGATTACTTACGCGGTCGTCCTGGTGATGTTCTTTATCCAGAAAAACGAGATTTTCGGGATGATCGGCCGGGTGCTCGGGGTGATGCGTCCGTTTTTTGTCGGCATCCTGATCGCCTATGTTCTGAACGCCCCGATGCGGGCGATCGAGAATAAGATTCTGCCGAAGCTCTTAAAAAAGGCCAAAAAGCGGAACCCGAGCCTGGAGCGCGGCATTGCCGTGGCGATGACGATGATCTTTGCCGTCGCCATCGTGACGGTGATCGTCTCCGTGCTGATCCCGCAGCTTCTGGACAGCGTTTCGATCTTCGTGAGCAATATCGAGAGCTATGTGCAGAGCCTCGAGGCGTTTACGAATTCCCTCGCCGAGCGCTTCCATCTGGACGACGCGCTCTGGACGCAGATCGAGGCCATCGGCAACGGCATTCTCGAAAACATCGTAACGGCCATTCAGGGCTCGATGCCGCAGATCCTCAATACGACGAAGAACGTGATGACGACGGTCGCCAACGGCTTGTTCAATTCGCTGATGAGCACGATCATCTCCGTTTATATGCTGTATCACAAGGAAAAGCTGATCCGGCAGCTGAAAAGCGTCATCCGCGCGTTCCTGCCGGATCGTCTGACGGATTTTATCTTCGATACCGCCCGCTTTTCAAACGAGACGTTCGCCAAATTCATCGGCGGCCAGATGGCGGAGGCCTGCATTCTGGGCGTGCTCTGCTTTGTCGGCATGTCGGTGCTGGGCATCCCGTACGCGCTGATGATCAGTGTGATTATCGCCATTTCCAATCTGATCCCGATCTTCGGCCCGTGGATCGGCGCGATCCTGTCGGCGTTCATTCTCCTGATGATCGACCCGATGAAGGCGCTGTGGTTCCTGATCTTCATCATCGTGCTGCAGCAGCTTGAAAACAACCTGATCTATCCGAAGGTCGTCGGCTCGAGCATCGGGCTTTCGGGGCTTTGGGTCATCTTTGCGGTTATCGTCTGCGGCGGGCCTTTCGGCGTGCTGGGCATCTTCCTCGGCATTCCGCTGTTTGCGGTGGTGTCGAAGCTCGGACAGGATTATATCCGCAGGCGGCTGAAAAATAAAGAAGCGAAAAAAGAGACGGAAGAAGCCGGAGCGGAACGGGAAGGACAGGTGATGCCGTGATAACACTGAAGGAAATAGCCCGGGAATCGGGCGTCAACACCACAACGGTCTCGAAAGCGCTTCGCGGCGCGGGAGATCTGAATCCGGAGACGGCAAGGCGCATCCGGGAAAAGGCGGCGGAGCTCGGCTACCGCGTCCGGGAACGGAAAAACGGCGCAAAACGCATCGTCGGCGTGATCTGCCCGGAGCTGATGGGAAGCTGCTATGCGCGCATCGCGTCGGTGCTCGGCGCGTCGCTGCGGGAGCACGGCATGGAGATGCTGCTGGCGGTCAGCGACTTCGACATGGAGCGGGAGGAGCGGCTGCTGGAGTCGTTTACCGAGCGCAACCTTGCGGGCATCGTCTGCATTACGGAAAACGACCTGCGGCGCGCGCTGGAGCGGGTGCCCGCGTCGGTGCCGACGGTCGTCGTCGCGGCGAATTACAGCCTCGAGGACCGCGACATGATCTGCGTCGACGAGCACGCCGGGATGCGGCGGATCGTGGAGCATCTGACGGAGCTCGGGCACCGGGACATCGCCTTTGCCGGTACGGGCTACGGCGAAAAGCGGCTGGAATATCTGACGCGCGAGCTGTCGGTGCGCGGCATTCATGCGCCGCATGGGGGCGTCAGCCTGTCGGGCGTGCGTCACAGCCGCTGCGGCTATGAGGCGGCGTCGCGGCTGCTGGAAAAGCTGCCGCTGCCGACGGCCATCGTCGCGGAATACGACGACGTCGCGCTCGGCGTGCTGCGCCGGCTCGGCGAGGCGGGGCTGCGCGTGCCGGAGGACATCAGCGTGACCGGCTTCGACAACGCCGATTTCTGCGCCTACCTGCCCGTGGCGCTGACCTCCGTCGACTGCCACGTCGGCGAGCTCTGCGGCATCGCCGTCGATACGCTGCTCAAAAAGCTCGAGGATCCGAATTATCGCATCGTGCAGAGCATCTACGTCAAGCCGACGCTGGTTGTCCGGGACAGCACGGGAAAAGTTTCGAAACAATAGAAAATCCGGGGCGTTTTTCTCAAGAAAAAATGAGAAAGACGCCCCTTTTTGCTTGACGCGACTTGGGAACTATGCTATACTGACCGCGTGAAGGACTGAAAAACCCCGCAATTATGCCGAAAAAGCCGGGAATCCGGCGCACATTAAAGTTTCGAAACATTTTGGAGGACACGGTATGCGCGAATTTACGATAGGCTTTGTCCCGTTCGGGGAAGTGAACACGCCGCCGGAGGCGATCGCCCGGCGCGCGGCGGAAGCGGAGAGAAGGCTCCGGGAGCTCGGGTATCCGGTGCGTGCGGCGGCGCCGGTGACGGACGACGAAGCGTACGAGGACGCCGGGCGCGCGGTGGAGACGCTGGAACAGCAGCCGATCGACGCGCTGGTCGTCTGTATCGCGGGCTGGATCCCGACGCACGCGGTCATCCGGGTCATCGACCGGTTCCGCCATGTGCCGATGCTTTTATGGAGCCTGTGCGGCTGGGAGGAAGGCGGAAAGCTCATCTCGACGGCCGATCAGGCGGGCGCGACGGCGCTGTCGTATGCGATGCGCGGCATGGGATACCGGTACCGGTACATCTACAGCGTCGCGGGGCAGCCGTGGCCGGCGGAGGAGATCGGGGACTGGTGCGCGGCGTGCGCGGCGGCGTATGAGCTGCGGGACGCGCGCATCGGCAGCGCCGGATACCGCGACATGCTGCTCTACGGCACGATGTTCGACGGCATGAGCCTGCGCCGCGTGGTCGGCACGGAGATCGAGCCGTTTGAGCTGCTGGAGGTCGTGCAGGAGGCGGAGAAGATCCCGGACGAGACGGTGGCAGAGGCGGTGAGCTTCGTGCGCGCGGCGTTCGAATTCGAGACGGAATGCGGCGACGAGCCGATCGAAAGGTCGGCGCGGTACGCGCTCGCGATCGCGCGCCGGGTGCGCCGGAGAGGCTACCGCGCGGTGACGCTCGTGGACGTGGACGGCTTCAAGAAGCTGCTCGGCACGCCGCCCGCGATGATCTTCATGCTGCTCGACCGGCTCTGCGGCGTCTGTGTGATCCCGGAGAACGACATCCTCGGCAGCGTGACGCAGCTGATGGTGCGCGAGCTGACGGGACAGGCGGCGGGCTATCTCGAGTTTTACGAGTTCTTCGAGGACGCGCTGCTGGCGGGTGTGCCGGACTTTATCCCGCTGGAGCTGACGCTCGGCACGCCGCGCATCCATCCGGCGGCGTTCGGAAAGCTGTCGACGTCGCTGCTGAACGTCTCGAAGGTGCGCGACGGCGAGGTGACGCTGGCGAGGCTTCTGTATCTCGACGGGAAGTATACGATGCACTTAACACGCGGTACGGCGCGCCAGCCGCGGGCGTGGGAGGAATGCGGCTGGGAGCCGCCCGCGCCGCAGCTTCCGTCGCTCGAGATCGTCCCGGAGGGCGGCGTGCGCGCGTTTGCCGACAAGGTGGGGTCGCAGCATGTGATCGTCGCGTACGGCGACGTGACGCGGCGCATCCGGAATCTCTGCGACCTGCTCGGCATCGAGGTCCTATAAATGACGGAAGGCACGCTCGTATTGGATTTCGGCACGACGGCTCTGAAGGCGGTGCTGTTTGACGGACGGTTCCGCGCCGTGGCGCGGGCGGAGAGGGCGTTTTCCTACACGTCGCCCGAGACGGGACGCATGGAGTGCGACCCGTACGAGTACGCGCGCGCGATGTTTTCGGCGGGCGCGGAGGTGCTCGCGCAGCCGGCGGCGTCCTGCGGCGTGCGGCGCATCGCCGTGACCGGGCAGGCGGAGACGCTCGTCTTTCTCGATGCGGAATGTCAGGCGATCGGGCCCGCGATCGTGTGGCTGGACGACCGCGCCCGGGCGGAGGCGGAGGCGCTCTCGGCCGAGATCCCGGACTTCTATGCGCGGACGGGCAACCTCGCGGTCGACCCCGTGATGCCGCTTGCAAAGCTGCAGTGGGTAAAGCGCCGCGAGCCCGCGCTCGACGGCGCGTATGCGCACGCGCTGCTGCTCCACGACTGGGCGATCTACCTTCTGACCGGCGAGCTCTGCGCGGAATACAGCATCCTCGGGTGCTCGGGGTACTTTGACATCCGGAAAAAGCGCTACGACGACGAATTGCTCTCTCTCGCGGAGATCGACGCAAAACGGCTCGCAGCGCCCTGCCCGCCGTCCGTCACGGTGGGGACGCTGACGCCGGAAGCCGCGGGAGCGCTCGGGCTCGCGGCGGGGACGCCGGTGTCCAACGGGATGCTCGACCAGTGCGCGTCGGCGATCGGCGCGGGCAACGTGCGGCAGGGGGTGCTCACGGAGACGACGGGCACAGTGCTGGCGCTTGCCGCGGCGCTCGACGGCTTCGAGCCGGAGCGGATGACGGTTCCGGTGCTCTGTCACGGGCTCCGGGAGCAGTATCTTGCGCTGCCGTACTGCCCGACGGCGGGCATTCTGCTCCAATGGTGCCGCGATACGCTGCTCGACGGGCTTTCCTATGCGGAAATCGACCGGAAGATCCTTGAAAAGCCGGTCTGGAACGATAAACTGCTCTGTCTGCCGCATTTCTGCGGAAAGATCTCGCCGAAACCCGCTCCTGCGGCGCAGGGGACGCTCGTCGGGCTGACGCTCGACACCGACCGGCTCGACATCGCCCGCGCGGCGATGGAGGGCATCGCGTTCTGGCTGCGGGAGAATACGGAGGCGCTCCTGCCGTTCTGCGGCGGCGCGGAACGGATGATCTCGCTCGGCGGCGGCGCAAAAAGCGCGCTGTGGGGGCAGATCAAGGCGGATGCGCTGGGGATGCCGGTCGAAGCGCCGGAGATCCCGGAATCGACGGCGCTCGGCTGCGCGCTCGGCGCGGCGATGGCGGCGGGAGAGGACGCTTCCTCGCCGGAAACACGGAGCAGAACCTATTATCCCGGCGAAAGAGCCGGGCGGATGGCGGAAAAATATGCGCAGTACCGCGCGCTCGAGCGCGCGCTGGGCTGCTGACAGTGAAATAAAGGAGGTTTTGTCCTATGAAATACCGTATCGGCTGGGCGGCGGCGGACATCACGCCGCGCTGCCCGGTGGCGCTGCTCGGACAGTTCGAGCAGCGCGTCGCACGCGAGGTGCGCAGTCCGCTGCAGGCCGTGGTCATGGCGATCGCCGCGGACGGGGAGAGCCCCGCGTACTGGGCGGGCTGCGACCTGCTGTATACGCCCGCGTCGCTGGTGCATGACACGGCGGCGCTGCTGCGCGGCAGACTGCCGGATTTTGACGAGTCGCAGCTCATCCTCTCGGCGACGCATGTCCATACCGCGCCGTACCTGAACCGGGACGCGGAAAGCGCGCTGGTGCGTTATACCAACGACGACCCGTCCCTGCTGCAGCCGGAGGAATACCGCGCGTTTGCCGCGGAACGGATCGCGGACGCCGTCGTGCGCGCGTACCATGCGATGCGCCCGTCGACCGTGAAGACCGCGGTCAGTCCGATCCAGACCGGATACTGCCGCCGCGTGACCTATATGGACGGCCGCGCGGTGATGTACGGCGACGTGTCCGTGCCCGACTTCAAGACGATGGAGTACCACGACGGCGGCAATACGAATATCCTCTACACCTTCGACGACACGGGCGCGCTGACCGGCATCGCGGCGAACGTCCCCTGCACCGCGCAGGTGGTGGAGCATAAGGAGTATGTCACCTCGGACTACTGGGGCTATACCCGCGCGTATGTGCGGGAGAAGCTCGGCGACGTGCCGGTGCTGGGCCTGACGGCGTCGGCGGGCGATCTTTCGCCGCGCGACCTGCTCTCGACGATGCCGGAGGAGCCGTCGAACACCGAGGAAGAGGGCGCGCGGGAGCTCGGGGAGCGCATTGCGCGGGAGCTCGTCGCGCTGGTTCCGGACGCGCGCACCCCGGAGGGCGGCGTTTACCGCCATCTGTACCGGACCGCGTATCTGCCGCGCTGGAACCCGACGTTTGTGGAATACCGGCGCGCGAAGGCATTGATCGAGGAGCTTCGCAAGACCGAGGGCGAGGACTTCGAGCGCAGCCCGTTTACGAAGGACAGCGTGCCGAAATTCGAATATTCGGAGGCGGAGGTCACGGTGCGGCGCTTCGAGGAGGACATCGAGTACGTCCCCGCGCCGATCCATGTGCTGCGGCTCGGCGACGCGGTGTTTGTAACGAACCCCTTCGAGTGCTTCATCGAATACGCCGACCGGCTGCGCGCGGCGCATCCGGAGCTGCAGCTCTTCGACGTGCAGCTCGCGTGCGACACGATGGGCTATCTGCCGACGAGACGCGCGGTGCGCGGCGGCGGCTATTCGGCGATGATCTTCAACGGACAGTGCGGTCCGGAGGGCGGCGACGCGCTCGTACGGGAGAGCCTTGAACTGATCGACATGAGCGGGAGGGACGAATAATGCTGAAAATCGGATTTGCGGAGGGCGTCATCACGCCGCCCGGGCGCGTATCGCTGTCGGGTCAGTATGAGATCCGCGTATCGGAAAAGCCCGCGGAGGACATCCTCGCCGTCGGCATGGCGGTCAGCACCGGGCGGGATAACCTGTTCTGGGCGGCCTGCGACCTCTGCTTCATCGAAGAGGGGCTGCTCGACGACGTCGTCGCGCTGCTGAAGGACGTGCTGCCGGTGTCGCGGGAAAATCTCATCCTCTCGGCGACGCATATCCACACCGGCCCCTATCTGAGCGATACGGTCTCGGGCTTAAACGGCAACCACATGATCCCGGAGGACACGACCTCCGCCGACGACTGCCGCCGGGCGGTCGCGGAGGGCATCGCCCACGCGCTGCGCAACGCCTACGCCGGCCGGCGCGCGTGCGTTGTCGAAACGGCCGTCGCGCGCGTCCGCACGGGCGTCAGCCGCCGGATCCACTACACGAACGAGAAGACCGTCATGTACGGGCATGTCACGCGTCCCGATTTCGTGCGCTCGGAGAGCCGCGACGGCGGGCCGGTGGAGCTCTGCTATGTGCGGGAGCGGGATTCGGGGAAGCTTTACGGCGTCATCGCGGATGTGCCCTGCCCGGCGCAGGTGGTCGAGAACAAGTACTACATCTCGCCCGACTACTTCGGCGTGGTGCGGCGCGAGGTACGGGCGGCGCTCGGCGAGGACGTGAAGGTGCTCGGACTGATCGGCGCGGCGGGCGACCTGTCCCCGCATGTGCTGCTGGGGCATTACCCGGGCGAGCCCAACGACCGTGACGAGGACGGCCGCGAGGCGCTCGGCAAACGCGTCGCGAAGGCGATCGTGGAGCACGCCGCGCATACGCTGACGCGGTACGACGGCGAGGACTATGCGCAGAGCTTCCGGCGCGTGCGGCTGCCGTTCTGGAACAGCACGAAGGAGGACCGCGACGCGGCGGAGGCGTGGCTTTCGGAGCTGCGCGCGCAGTACGGGGAGGACTTGAACTACGAGAAGATGGTGCGCGAGGGCTTCCGCGACACGTTCCGCTTCTCGAAGGCGCTCGCGGATGTCGAACGCTACCGCGAGACGCAGGAATACTTCGATATCGAGATCTTCGCGGTGCGCATCGGGAAGATGGCGTTTATCACGAACCCGTTCGAGCTGTATTCCGAATACGCCGACCGCATCCGCGCGGCCATGCGGGGCGTCCAGCTCTTCGACGTGCAGCTGGCGTGCGGATACCCGGGGTATCTCGCGACGGTGCGCGGCGTGCGCGGCGAAGGCTATTCCGCGACGATCTTTTCCGGTCAGACGCCGCCTGCCGGCGGTGAAATTCTCGTCCGCGAGAGCATCGAAATGCTCCGCGAGCTGTTTTGACGACAAAGGGAGGATATGAAAATGGGCAGACTTTCCATCGGCTGGGCGTCGCGCGACGTCTCCACCACCGCTCCGATCAACATTCCGGGGCAGTTCCATATGCGCATTTCGAAGGGCATCCTCGACCCGGTGACGACGACGGCGCTCGTCGTAGACGGCGGGGACGATCTGGCGATCTTTCTGTCGCTCGACGCGGTCGTGATCCGCGCGCATCTGCTCGACGAGGTGCGCGAAGAGGTTCGGAAGAGAAATCCGGAGATCCCGGCGGAAAAGATCCTCATGAACGCGACGCACGCGCATACCGGCCCCTCGCACTACGACGACGATACCGAGATCCCGCACGACGGCATGGAGATCGCGTCCTCCGAGGCGTACCGCCACTGGCTCAGCGCGCAGGCGGCGGACGCGGTCGTCGAGGCGTATGAAAAGCGCGCGCCGGGCGGCGTCGCCTACGGCTACGGCTATGCCGTCGTCGCGCATTCCCGCCGCGTCGTCTACTTTGACGACCTGTCGAAGCGCCCGGGCGCGGTCATCAACTCGACGCACGGCGTCAACGGCCATGCCGCGATGTACGGCAACACCAACGACGATCAGTTCTCGCATTACGAGGCGGGCGCCGATCACTTTGTCAACATTATGTTCACCTTCGACGCGGGCGAGCACCTCACCGGCGCGATCGTGAACATCCCCTGCCCGTCGCAGAACTCGGAGCAGGAGTATATGCTCAGCGCCGACTACTGGCACGACATCCGCACGGCGCTGCGCGGCACCTACGGCGACATCTTCGTGCTGCCGCAGTGCGCCGCGGCGGGCGACCTCTCGCCGCGCATCCTGCACTATAAGGACGCCCAGACGCGCCGCTACCGCCTCAAATACGGCGAGATCGAGACTCCCGCCGCGAATAAATCCGAGCGCATCAACCGCATGGAGATCGCCGAGCGCGTGAAGGCGTGCTTCGACGAGGTCTACGCGTGGGCGAAAAAGGAGATCTACACCGAGCTGCCCGTGCGCCACAGCGTCCGCACCGTCGGCCTTGCGCGCCGCATCATCACGGACGAGGAGTACCAGTATGCCGTCGACGGGCTCCGCGCGCTGGAGGGCGAGCGCTACATCCGCGCGGAGGAGCCGGCCAAAACGCAGAAGACGGACGATCCGCTGGTGCAGGAGCCGGAGCTCGAGGGCTTCGATCCGCAGGCGGCGCTGCGCTCCAATTCCATCCTGAAGGCCTCGCGCAACCGCTTTGCGGAGATCATCGACCGCTACGAGCTGCAGAAAACGCAGCCGGAGCTTCCGATGGAGCTGCACGTCATCCAGATCGGCGACATCGCGTTCGCGTCGAACCGGTTTGAGCTGTATATGGACTACCAGCACCGCATTCAGGCGAGAAGCCCGTTCGTCCAGACGTTTATCGTCCAGCTCGCGGGTCAGCCGGGCGTCGAGGGCGGCTCGTACCTGTGCACCGAGCGCGGCGCCTGGGGACGCGGCTATTCCGCGAGCATGTACTGCAACGTCGTGTCGCCCGAAGGCGGGCAGCAGCTCGTCGAGGAGACCGTCCGCACCTTAAAAGAACTGTATCAGGGAGGTTAATGTCTTATGTCGAAATGGATTCCGTGGCCGTCCTATTATGACGACGTGCCGCTCGATCTTCGCTTTGTATACAACGACGCCCCCGCGGGAAAGCACGGCTTCGTCCATGCCGAGGGCCGCGACCTCGTGTTCGAGGACGGCACCCCCGCGCGCTTCTGGGGCACGAATTTCAACGGCGCGGCGAATTTCCCAGAGTTTGACTACGCGGAGAAGGTCGCGCGGCGTCTTGCCAAGATCGGCTGCAACATCGTGCGCTTCCACCAGCTCGATTCCGAGTGGCATACGCCGAACATCTTCCAGTTTACGAAGGGGAAGCGCCTCGACCGCACGACGGAGCTTGACCCGGAGAGCATGAAGCGGCTCGATTACCTGATCTACTGCCTCAAGCGCGAGGGCATCTACGTCTATATGGACGTCTTTACCTACCGCAAGTTCAAATCCGGCGACGGCATCGAGAATACCGCGGCGCTCCGGGACGCCGCAAAGCCCTATGCGTCCTATAACCGGCGCATGATCGAGCTGCAGAAGAAATTCGCCTACGATTTCTGGACGCATCTCAACCCCTACACGGGGCTGGCGCATAAGGACGACCCGGTGTTCGTGATGGGCGAGATCGTCAACGAATCCGACCTGTTCTCGCGCCCGATCACGGTCGAGCCCTACGCCTCGGAGTTCCGCGCGCTCTATGACAAGTGGCTGCGCGCGAAGGGCTGTGACGGCGACGCGTTCGCCTGCGACATCAACGCGTTGGACGACGAGCGGCTGAACGCGTTCAAAATGGAGCTGCAGGAGGGGTATTACCGGGAAATGATCGATTTCCTGCGCGAGACCGGCGTCAAAATCCCGATTTGCGGCACAAACTGGACGATCTGCGGCGCGAATACGAAGACGCAGACCGCGGGCGACTTCCTCGACGGGCATACCTACTTCTACGACTGGCGCTGGGGCGAGCACAACTGCATGAACCGGCGGCTTACCGAGGTGCCGGACGTCGCGGTGGCGGGTCTTGCGTCCGGCTCCGTGCCGGAGAAGCCGTATTTCATCTCCGAATGGGACGTGCCGTGGCCGAACGCGTACCGCGCGGAGAGCCCGCTGCTGTTTGCCGCCATCGGCGCGCTGCAGGGCTGGAGCGGCTACGCGATCCATACCTACTCGTACATGGCGCATCTCGACCGGATGGACACGCTCGGCAAGGAGGCAAGCTCCGGCGCGATCGGCGGCGTCGCCTATCGCGAGGGCATCTTCTCGGCGTGGAACGACCCGGCGAAGTTCGGACTGTTCTATCAGGCGGCGCTGATCACGCGGCGCGGCGACGTGAGACCCTCGGACGGCGAGGTGCGTGTCGAAATGCGCGACCTGAAGTGCGGCGCTCCGCTTGACGCGTTTGTCTCGATGCCGGAAAAGTGCCGCATCGGCTCGAGCTTCGACGGCACGGGCGTGCCGCAGGACGAGCGCCTGATCCCGGAGAGCGCGGGAGAAGTGCGCTCGGATACCGGCGAGCTGTACCGCTCGTGGGAGAAGGGCTACGGCGTCATCGATACGGAGCGGACGCAGGCGGCGTACGGACTGCTCGCGCAGCAGGGGAAGCTCGCGCTGCGGGACACCGAGATCGAGTCGAAGACGGATTTCGCGGTCATCGCGCTGTCGAGTCTGACGGACGACGCGATCTCCGCGTCCGACAACCTCCTTTTGACGGCGGTCGGCCGCGCGGAGAACACCGGGGCGAAGTTTACGGGCGAGCATATGGACGAATACGGGCACGCGCCGATCCTCGCGGAGGCCATCGAAGCGCGCATCACCATCCGCACGGCGCGGCGCGACCTGCGCGTCTGGGCGGTCAACGCCGAGGGGCTGTATCACGGCGTCGTTCCGGCGGAGTTTGACGAGGAAGGGATGCACTTTACGATCGGCGAGCAGTTCCCGAGCGTCTATTACCTGATCTCGGCGGAATAAGGGGGGAAAACGGGCATGACACGGTACGACCCCAACTACTATCTCGACGCGGCAAACGACGCGGAGATGATTCAGCGTGCGGTCGATGCCGCGGCGGCGGACGGCGTTCGGGTGACGGTGCCGCGCCGCAACCTGCGCACGGGGCAGGACATCTGGATCATCCCGCAGGCGATCCTGCTGCACTCCGGCAGCGTCGTGGCGCTCGACAACTGCCATCTGCGGCAGGCCGACGGCTGCTTCGATAACCTGTTCCGCAACGCGAATGCCCGCACCGAACGCGCGCTGACCCGCGCGGGGCGGCAGTACGACATCCGGATCTACGGCGTCGGGCATGCGGTGCTGGACGGCGGAAACCACAACGGCCTCATCGAGCGCAACTCCGGGCAGGACGGCAGGCCGCATATCATCGTCAACACGATGCTGCACTTCCACAACTGCGAGCGGGTGACGCTCGAGAACCTGAACCTCCTGCATCCGCGCTGGTGGGGGATCACGTTCCACTACTGCGCGCAGGGGCGGGTGTCGAATATCCGCTTTATGAGCATCGGCAGCGCGCCGAACGCCGACGGCGTCGACCTGCGCACCGGCTGCAACGGCTTCGTGATCGAGAACCTCTCGGGCTATACGCAGGACGACAGCGTCGCGCTGACCTGCCTCGACCACGGCTTCGACGCGACGATGCGGGTCGAAGGCATGGACGATTCCATCCATAACGTCATCGTCCGCAACATCACGACCGCGTCGATGTGCGCGCAGGTCAGGCTATTGAATCAGGACGGGAAAAAGCTCTACAACGTCCTCGTCGAGAACGTGCAGAGCGCGTGCGAGCTCGACCCGGCCGACCCGAAGGCCGCGGAATACGAGTATCTTGCGCCGTTTTCGAAGGATTACGCGCTCGAGTCCCGGACGACCTGGGCGGCGGAGAAGCCGTACTGGGCGCGGTTCGAGGGCGACCGGCGCGGCGGCGCGGGCGTGCGCATCGGACAGGATCACTATTATAAGGACAACGACCCGAAAAACCGCGCGCGGCTGGGCGATACGTTCAACATCACGGTGCGCAACGTCCAGACGAGCGCGTTCGAGGGCATTACCATCGGCGGCACGCTGCGCGACGCGCTGATCGAGAACGTGCAGACCTTCGGGCGGTCGGCGATCCCGGTCTATTTCGGCGCGGGCGAGTACGACTGCATCCGGCTGCGCGACATCGGCAGCGCGTGGAACACGTCGCCGCGGGACGAGGACCTGGCGGAGGGCACGCTGGAGCGGTACGGGGATATGTACGGCTATGCCGTGCCCGCGGCGGTCTATTTCCACCGTGCCGCCGTCCGGGGGATGACCGTCGACGGCGTGCGCGCGAACGCCTACGCCCGCGCGGTGTTCGCCGGGGACGGCTGCGACGTGCGGCTGCGCGCATGGAACGTGCAGACGCGCGGCGAGGAGACGAAGCTTGCCGAGGGAGAGGGTCTCCGGGCGGAGCTTCGGGATTAAGCGAGAGGAGAAACAACAACATGAACAGCGAATACTGGGCGCATGTGGACTTAAACGAGGTGCCGTCGATCCGCACGGCGGTGCCGGGACCGCGTTCGACGGAGATGCACACGCGCGCGGCAAAATATATGAAGGGCTACTCGAGCCAGGTGCGGCTTTTCCCGGTCGCGTTTGAATCCGGCAAGGGCTGCGTGCTGACGGACGTCGACGGCAACCGCTACATCGACTTCTCGTCGGGCATCTACGTCACGGGGCTTGGGCACTGCCATCCGAAGATCAGCGAGGCGGTCGCGCAGCAGGCGAAGAAGCTGATGAACTGCCACGACTTCACGACGGAGATCAAGATGCGGCTGCTCGAAAAGCTCGCGGCGACGACGAACGGGGACTTAAACGGCATCCAGCTCTACGACTCCGGTACGACGGCGGTCGAGGCGGCGCTGCGCTGCGCGAGAGCGGTGACGGGCAAGTTTGAATTCATGAGCTTCTGGCGCGATTTCCACGGCAAGACGATGGGCGCGGTGAGCTGCGCGGGCGTCGACGCGACGCAGGGAATGCGCGCGCCGGGCTTCTTCCTCGCGCCGCGGCCGAACTGCTACCGCTGCCCGTTCCGCATGAAGCATCCGGAATGCGGCTGCTACTGCGCGGATTTTCTCGAGCAGAAGATCAAGCAGGAGACGACCGGACGCCTTGCCGGCATCATCCTCGAGCCGGTGCAGGGCTGGGGCGGCTCGGTCGTGCCGCCGCCGGAGTTCATCCCGCGCCTGCGCAAGCTCTGCGATAAGCTCGGCTGCATGCTGATCGCGGACGAGGTGCTGACCTGCATGGGACGCACGGGCAAGATGTTCGCGATGGAGCACTGGAACACGGTGCCGGATATCACGACGCTCGGCAAGGGATTCGGCAACGGCTTCCCCGTGACGGCGATGTGCGTTTCGGACAAGTACAAGGACGCCATCGAGCAGATCTCCGCGTCGTCGAGCTACGGCGGCAACCCGATGGCGTGCGCGGCGGCGCTCGCGTCGATCGAGGTCATCGAGGAGGAGAACCTCTGCGAGCGCTCGGCGCATCTCGGCGAGATCATGCTCGAGCGGCTCCGCGAGATCCGCGACGCCCACCCGATCGTCGGCGACGTGCGCGGACTCGGGTGCCTGCTCGCCATCGAGCTCGTGCGCGACCGCGAGACGAAGGAGGAGTTCCCCGAGGCCGGAAAGCTGGTCTATAAGAAGGCGTTTGCCAAAGGGCTTGCGTGGGTGCCGTCGGGACATATCCTGCGCCTGTCCCCGCAGCTCATCATGGAGGATGAGGTGGCGATGCGCGGCCTTGACATCATCGAGGAAGCCATCGCGGAGACGGAAAA
>JAEDGJ010000165.1 GCA_016297585.1 Clostridiaceae bacterium
CAGCAGCGGCTGCAGCAGCCCGTTGTCCCGGATGGAATCCGCCAGCGCCTGCATCGATTCCTCGTCAAAGCTGCGCCGCGGCTGCTTCGGATTCGGCTCTATATCGCTGACCCGCAGCGTATGCACTACGCTTTCCGGCGCGTCCGCCGCGTCGCTGCCCAGCAGCGCGCCGAGTCCGCGCCCCAAACCTTTCGCCATGTCAATTTCTCCCAGTCGTTTGTGTCTTATAGGCCGAGCACGCCGCAAAGCTCCCGGTACGGCAGAAATTCGATGCCCATCTCCCGGATCGCACGGCGGTTTTCCTCGTCCGCAAAGAAGCGGTACTCCCACACGCGCGGCAGATACAGCGGCGTGATCGCCCGCAGCTCCGCGCCGTCCTCGCTCGGATGGATGTAGATCTCCGTGACGCCCTCGGGGAAGCGTCCGATATGCGCAAGCAGCCCCTCGCGGAACTCCCCGTAGTCCTTCGCCTGCGCCAGATGCCCGTGCGCGATCAGGTGATCCGGCAGCGCCACATGCAGCGCCCGCGCGTCCGAGGCGATCTTTTCGAAAAACCGCCGCAGCTCGTCCGCGGGTCTCTTCAGCCGTTCGGCATACGCCCGTATCTCCGCCTCCGGATGCTTTGACGGGAAGCGGAACGAAAGCCCGTACTCCGCCGCGAGCCGCACGGAAAGCTCCAGAAGCTCAAGCTTCCCCGACGCCACGCCGTACGCCGTGCCCATATGCGAATCCATATGCGTCGGGGCCAGTCCGTACGCCTTCGCGCGTTCGATCTGCGCGCGGAACTCCGCTTCCACGGCGGAGAGCTCCGCGTGCCGTTCCGCGTCCTGCGAGGAGCGGTAGAAGTACCCCTCCCCGTCCCGGAAGCACGCGGCTCCCGTCAGCGAGCCCCAGCGGTAGCTTTCCCATTCGGCGGTCGTCGTCAAGTGGACGCCGACGGACCGGTCCGGATAGACTTTTGCGATATTCGCGGCCTCGACGGCCCACGGGCAGCAGTACATGATCGTCGCGGACGTCACGCCGCCGCATTCGAGCAGCGCGCGCATCGCCGCGTTCGCCGCATGGCACATGCCGCAGTCGTCCGCGTTGACCATCAGGTATCTGGACATCCGTTATGCGCCCTCCTTTGGGTGGTTTTCAGGCGTTGGCGATGACGATTTCCGCCAGCCTGTCGTAGCATTTCGCTCCTTTGGACGAACGGTCGTAGGCCGTCACCGGCATCCCGTGGCTCGGCGCCTCGGACAGCCGGACGTTGCGGGGGATGACGACCGGGAATACCTGACGCGGGAAATGCCGCTTGACCTCCTCGGCCACCTGCAGCGACAGATTCGTGCGCCCGTCGTACATCGTCAGCAGGATGCCCTCGATATCGAGCGTCGGATTCAGCGTCCGGCGGATCATGCGCAGCGTCTCGGTCAGGCTCGAAAGCCCCTCGAGCGCGTAGTATTCGCACTGCAGCGGGATCAGCACGGAATCCGCCGCGACCAGCGCGTTGACCGTCAGAAGGCTCACCGACGGCGGGCAGTCGACGAGGATGAAATCGTACTCAAACGCGACGGACGCCAGCAGATTCTTCAGCCGGAACTCCCGCTGCGGCTGATCGGCCAGCTCCAGCTCCGCGCCCGCCAGCGCGATCGACGACGGCAGCACGTCGCAGTATTTCGTCCGCACGATCAGCTCCCGGACGTTTTCCTCCCCCAAAAGGCCCTCATACACGCTCCGGCGATTTTCATCGCGCGTCACGCCCAGTCCCGACGAGGCGTTCGCCTGCGGATCGAAATCGCACAGCAGCGTACGTTTTCCTCTTGCATAAAGCGCGCTCGCCAAATTGACGGCCGTCGTCGTCTTGCCGACGCCGCCCTTCTGATTGGCTACCGCGATTATTTTACCCATATTTCTGCTCCAGAATGGTTTTATCCTTTTAATTATATCATACATCTTGAAAAAATCAAGATGCCGCCGCACCTTTTTGCCTGCACGCCCCGGGTTTTGCCCGAAAATCTTTCCGGTCTTTTCTCCCGCGCCGCCGCATATACATCCAAGCAGCGGCATGTCCCCGCCCTGCGGACAGCCTCTCCGGCTTCCAATCCCCCGATTTTTCACGTCAAAAAGTGCAAATATTATGAACTGCCTGTAAACTTCCCGCCAAAGCCCTTGATTTTTCAGAACGCATTGATTATTCTAGGCGTAATCTTTCCAAAACACAGCATGTGGCGAAGCCGGAATCGGAGACGGGGAATTTTCAGGCTTTTTCACATGTAAGGAGGCTATTATGAAACAAAAACCCGTCGTATTCGCGAAAAATGCCGTCTGCATTCTCTGCTGCCTGTGTTGCCTGCTGACGCTGCTGCCCACCGCGGAAGCCGCCTATGAGGAGCTGAGCGTCAGCGATTCTCTTGTCGATATCGTCAAAGGCTACGAGGGATTTTCGAAGTACGCCATCAACGACGGCACCGGCTGGTACATCGGCTACGGCTCGAGCTGCGGACGCTACGAATACCCCGACGGCATCACCGAAGCGCAGGCGGATTCGCTGCTGCGCTCCATGCTCTCGCTCTGTTCCGACATCGTCAACAGCTTCGCAAAGAAAAACGGCCTGACGTTTTCCCAGTCCCAGTTTGACGCGCTCTGCTGCTTTACCTACAACCTCGGCGACAAGTGGATCCGCACGGATTCCTCCCTGGCGCAGGCGCTGAAAAACGGCATCGACTCCTGTACCGATCTCGAGGTGGTCAACCTCTTCGGCGTGTGGTGCCACTTCGGCTCTTCCCCGAGCAAGGGCCTTGCCCGCCGCCGCATCGAGGAGGCCTGCATCTTCCTGTACGGCGACTACAGCGGCGAAGAGACCCGCCGCTTCACCTACATCACCCTCGACGCTTCCGGCGGCGAGATCGACACCGACATCGTTTTCTACGAAAAGGACGAACCCTACGGCGTCCTGCCGCGCGCCGCAAAGGCGGGATTTACGCTTGCCGGCTGGCAGACCGGGGACGGCGCCGTGCTTTCCACCGCCGACATCGCTTCCGACAGCATGGCGGTCACCGCGCTGTGGACGGAAGGCGAGGCGCCCGATCAGCCGCTCATCCCCGATGAAACGACCGTGCCGCCCGCGACCACGACGGCGCCTCCCGCAACCACCGTTCCCCCCGCAACCACCGTGTCCTCCCCCGTTTCCTTCACGGACGTCTCCTCCGGCGCGTGGTATTATCCCTACGTCAGCGACCTTTCCTCAAACGGCGTCATCGCCGGCTTCCCGGACGGCAGCTTCCGCCCCGGCGAGCAGGTCACGCTCGGCGCCGCCCTCAAGCTCATCCTCCTCGCGGCCGGCTTTGAGGAGCAGGAGCCCATCAACGCGCACTGGGCCAGCGGCTACGCGAGCTTCGCCGTCATGGAAGGCATGGTCTCCGCGTCCGACGTCTCCGATCTCAACGGTTCCGCGAGCCGGCTGCTCGTCGCCCAGATCGCCGCGCAGTCCGTCGGTCTCGAGTACGCCTTCGACAGCTCCCCCTTCGTCGACACGACGGACGGCTTCGTCATCTCCCTGTATCAGTACGGCATTGTCTCCGGCTTCGACATCTCCGGCACCCTGTTCTACAAGCCCACCTCCGGCATCACCCGCGCGGAGCTGAGCGCCGTAGTCTGGCGTCTGCTGCACCGGTAAAGCATCCCCCGGCAGAGGGTATCCTCTGCCGGGGGTTTTTTCAGTATTCCAGCTCCACGCAGACCTTCTGTCCGGGGCGCGTATTACCGTCTACATAATATAGTTCACTTTCCGAGCGGATCCCGGCCGGCATCCCGTTGACGCGCGCGGCGCGGGGCTCCTTTTCCGCATAGAACGCAAACCGGCCTCCCTCCCGCAGCAGCACCGCCGTATGGCCGTCGAAGTGCTTTTCATAGAGGATGGCGGCGCCCGGAATGTACTTTTCCGTCAGCCCGATCGGCACGATGCCCGAATTGGCCGGATACAGCGTATACAGGCGCACCTCGCCCGGCTGCAACGTAAAGGAACGCTTATCCCCGGCCGCCAAAAACTCCGCGCGCCCCGAAAAATACTCGTAGGCCACGCAGTCCCCGGTCATTTCGGCATCCTCGGCGCCGACCGCACAGGGCAGCGCCTCTTCGCCGCGGTACAGATTGAACACGGCGACGACGCCGAAGCGCGCGATCCGATTGAAGACCTTCAGCGGCACCTTTTCGCGGTACGGATCCCGCAGCAGGCAGCCCCTCGAGGGCATCCCGTCGCCGTCGCAGCGGATGACGCGTCCGTCGGAGAACACGAGCGGCATCAGAACGGCGGGATCGGTCTCCCCTACCCGGTCGCTGACGTAGACGGGTCCGCCGGACACCGCGCGCAGCACGGCGTTGTTCAGCGCGTCGTTATGGGACGACCACCACATATCCCAGTCGCAGCGGATAAAACCGCCGTGGAACAGGGCGTTGTAGGCGTTCTGGATCGCGTGCTCCTGGAAGCCGCACTGGTCGGGCGGCAGGAAGGAGACCTTGCCCGGCGGGATGTAGTCCTTGCTGTTGCGGGAAACGGCGGTATAGGAGCGGTGAAATACGTTTTCCTCGCGCATCCCCATGCAGTTTAAGACATTTCCGTCGAAATAGACGGTTCCCGCCGCCTCCGCCGCGCTTCCGAGCGCCGCCGCGACGGCCGCCGGGTTCCTCTCCCCCTGATAATAGAGGTAGGTCGCCCACGACTGCAGATCGACCTTGACGAAGTCGACGCCCTGC
>JAEDGJ010000166.1 GCA_016297585.1 Clostridiaceae bacterium
CAGCTCCTCCAGACGCGCGCCGACCTCCGCCCGCGCGCCGTCCCAGTCGCCGTGCACCTTTTCCGGATCCGCCTGCATCGCGCCGTAGGCCTCGAGCCACTCCCACGCGGTCTTCGGCGGCATCGGCAGGCACTCCATCTGCGTGCAGCCGAGTCCCGCCTGGATCTCGACATACCGTCCCGCGCAGTCGTCCGCCGACAGGAAGTTCTGCCAGCGGTCTCCGCCGGGTCCCTGTCCCCAGACAAACAGCTTGCGGCCCTTCAGACGCTTCGTCGACGCCTGGATCAGCCCGTAGCCGTCCGGTCCGAGCTGGCATTCGTAGCGGCGCGCCTCCGGCGGCAGCTTCCAGAAGAAGTCGATGGCCGTCGGGTTGTTCATCGGATAGGTGATATCCACGCCGTCCACGACCGGCACCGGCACCTTCGACAGCCCGCCGCCCTTGTTCGTGTAGGTGATGTCGGTATCCATCACGACGCGGCCGCCGGGCGTCTCCGGCACCGCGATGTTCGACCACCAGTACATCGGGATCGTGTAGCGGTTGTCGTTGACGATGCGCATCCGGCACAGCAGCACCTTCGAGCCGTCCGGAAGGAAGAAGTCCATCTGATACGTCGCCGCGTGCAGACGCTCGAACTGGTACATCCGCAGCACCGGCGTCCCGTCGTCGAGCTTCGTCACGGCGGTGTGCAGCCACGAGCAGGTATGCGGATGGTGGCCGCGCGGGCCGCAGTTCCACTCGACGCCGCCGGACGTCCACGCGTTGCGCGACGCGAGGTTGCCCGGACGCATCACGGGATTCGCGAACAGCAGCTCCCGTCCCGCGGCCTTATCGTACAGCGACCACAGCTTGCCGCCGACGGACGGCGCGAACTCCGCGCGCAGCCACTCGTTTTCGAGCACCGCCATCTCGAGCCCGTCGTCACACAGCTCGCGCGAGTACATATTCTGGTCGCGGTAGGGGTATGTGGAATAGGGGTTCCCGAAATCGGTAAAGAGCTCGTCGTCTTCGTCGATCCGGGTATCTTCGACGGTGCGGCCCGCCCGGATGGACAGCTCGCCGAGCGGCGGCAGGCTCGATTCCCCGTTCAGGCGGGTCACCGGCATGTTCTTTTTGTAAAAGGTCAGCGTGGACATAGGATTCCTCCTTTACATATTATAAACGCGTGATTTCAGATGGACATTTCCTGTCTGCCGTCGAGCGCGTGGGACAGCGTGACCTCGTCGGCAAACTCCAGATGCGCACCGACGGGAATGCCGTACGCAAGCCTTGTGATTCTGACGCCGAACGGGCGCAGGAGACGCGACAGATACACCGCCGTCGCCTCGCCCTCGGTATCGGGGTTCGTCGCCATGATGATCTCGCGGACCTCCGTCTTCCCGACGCGCTCCACGAGCGCCTTGATCGTCAGATCGTCCGGCCCGATATGCGACAGCGGCGACAGCACGCCGTGCAGCACATGGTACAGTCCCCGGTACTCCCGCGTGCGCTCGATCGCCGCCACGTCGCGGGGATCGGATACGACGCAGATCAGCCCCGTGTCGCGCGACGGATCGGCGCAGACCGGACAGACGTCGCCGTCCGTCAGATTCTGACAGACCGTGCATCTCCTGACCGACGCCGAGGCGGCGAGGATCGCGTCCGCAAAGTCGCGCGCCTGCTCCGGCGGCATCGACACGACCGTAAACGCAAGTCTCTGCGCGGATTTCAAGCCGATCCCCGGCAGCTTCTGAAAATGTTCCGCAAGACGCTCCACCGGCGCCGCAAATTCCTTCATGCCCTGTTATTCCATTCCTTCATGATTTCATCAAAACCCGCCGCGTCGTTTTTCTTCTCCGGCGGCTTGTCGCAGAAAACGAGCCGCACGCCGTCTCCCAGCGCGCGCCGCACCGCTTCCTCGAGCTTCGGCTTTTCGGCGTAGGTGATCAGATTCTTGGAGATCTCGTCCTCGACGACCGACAGCGTCTTGCCGTCCCAGTACATCGGCAGCAGCGAGAAAAACCCTTCCTTCAGCGGGTCGAGCGCCGCGATGACCTCCCGCGAGAGCTTTTCGTGCAGCGCGTCGGGCAGCTTGTCCTGCGTCCTGTCCGGGATAGGCGCCGGTTTTTCGTCTTTTTTCGGCTTCTCCGGTGCTTTTTCGGTCTTTTGTTCCGGTTTTTCATCCTTTTTCGCCGATACCGCACCGGCGGGCGCGTTTTTCACCGCTTCCTCGAGCGCCGCAAGCCGCTGCAGCAGCTCATCCGGCACCGCAGCGCCGCCCGGCATCGCGGCCGCACCTCCGCCGGAGACCGACGCCGCCCGGATCAGCGCCAGCTCCGCTTCCATGCGTCCCGACGCCGAACGCTGCATCCGTCCTTCGGCATCCTGGATTGCCTCGATCATCGACGCCGCGCGCGCGGAGGACATCGACGCCGCCAGCCGCTCGAGCTCTTCCTGCGCGCAGCCCGCGCGCAGAAGCTCCCGGTCGTGCGCGCACTGCCAGATCAGCACGTCCCGCAGCACGGCCGCGAGCTCCTCGAGCACCGCGCGCATATCCCGTCCCTCCCGGGCGCGCGCGTCGAGCTCCCGCAGCGCCGCACCGGCGTCGCCGCGCACAAGCGTCCACGCGAGCGCCGCTGAAGCGTCCGCGCCCACGATGCCGAGCGCCGCCGTCACCGCCGCCTCGTCGAGCTCCCGCTGTCCGTCCGCCGCCGTCCGGCAGCGCTCCAGCAGCGACTGCGCGTCGCGCACCGAGCCGTCGCCGAGCCGTGCGATCAGCGCCAGCGCCTCGTCCGTGATGCGGATGCCCGCATCGTCGGACACCGCCCGGAGGTTTTCTGCGATGACCTCCGTGTCCACGCGGCGGAAATCGAACCGCTGGCAGCGCGACAGGATCGTCGCCGGGACCTTGTGCAGCTCCGTCGTCGCGAGAATAAAAAGCACATGCTCCGGCGGCTCCTCCAACGTTTTCAGCAGAGCGTTGAAGGCGCCGATGGACAGCATGTGAACTTCGTCGATGATATAGACCCGTTTTTTCAGCGCAACGGGCGGAAACGCCGCTTCCGACAGGATCTGGCGGATGTTTTCAACGCCGTTGTTCGATGCCGCGTCCAGCTCCGTCACGTCGAGCGCCGCGCCCGAGAGGATCGAGCGGCACGCCGCGCATTCGTTGCAGGGATTGCCGTTTTCCGGCTTCTCGCAGTTGACCGCGCGCGCGAGGATCTTCGCGCAGGTGGTCTTGCCCGTGCCACGGGTCCCGGTAAACAGATAGGCGTGTCCCAGAAGTCCGCGCACAAGCTGATTCTGCAGCACGCGCGTCACATGTTCCTGTCCGTATACGGCGTCGAACCGCGTCGGACGATACTGCCGATACAATGCCTGGTACATGACTTCCTCCCCGCATATAAATAAAAAGCACGGCGCTTGCGACGGCCGCACAACGCCCTTTGAACCGCGGTCACAGGCGTACCGATCCGTTTGGCTATAAGCCGGCGCCCTACGGCACGCAACGCAAACCGCTTAATGCTGCTCGGTTCCCCGCCTGACATGGTTCACGGCGCGCACGCCCAATAGGACCAACTCACAATACCTCACGAAAAGGCCGTAATCTGCAACGTAAAGGCCCTCGAGTTTCGTATCTCACCCCTGCTAGAGCGGATTGCAGGAACGGCTTTCACCGCAGGGCACCGCTAACTCCCCGGCTAGTGCGGCCAGCGCAAACGCCGAGCGGCTTTCCCCCGCTCCCGCGTTTTGCCGCGGAACGGGCCGAAAGCAGACGTCAGAACACGCCGGTCATGGATACCTGACTATTATACACGATTCCCGCCCGGTTTGCAACCCCTTTTTTTCAAAAAATTATCCCGGTATCCCCGCTCTTTTTCGGCTCAGCCGGTAAAGCGACTCATACAGCTCGTCCGTCACCGCCCGGCAGCGGAAAATCGGGATGCCCGCGTCGGCCAGCGCCCGGTCCTTGACCATATCCCGGTGCCGCGCATCGTCCCGGTCGTGCGACGCGTCGTCCAGCTCCACCACCGCGAGCGTCTCCCCGTCCGGCCGCAGCAGCACGAAATCGCAGTGCTTGCGGATGACGCGGTTGACCATCTGATAATCCCGCCCGTCCATCGGCTCGACGATGTCGATCAGCCGCACCTTCGCGTACAGCTCCAGCCCCAGCTCCCGCGCGTATTCCGCGAGCAGGTACTGCTGCTGCCGCTCGTACGCGGAAAACAGCCGCCGCCTGCGGTATACGCCGTGCGGGTCGAAGCGGTCCCGCTTTTTCCGGCGCGCCGCCAAAACGGCGATGAGCAGCAAAAGCAGCACGCACGCGGCCGCGATCGGGAGTCTCGCGCTCTCCGCGGTTAAAAATGCCGTGAGTTTTTCGATTCTCTCTTGCATGACGTCCTCGTCTGTAGTATGATGGTTTTCGGAAGGGTTTTTTCCCGTCCGCAGCCTATTATAACCCGCCGCAGCCGCTTCTGTCCAGAAGATTTTCAAAACGGAGGTCAATACTATGTCTGATTCCGCTCTGCCGCGTGCCGTTTTCCTGTCTTCAAACGATCACAGCCCGATGTTCGGGGTCTTCTCCCCGTCCTGCCGCGCCCGTCTGAGCCGTCTGCTGGCGCTTCCGGAGCGGATCTTTGTGCCGTCGGACGAGATCCCGGCGGATACCGAATACGTCTTTTCCACCTGGGGTATGCCCGCGCTGACGGAGGCGGAGATCGCCGACCGGCTTCCGCGCCTGAAGGCCGTCTTCT
>JAEDGJ010000018.1 GCA_016297585.1 Clostridiaceae bacterium
CACCGAGGCCGGCTGCGACGACCGCCGTGCGCTGCCCTTCCACAAGGCGCTGCTTTCCGGCGAGCTGCCCCTGACCATCGGCGGCGGCATCGGCCAGTCCCGTCTTTCGATGCTGCTGCTCGAAAAAGCGCACATCGGCGAGGTTCAGGTCTCCATCTGGGACGATAAGACCGTCGCCGCCTGCGCCGCGGCCGGTGTCGAGCTGCTGTAAATCTTTCCGTTACCGATTCTAAACACTTCATTAAGGGGGAGCTTTTCCTATGCCTGAGCATATGCCCGAACTGTTCGGCTCTGAGGTTTTCAACGACAGCGTGATGCGCGCCCGTCTTCCGAAGGACACCTACCGCGCCATCCGCCGCACCATCCGCACGGGCCAGCATCTCGATCTGGACGTCGCCAACGTCGTCGCCAGCGCGATGAAGGACTGGGCCATCGAGCGCGGCGCCACGCATTTCACCCACTGGTTCCAGCCGATGACCGGCGTCACCGCCGAGAAGCATGACAGCTTCATCTCTCCGGACGGTTCCGGACACGTCATCATGGAATTCTCCGGCAAGGAACTCGTCCGCGGCGAACCGGACGCCTCGAGCTTCCCCTCCGGCGGTCTGCGCGCCACCTTCGAAGCGCGCGGCTACACGACCTGGGATCCCACCTCCTACGCCTTCCTCAAGGACGGCACGCTTTGCATCCCGACCGCCTTCTGCTCCTACAGCGGCGAGGCGCTCGACCAGAAGACTCCCCTGCTGCGCTCGATGGAAGTGCTCAACGCGCAGGCGCTGCGCATCCTGAAGCTCTTCGGCGATACCGAGACCACCCATGTCAACGCGACCATCGGTCCCGAGCAGGAGTACTTCCTCATCGACAAGTCCCTCTGGCTGGAGCGTCCCGACCTGCGCTACTGCGGCCGCACGCTGTTCGGCGCGCGTCCTCCGAAGGGCCAGGAGATGGACGACCACTACTTCGGCGCGATCAAGACCCGCGTTGCCGATTTCATGAAGGACTTAAACCGCGAGTTGTGGAAGCTCGGCGTCATGGCCAAGACCGAGCACAACGAGGTCGCGCCCGCCCAGCATGAGCTGGCGCCCCTCTACGATACCGTCAACATCGCCGCCGACCACAACCAGCTCACGATGGAGCTTCTTAAGCGCGTCGCCGACCGTCACGGCCTTGCCTGCCTGCTGCACGAGAAGCCCTTCGCCGGCGTCAACGGCTCCGGCAAGCACAACAACTGGTCGATCGCCACCGACACCGGCGTCAACCTGTTCGAGCCGGGCGCCACGCCCTCGCAGAACGCCCGCTTCCTGCTCTTCCTCGTCGCCGTCATCCGTGCCGTCGACGAGCATCAGGATCTGCTGCGCCTCTCCGTCGCGAGCGCCGGCAACGACCTGCGTCTCGGCGCGAACGAAGCGCCTCCCGCCATCGTCTCGATCTTCCTCGGCGACGAGCTGACGGAGATCCTCGACGCCATCGAAAGCGGCACGCTCTATCACGACCGCGAGAAGTCCCCGATGGAGATCGGCGCGACCGTCCTGCCCCATTTCCTGCGCGATACGACCGACCGCAACCGCACCTCCCCGTTTGCCTTCACCGGCAACAAGTTCGAGTTCCGTATGCCCGGCTCGTCCTTCTCCGTCTCGTTCGTCAACACCGTCCTCAACACGATCGTCGCGGACACGCTGCGCGGCTTTGCGGAGACGCTGGAATCCGCGGAGGATTTCCAGAGCGCGCTGACCTCCCTGATCCGCGAGACCATCTCCGCGCACAAGCGCATCCTCTCGGACGGCAACAACTATTCCGACGACTGGGTCGCCGAAGCGCACCGCCGCGGGCTGCTGAACCTGAAATCCACCGTCGACGCCCTGCCGTACCTGATCGAGGAGAAGAACATCTCCCTGTTCGAGCGCAACGGCGTCCTGCACCGCGCCGAGATCCTCGCCCGCTATGAGATCCTGCTTGAAAACTACGCCAAGTGCCTCAACATCGAAGCGCTGACGATGATCGACATGGTCAAAAAGGGCGTCATCCCGTCCGTGCTCTCGTGGCAGAACGCGCTGCTCGACGTGCTGACGAAGAAGAAGGCGGTCGGACTGCCCCTCGACGCTTCCCTCGAGACCGCGATGCTCGAAAAGGTCTCCGCGCTCTCCGCGAGCCTGGCCGTGCGTCTTTCCGAGCTGGAAAACGCCGTCCTGTCCGCAAAATCCCTGTCCAACGCGCTCGAGACCGCGCGCTACTTCCGCAATCACGTCTATTCCGCGATGGGCGAGCTGCGCATCACCGTCGACGAGCTCGAGACCCTCGTCGGACGCGAATACTGGGCGTATCCGACCTACGGCGAGCTGCTGTACAGCGTGAACTGATTCTGCCTGCTCTCATGGAGCCTCCCTTATAAATGTGCATTCCCCCGGCTGTTATCGCTCGGGGGAATGCATGCTTTATATCGGGAAATTACCAGCGCTTCATGTTCTTTTCAAACTTTTTCGTATAGGCTTGCTTCAGCTCCTCCTCCGTGATGCCGTAACAGAGCAGCACATCGTTGTAGTACATGAGCACATCCGCCAGCTCTTCCACAAGCGCCGCTCTGAGGGTGCCGTCCTCCACGGCTTTTTTGTCCCCGTTTTTCTTGATAATATCGATCACTTCGCCCGCTTCACCGATCATCCACAGCAGTTTATGCTTTCCCGCCTCCGGGGATATGGCTTCCCATTTGTTTTTATACTTCTCCTGCAGTTCTTTTTGCATGGAAAGCATTTCATGGATTGAAAAATCGCTCATAATACGCCTCCGCTTCTGTATGAAAAAAACCGGGGAAGCGGCCGTGGTTTTGCCGCTTCCCCGGGGATTTTGTATGCCGTTATCTCAGCTTCATGAACTGCTCGCTTGCAATGCCCGAGAAGTCGGTAAAGTCGAGCCGGATCTCCTCCGCCGGCGTGCGCGTCAGATACGCCTCCAGATCGGCGAAGAACTGCATGAAGATGCTGTGGTTGCGCATATGGGACGCCGCGAGGAATTCCTCCTTCGTGCGCTCGAACTCGTCCATCAGCGCAAGCCGCGCAAGCTTCCGCTCGCCCGCGATCGCCGCCATCTTCTTTGCGCGGCACGCGCAGAGCTTGCCGGAGCCGTTGAGGTCGTACAGCGTAAAGAGCGCGAGATAGTCCTCCGCCAGCACCTTCGCATGGGCAGCTTCCCACGCATACCGGCGCGCAAGCTCCGTGTTGACGCGCGCGTCCCCGGCGATCTCTCTCCAGAGCGCCTCGGACTCCCGTGCCGCCGCGGCGATCGCCTGGATCGCGCTTTCGTACAGCTCGCGCGACGGCAGCATCGCCGCCATCGCCTCGCCCGGGAAGGAGCGCGGATACGGCTTGCCGTCCCGCACATAGCTGTAGAAGTAGTACGCCAGCATCGACATCATGATCGTGTAGTTCGACGGCGCCTTCTGCCCGCCGCAGGGATCGGTGCCGGGCAGGGTCTGCATCGTGAAGTCGAGCAGCTTCAGCGCGCGCTCCGCACGCTCTGCCTGCGCGCCGAACCGCGCTTTCGCGTAGCTGCGCGTCACATCGGCGACGCTGCCGGTGTTCTCGAAGCTCCACGCGTAGTCCGCCTGCGCCACATGCGAGCGGTCGTAGCTTTTGTCCCACGCCGAGTAGCTCTGCATGCCCTCGCAGCCTTCCTCATGCGCCATTTTGCCCAGCAGATAGATGTTTTTCAGCGGATAGGAGATGATATTCCAGTGATAGTAGCCGTTCCAGGGCTTCACCGTGCGGCGCAGGCCCTGCTCCGGATGCGTCGTCTGGAACATCAGGCTCTCCTGATAGTCCGAATACGTCCACCAGTCGATGACCGCGACGTCGCGCAGCCCGGCTTCGTCGATCGCGTGCATCATCTTCTCCGTGGCGTCGACGCCCGTGCCGTGCGCATCGTGCTTGATGAGCATGTCGTGGTACATATAGATGTTCTTCATGCCGCGCTCTTTCAGATGCTTCATCAGACGGATGGCATGCTCGATATAGAGGTCGTCCTTGCTCGCGTCGCGGCACTTCGGGCACTTGCAGAAGTTGTTGCGCTTGCGGTAGATGTCGTGCGCGTTCTGCGCGATGCCCTCCCAGACCTCGTCGAGGCCGATGTGGAAGCTCTCGATGCCGTTGGGCTTTAAGTAGCGGTCGATGATCTCGTCGTAGATGTTGAAGAGGATCTCGTAGGTCTTCTCCTCGCGGGTGCAGAAGCCCGTCAGCGTCGGCTCGCCGTCCTCGAACTTGGAGGAAACCTCGGGGTACATGCGCGGGATCAGCGTGTTGTGTCCGTAGGAGTTGAACAGCGGCAGCACCTCGACCGCCTTCGTCTTGCCGTAGGCGATGAGGTCGCCGAAGAAGTCGTCCTTCACCATCGGCACGTCCACCTCTTCGTCCACCCACGCATTGCGCTTCGGGGACCAGTAGCGCTTGACGACCGGCGTGCGGAGCTTCGGATAGCGGCGGATCGGCACATACAGATACTCCGAGACTCTCCCGTCATACTGCACGCACCAGCAGCCGTAGACCGACACGACGAGCTGGTTCTGCTTCATCGACGCCATATGGTCGACGACTTCCTTCCAGTCGTCGAGCGTCATCAGGTTCGAGCCGTAGCGGCTCTCCATGAAATGCCCTCTCGTGCGCAGATCCGGCCAGTCGAGAATGTCGCACGGCTCGAGCGCCAGCACGCCGTTTTCCACCGCCATGCACTGCGTCAGCGTGACGACGCCGTAGTAAAGTCCCGCCGCGCCGAAGCCCGTCACCGTTACCGCGCGGTCGGTGATGAGCAGCGAGTAGCCCTGCGACGGATTCTGCACGCCCGCCGGCGCGTCCGCGAGCTTCAGCGTGATGACGATCTCCCCGTCCGCCGTGCAGGGGCAGACGCCTAAGAGCCCGCCGAGCGTATCGCGCAGCAGCTTGTCCGCCGAAGCCGAAACCGCACAGCAATCCGTACAGGTTTCGTTGACGATACGGAAATTCGCCTTTCCCGGCGTACCGAGGATCAGCGCGTCTCCCGGAAGCGCAGTATACTTCTGCGGAATGGGAACGATTCTGTCTTTCATGCGCATAATACGGTCTCCTCTCAAATCTTTCATAAAAATGCGGCATTCTTTCCGCCGGTTTATATACAGTGTAGCAGAACTTTCGTTTTGCCGCAATGCGCGTTTGCTTCTTTCCAAATATTTTCCCTGTAATTCCCAAGTTTTTCGTTATCCCGTCCCCTCCCCGGTTGAAAAACGGCGCGCGCTGTGGTATACTGAGATGACCCAAAAACCGCCGCCGGAAAAACAAAAAGGGGGAAATCTGCCGTATGCTGGAACCGCTGGCACAGCGCATCCGCCCGACGTCGCTCGACGACGTGGTCGGACAGACGCATATCCTGGGGAAAAACGCGCTTCTGCGGCGCGCGATCGAGAACGGGCATCTGCCGAACATGATCTTTTACGGACCCTCCGGCACCGGCAAGACCACCGTCGCCAACATCATCGCGCGGACGACGAACCGCACGCTGCACCGCTTAAACGCGACGACGGCGACGATCTCCGACATCCGCGACGTCATCGCGAGCCTCGACGGCATGGCGGGGCTCAACGGCGCGCTGCTGTATCTGGAGGAAATTCAGTATTTCAATAAAAAGCAGCAGCAGAGCCTGCTCGAATTTCTCGAGGACGGCCGCATCACGATGATCGCGGCGACGACGGAGAACCCCTATTTCACGATCTTCAACGCCATCCTCTCCCGCTCGACGGTGTTCGAATTCAAGCCGCTGTCCCCGGAGGACGTGGAGCGCGCCGTGCTGCGGGCGTTCCGGCTCGAAGGCGAGCGCACCGGCACCCGGTTTGTGCTCGAGGACGGCGTATCCCTGCATATCGCGACCGCCTGCGGCGGCGACGTGCGCAAATCGCTCAACGCGGTCGAATTTCTGTGCGCCGCAGCCGTCCGGGACGCGGAGGGGCAGGCCCCTGTCACGCTGGACGACGCCCGCGCCGTCACGCAGCGCTCGAATATGCGCTACGACCGCGACGGGGACTCGCATTACGACCTGTTAAGCGCGTTTCAGAAGTCCATCCGCGGCTCCGACCCCGACGCCGCCGTCTATTATCTGGCGCGCATCCTCGAGGGCGGCGACCTTGCCTCCGCGTGCCGCCGTCTGCTCGTGACCGCCGCCGAGGACATCGGGCTTGCCTATCCGCAGGCGATCGCCATCGTCAAGGCCTGCGTGGACGCCGCGCTGCAGGTCGGACTGCCGGAGGCGCAGCTTCCGCTCGCGGAAGGAGTCATCCTGCTTGCCACGTCGCCGAAGTCGAACACGGCCGCGAACGCGATCTGGAGCGCGTCCGCCGACGTCGCCGCCGGAAAGACGCCGGATCCCCCGCCGCATCTGCAGGACGCGCATTACAAGGGCGCGGCAAAGCTCGGGCGCGGGCTTACCTATCAGTATCCGCACGACTTTCCGCACGACTGGACGCCGCAGCAGTATCTGCCCGACGAGCTGCGGGATACGGTCTATTACCGCTGGGGCGAAAACAAGATGGAGCAGACGGCCAAGCGGTACTGGGATGAGATCAAAAAGGGCTGATTTCTGAGCGTTTTTAATAAAAGGGACGGTTTTTCTGGTGAAAGACCGCCCCTTTTGTTGTTACTCGATCTCCGTGCCGTCCGCATGGAACAGCGGCAGCTTTTTGAGGAACCGGATGTCGTCCCGCTTTGCGGCGTCGCCCTCGGCAAGCACCGCCATGCGGCCGACGATATTGCCGCCCGCCTTCTCCACGAGCGTCTCCACCGCGTGCAGCGATTCGCCCGTCGAGATCACGTCGTCGACGATCAGGATGCGCTTGCCGCGGATCTTCTCCGCCTCCGCCGCGTCCAGATACAGGTGCTGCTCCTTCGCCGTCGTGATGGAGTGCACCGTCGCCTCGAACACGCCCGTCATATAGAGCTTCGGCACCTTGCGGGCGATGAAATACTCGTTTTGTCCGCTCTGACGCGCCATTTCATGGATCAGCGGGATGCCCTTGGCCTCCGCCGTGATCATGTAGTCGTGCTCGGGCGCGATTTTTAAGAGCTCCGCCGCGCTGCGGACCGTCAGCTCCACGTCGCCGAACATCACAAACGCCGCGATGTTCAGCGTGTCATTCAGTTTGCACAGCGGCAGCTCTCTCGTGAGCCCCGCCACTTCCAGCCGGTATGTCATGCTCTTTCTCCCGCTTTTGTCAGATTAAACCCTTGTCGTAGTCTTCCATGAACTGCAGAATGTCCTTCATCGGCTTGATGCCCGTGCTCGCGCCCGCCGCCATGACGCAGTGCGTGCCGACCGCGTTGGCAAACTTCGCGCAGCGCTCGAGATCCCAGCCCTGGGACAGACCCGAAAGGAAGCCCGAGCAGAAGGAGTCTCCCGCGCCCGTCGTGTCGAACGCCTTGATGCGGTTATACGTCGGCACCTCGAGGCGCACGCCGGACTTCGTCTTGATGAAGCAGCCCTTTTTGCCGACCTTGATGACGATCGTGTGCGGGCCCATCTCCATGAACTTGTCCGCGATCTCGTCGGGATCCGTAAGGCCCCCCGAAAGCTCGATCGCTTCCTCGATCGACGGCATGAAGTAGTCGATATACGGCATCGACGGGCCGACCAGCTCCATCCAGCGTCCGGTGGAGTCCCAGCAGACGTCATAGGCCGTCGTTTTGCCCATTTCCTTGCACTTTTTCAGGAATTTCGCGCATTCCGCGCCGTCGAACTTCGGCATCAGCAGGCAGCCCGTCACAAAGACGTGCTGGGTATTCGCAATGATGTCGTAGTTGATGTCCGCCTCAACGAGCTCGCCGTTGGCACCCGTCGAATGCAGGAACGAGCGCTCGCCGTCCGCGCCGACCAGCGCGAGACTCGCCGACGTCGTCGCAGCCGGGTCGATCTTCAGCCCCGACGTATCCACGCCCGCCGCCTTCAGCGAGCTGTCCATGAACTGACCGAAGCCGTCGCCGCCGATTTTGCCGAGGATCGCCGAGCGGAGCCCGAGCTTCGCGACGTTGATCGCACAGGTCGCGGCGTTTCCGCCCGTGTGCAGGCTGATCTTGTCCACCAGCTCCAGCTTACCGCGGTCAGGCATCTTGCGGATCGGCTTCGCGAGGCAGTCGGCTACCAGGATGCCGACGCTTACCACATCGTACATAGTCGTAAATCCTCCTTTTATCCCGTATCAGACAATCTTCTTTCCGGAGAGCTTTTCGGCCTCAAAGCCCTGCGCCGCCGCGAGCAGCGCGTCGAGACCCTTTCCTTCGCACAGCAGCGCGTAATAGGCCTTGATGTACTTCGCCGTATCCGAGCCGAGGCACAGCCCCATATGCTTTTCAAGCACCGCGTCGATGCCCTCGATCTTCAGCATGGTGTTGACATAATCCGTTCCCTCATCGGCTTCGGAGCGGAAGAACAGCGCCGCCGCCGCGCCGACGGAGATGTACATCGACGGGACACCCTTTTCCTCGCAGAGCTTCAGCGCACCCGCAAAGCGGTCGGAGGCGCCGAGCTTGCGCTTCGTGTCGCGTCCGACGCGCGCGACGGTATCGCCGAGCGCGCGGTTGCCGAAGCGCAGCACGAGGTCGTCGATGTGCTCGAGCAGCGCCGCCAGCGGATAGTCGAACTCGGCGACCAGCGCCCGGGCACTCTCGCGCATCGCGCGTTCCGCGATCAGCTTCACCGTCGGATCCTGCACGGCTTCCCAGATATACCGGTCGCCGAGGAGGCAGCCCATGTACGCGCAGGACGCGTGTCCCATGTTGTGGATGAAGAGCTTGCGGCGGATGAAGAACGCAAACGGCGCATAGGGATAGAGATTGGCGATGTCGGGCAGCTCGCCCTTCCACGCGGCCTTGTCAATCGGGAGCTGGCAGTAGCGCTCCACGCAGACGCGCAGGATGTCGCCGCGGCGCATCTCGTCCGTCATCACCGGCACCATACGGCCGATGGACGCCTCCACAAGACCCACGCGCTCGTCAAAGAGCACCTTCTGCTCGTCGGTGAGCTGTTCGAAGATCAGCCCGTGCATCACCTTATCGGCGTCGAGCAGGTTCTCACAGATGATGATGTTGAAGGGGCGGTCGTTGCCTCTCTCGAAGCGGCGCAGGATGCCCTTCACGATCAGGCCCACGATGCGCGGCATGATGTTCACGCCGACCGCCGTCGCCATCGCGTCGGCATTCGCGATCGCCTCGGCCACGGCTTCCGCGTCGCGTCCGTCCACGCCGGAGACGTTCGTGATCCACTCGTCGGTGCTGCCGTCGTTGGAGACGATCTCCACCGGATACTTGCCGTCCCGGTTCAGCGCGTCGATCACCGTCATGTTGACGTCGATGAACTGCACCTCATAGCCGGCCTTCGCGAAGGTCGCGCCGATAAAGCCTCTGCCGATATTGCCGGCGCCGTACATCACAAATTTTTTCATAACGAAACCCACTCCTACCCAATAAAAATTACACTTTTTGCGCGGTTCTCCTGCCGAACACGCTGAAATCGATCACGCCCGGGGCAATCCCCTCCGGCGCGCCGGTGATCACGAGCCGCACCCGCCTCGCGGTCACGGGCGGGAACGTCCGGTAGTCGACGGCAAAGTCCTCGCGGCTTTCGCTTCTGTCCAGCACGCAGAACCAGTCCCCGCCGTCGGACGCCTCAATCTTATAGCGGAACGCGCCGGGGAGCGCGCCCTTTTCATAGGAAAGCCCGACGTCCCGCCAGATCAGACGCGACGCCTCCAACTCATACGGCGCTTCCAGCTCCACCGTCAGCCACGGCTCCGCGTCGTCCGCGCGCGGCTGCCACCAGGTCAGCATGCTCGCGTCGAGCGCATAGATCGCGTCCCTGCCGGGCGCACGGCTCGAGGAGCGCACCTTGCCGCGCTGCGAATGCGTCAGCGGCGCAAGCCCCGTATCGCCCGATGGGCGCTCGCCCGGTCCGTACTGCGGCGTATCGGTGATGCGCGGACAGTACAGCTCGCCGTTTTCGTCGATCTCCACCCGATCCATGCCGATGCGCCGCTCAAAGCAGTGCGCGCAGCACATGGTGCAGGTGTAAAACGCCCAGAGCGTGTCTCCGGGGCCGTGCTCGATGCAGCCGTGTCCCGCGCCCTTGACGATGCCGGTCTTCCCCGATGTGACGGGATTGTTCTTCTGATAGACAAACGGTCCGAGAGGCCCCGCGTCCGAGTAATACGCGCCCATCGCATAGGCGCCGAACTGGGTGCCGCACGCGGCGTAGATGAGGTAATACCGCCCCCGCGCCTTCAGCATCCACTGCCCCTCGATCCATCCGAGCTCCGTATCCTGATTGTACTCTCCAAACCGCTCCCAGACATGGGACGGGTCAAATTCGTTGAGGATCTTCGGCTCGCACAGCAGTTTTCTCGGGTCGTCCGCGTCCAGCTCCGCGCCGTAGGTCAGCGACGACCACACGCCGCGCACCGGATGCGTCCGGCTGCCGTGCCAGTACAGATAGATCCGACCGTCGTCGTCCGCGAACAGCGCCGGATCCACCGGGCAGAAGTGCGTCCCGTCGGGCATGATGCAGTCCCCCAGCAGCCGGAACGGTCCCGTCGGCGTGTCTCCGACAAAGAGCCGGTCGCTGTGGATCGCCATCAGAAAGCGCCCCTTCCACGGGATGACGCAGGGACTGTAGCGCGGCCCTTTGGCCGCTTCCGGCGGCGTGCAGGGAACGGATTTCCATGTCACGAAGTCCTCGCTGACGTACGCCATGCCGTAGCTCGGATACAGATACCACTTTCCGTCCCAGTACAGCACGCTCGGGTCGGAGACGGAGCGGTAATCGTCGGGAAAGCCGTCCGCGTCCCGCATCGGCGCATCCGTGCCGCGGGGCAGATCGGGAAGGGACAGCGGGTTGCAGAAGGTTCTTTTGCGGTAAAGCTCCGGTGCCATCGTCAGGGTCTCCTCCTTTTTTCCCCGTGCTTATGCCATCCCGCGCAGGAAGCGCTCCGCTTCCTCCCGCGCCGGAATCGACGCCGCCGCGCCCGGACGCGTCACCTCGAGCGCCGAAGCCGCCGCCGCGAGCCGCATCGCGCGGGAAATGTCGCCGTCCTCGGCGAACGCGGCGAGGAAATAGCCCGTATAGGTGTCCCCCGCGCCCGTCGTATCGACCGCGCGGACGGGAAACGCCGGCGCCGCATAGGTCTGTCCCCGGTACGCCGCCATCGCGCCCCGCGTCCCGAGCGTCAGCACGACGATCCCGGGACAGAGGCGGGCAAGCGCATCGAGGATCTCCCCCGGCTCCGTCCTGCCGGACAGCCCCGCGCCCTCCGTTTCGTTGACGAACAGGCAGTCTACGAGCTCGTACGGATACGACTTTGCCTCCTCCGAAAACGGTGCGCAGTTGAAGGCGACGAACATCCCGCGCCGGTGTCCCGCGCGGATGAGCGCCTCCGTCGCGTTCAGCTCGTTCTGCAGCAGCAGGATGTCGCCCTCGCCGCAGCCCGCGAGCGCCTCCTCAATTTCCGTATCCGTGATCTCGCGGTTCGCGCCGCCGAAGAGCAGAATCGAGTTCTGCCCCGCGGGGTCGACCTGGATGATCGCGTGTCCCGTCGCGCTGTCCGCGCCGACCGCAACGGACGACGTATCGACGCCCGCGCGCTCGAGCAGCTCGCGCAGAAACGCCCCGTCCGGGCCGATTTTGCCCGCATGAGCGGTGCACACCCCCGCTTTCGCAAGCGCCACGGACTGATTTAGTCCCTTTCCGCCGGCAAACACCCCCGGGCGCTTCGTGTCCAGCGTCTCTCCGGGACGGACGATGTGCTCCACTTCGTAAACATAGTCGATATTCAGCGAGCCAAAGCATAATGCCTTCGTTTTCATCATATCTCTTGACATTCCTTTGCAAAAAAGGTATGATAGACATAAAAATAATCCGCACTGGAGGGTTTCCCGCTTGCGCTGCGCCTGCATACACGACCTCGCGGGGCTCGGGCACTGCTCCCTGACCGCCGCGATCCCCGTTCTGTCCGTCATGGGCATCCAGGCCTGTCCCGTTCCCACCGCCGTCCTGTCAAGCCAGACCGACGGCTATTCCGGCTACAGCTTCCTCGATATGACGCCCGAGCTTCCGGCGTATTTTGCGCATTGGGAGCGCCTCGGGACGCGCTTTGACGGCATTTTCACGGGCTTTCTCGGCAGTCCCGAGCAGCTTTCGCTCGTTTCCGGCTTTGTGACGCGGTTCCGGACGGCGGACACGCTCGTCCTCGTCGACCCCGTGATGGGCGACGACGGCGCGGTCTACGATACCTATACGCCGGAGATGTGCGCCGGGATGCGCAGGCTTGCGGCGCACGCCGACGTCATCACGCCGAACCTGACCGAGGCCGCGGCGCTGCTCGGCGAACGCTATGAAAACGCGCCGTGCGACGAGGCGGGGCTTCTGCGCTGGGCCGCGCGGCTGTCCGCGGAGGTCGCGCCGCGAAGCGTCATCACCGGCGTGCCGTCGGAGGACGGCAGCACGCTGCGCATCGCGCTCTGCGACCGCGGCGAGACGGCGATCCTTACCCGTCCGCGCGCGGCGGCGGATACCCCCTCGCACGGCTCCTATCCCGGCACCGGCGACGTCTTCGCCTCGGTGCTGCTGGGCGCGCTGCTGCGCGGAAAAGCGCTCGGCGAGGCTGCGGCGGCTGCGGCGGATTTCGTCTCCGCCTGCGTCGCGCATACGGCGGCGTGCGGCGTTCCCCGCCGGGAGGGGCTCTCCTTTGAGCCGCTGCTTTCCTCTCTGATCTTCTGAATGTATTATACGACGGTTTTTTTGATTTTGCAACCCGTTTTTTACGCTTCCGTGCAAGCCACCTTATAGAAAGGATATACTATGAAGGAAACCATCTATACCATCCCCATCAACGAGGTTTTCGGCGCGAAATGCGGCTGCCCGCTCTGCGCGCTCGAGCGCCGCACCGAGGAGAAGACGCTCGAGTACATCATGGGCGCCGCGATGATGGAGCCGGACGTCCGGGAATCGACCAACGCGCGCGGCTTCTGCGCCGCGCATTACGCGGACATGCTCGCGATGAAAAACCGGCTTTCGCTGGCGCTGACCATTGAAAGCCGGCTCAAAACCGTCTCCGACCTTGTCGACGCGTTTGCCAAGTCCCCCGACAACCGCCGCGCCGCCGCGCTCGCCGAAACGGGGCGTTCCTGCTTCGTCTGCGAGAAGATCCGTTCCGAGCAGGAGCGCTATTACGCGAATCTTCTCGATATGTGGCGCACGGAGGACGCCTTCCGCGCGCTGTTCGCCGCGCAGGAGCATTTCTGCCTGCCGCATTTCGGCGCGCTGCTCGAGCACGCCGGACGCGCCTACCCCCGCCGCGTCGCCGCGGAGTTTGCCCGTGCGGCCTGCGAGATCGAGCGGCGGTGGCTCGACCGGATGCAGTCCGAGATCGGCGGCTTTACCAAGAGCTTTGACTACCGCTACGCGGGTCAGCCCTTCGAAAAGGAAGCCGTCGAGCACGCCGCGGCGTTTTTATCGGGTCTCGACGTGTGACGCCCGCCAGCGCAGACCCAGCTCGATGTCGTTCAAGAGCATCCCGTCCGCGCCGAGCCTCTCGGCCAGCTCGAGCGACTCCTCGTCGCCGTCCATCGTGTCGTTCTTCCACGCCATGATCCAGACCTCGCCCCGATGCCCCCGGCGCACCTCCTCCGGCGTGATCTCGCCGAGCCACTGCTGCCACAGCCGCAGAATGCCCGCGCCGCCCTCGGAAAACGCCCGGTACTGCTCTTTAGACGGCATGAATGCCAGGATCCTCTCCGCCGGACGCACCCGGCGCATCGTCGAAAGCGCCGCCGCCGACTGCACGCCGCAGATGAAGTCCACCGGCGCGCGTCCGATCTTTTCGGCAAACGCCTCGTCCGGCTCATTCATCTTGATGTGCAGCAGCACCGGCACGCGCTCCCGGTAGCCGTCGATCAGCTCGTCGAGCGTCAGAAGTCCCCTGCCCGCCTTCGCAAGCGCGGCCTTCATTTCCTCATAGGTCAGCTCCTCCGCCGTCTGCGGGATCCCCGCGAGCCGGGCGAGGTTCCCGTCGTGGAAAATGACGTATTTGCCGTCCTTCGTCGGCCGCACGTCGCACTCCACGGCGTCCGCGCCGATCTGCGCGGCATAACACAGGCTCTCGAGCGTATTCTCCGGTCTGACCTTGGACGCGCCCCGGTGGGCGATCAGTTTCAGCATGTTGTAAACTCTCCCTTTTTCTATTTTTGCAGAGGTGAAACAAAAATACTATGTCCGTTACCGCCCTCGTTCTCGGCGGCGGCGGCTCGCGCGGCGCCTATGAGATCGGCGTCTGGCGCGCGCTGCGGCAGCGGAACGAAGATTTTTCCGTCGTAACCGGCACCAGCGTCGGCGCGCTCAACGGCGCGATCATCGCGCAGGACGATTACGACCTCGCCGTCGACATCTGGAGCTCCATCACGACCGAGATGATCCTCTCGATCGACGCCGCTCCCGGCGACAGGACGCTGCGTGAACGGCTTTCCCGCTTCGGACTGTTCGCGCGGGAAATCGCGGCCAATCACGGCGCGGATTCGACGCCGCTGCGCACGCTTCTGTACCGCGTGCTCGACGAGGAGAAGATCCGCGCGTCGAAGCTCCGCTTCGGGCTCGTCACCGTTAAGCTGCCGGAGCTGTCCCCCCGCGCGCTGTTCGCGGATGAGATCCCCCGGGGCGACCTCATCGACTATATCCTCGCCTCCGCCGCCTGCTTTCCCGCGATGCAGAAGCAGGTCATCGGCGACGCCTCCTATATTGACGGCGGCTACTTCGACAATCTCCCGATCGATCTCGCCGCCCGCGGCGGCGCGGACCGGATGCTCGCCGTCGACGTCCACGGCGTCGGCGTCTACCGCCGTCCCGAAAACGTCGACCAGTCCCGCATCCATCTGATCTCCACCGCGTGGAACCTCGGCTCCATCCTGCTGTTCGACGCCGAAAGCGCCCGCCGCAACATCGAGCTCGGGTACCTTGACACGCGGAAATCCTTCGGCGAGCTCGACGGCAGGCTCTACGCCTTCGAAAAGGGCGGAGCCGCAGACCTCCGTCCCGCGACCGAACGGCTCCACGCCGCCTTCGACCGGCTGTTCCCGCCCTCCCGGCGCGGCGCGATCGGCCGGTACGACCTGCTGCGTCTGCGTGCGCTGCGCTTTCTGAAAAACCTCTACCGCGGCATGGAGGCGCCGCTGTCCTTAAAAACCGGGCGGAGCGTCGCGGACGAAGCCGTTTTGCATCTTGCCGCCGCCGAAAACGCCGCCCGCGTGTTCGATGTCTCCCCCACCAAAATATACGCCCCGCACGAATTGGAGGACGCCGTATGCGCCGCGTATCACGGGACCGAGCTGCCGGATCCGTCGCGGCTCGAGGCAATCCTCGCCGAGGCGGCTACCGCGCCCGAGCGTGCCGAGCGCCTGCTTGGCGAGGTCGAAAGCCTCACGCCCGCCCGCACCGCGCGGTATATCGGCGAGGTGCTGTCCCGTCCCGCGCCCTCGCAGGCCTTTCTCACGGCCGCCGCAACCGCGCTGCCGTCGGAATTTCTCGCGGCGCTCTATGCGCGCACACTTCTCTCCCCGGAGTCCGGCGCTTTGTCCTGTTAATATTAAAACGTTCCGTTTTTCGGTGTGCATTCTGTCAATAATGAATATTGACGCGCTTTGTAGGAATGTTTTATAATAACATGGTTCTCATCGAAAAATTTTGTCGGAACAGGGGAAGAAAATGAACGTATTTGTGCTGAACGCCGGAAGCTCTTCGTTAAAATACCGGCTCTACCGCATGGAAGACCAGCTTGTCCTCGCCGAAGGCGGCACCGAACGCATCGGGCTGGACGGACGCATCAAGTATACGAACCACCGCGGCTTTTCCGTGAAGACGGACTGCCCTCTGCCCGATCACGAGGCCGCTTTCAATGAAATCATCAAGTATCTGACCACCGGCGAGTCCAAGGTCATCGACTCTCCCGCCGAAATCAACGCCATCGGCCACCGCGTCGTCCACGGCGGCGTGCGTCTCGTCTATCCGACCGAGGTCACGATGGACGTCATCGAGGAAATCGAGCGCAACCGTGACTTCGCGCCGCTGCATTCCATGGCGCAGGCCGGCGTTATGCGCCTCTGCCTGAAGATGTTCCCGGCGTCCACCTTCGAAGCCGTCGTCTTTGACACCGGCTTCCATCAGACGATGCCCCCGGAGGCCTACCTCTTCGGTCTGCCCTACCATTATTTCAAGGATTACGGCATCCGCCGCTACGGCTTCCACGGCATCTCCCACAACTACGTCTCCGAGCGCGCCGCGAAGCTCCTCGGCCGCGACATCCACGACCTGAAGATGATCACCTGCCACCTCGGCAACGGCTCCTCCATCTGCGCGGTGGACGGCGGCCGCTCCATCGACTGCTCGATGGGCTTCGGTCCCGTCGACGGCATCGTCATGGGCACCCGCACCGGCCAGGTCGACCCGACCGCGCTGATCTACATCGCGAAGAAGGATCACATGACCATCGACGAGATCTCCGACATGATCTCCAAGCAGTCCGGCGTGCTGGGCATCTCCGGCATCTCGAGCGACGACCGCGACATCGAAAACGCGATGGAGCACGGCAACGAGCAGGCCGCCCTCGCCCGCCGCGTCCAGTCCTATCAGATCCGCAAATACATCGGCTCGTACGCCTTTGCGATGGGCGATCTCGACGCGCTCGTCTTCACCGCCGGTCTCGGCGAGAACTCCGCTTCCCTGCGCGCCGCGTCCGTCGAAAAGATGGAGCATTACGGCATCAAGATCGACCCGGAAAAGAACGAGAAGATGATCCGCGGCAAGGAAGGCGAGATCTCCGCGCCCGATTCCGCCGTCCGCGTGCTCGTCATCCCGACGAACGAGGAGCTCAAGATCGCGATGGACACCGTCGCGCTGATGCACCGCTGACAATCCTCTATACTCTCTGTCCCGCACAGCGGGGACGGTTTTTCCTTGCAAAACCGTCCCCGCTTTTTGTTGTCCCGTTTACACGAGCGGCCCTTCACGAAGCAGCGCTTCCGTATAGCCGAGGTCCCGTCCCTCGCGGTACGAGGTCACGCCGCAGACGCGCACCTCTTCGAAAAATGCCTCGAGCGCGTCGATCCGTCCGGGCGCATCCTTCGGCATCCGCGCAAGCCGCACATAGCGCACCGACAGCCGGAGCTTTCTGACCCGCAGGAGCACTTCGTCGTCGTCCGCGAGCATCTCCGCGCGGTCGAAGATGCGCTCCGCCTCGTCAAGCATCGCCTCCGGCAGATACGGCGCGTCCGGTCCGTCGAAGATCCACATATGCGTGTCGTCCGTGAGCTGCGCATGGATCAGCCGGATATACGCCGCCACCTCGTGCGCCGCCATGCCGTAGTACGCGTTCAGGAACTCGGCCGTTCCGCGTTCGACGTCGAAATCCGGATCCCAGAGCAGATGCCCGAGCAGGTATTGCCGCAGGGCGTTCAGCTCTCCGGACTCGCGCGTGGAATTGTTGCCCTCCTCAAAAATGCCGCGCACATGGTTTTTAATGAAGAAGCGGATGTTCGGCTGCAGGACATGGAGATTCGGGAACGGCTGCAGCGTATGCGCGAAGTTGACCACATAGTCCCAGATGTAGAGCCGGTCGCAGATCTTCGCCCAGTCGCGCAGGTCGTCCGTGAAGCTGCCGAGCACGATCCGGTCGTCCCAGTAGTGGCAGTTTTTCCCGCATTCCTCCAGCGGATGCGCAAAGCAGCACTCGATCGAGCAGAGGCGCACGCAGACGTTTTTGCGCGGCTTCGTCAGCTTCGGCGCGGTGCGGGTATACTGGTACGCCAGCGTGTCGATGATGACGTCGGGATAGTCCCGCTCGATGTCCTCGGCAATCGCGTTGACGAAGCGCAGCAGCGTTCCCGCGTGGCTGCCCTCCGCCTCGTCCACCTCCCGGCAGCGGTCGCAGGTGCAGAAATTGTAGTAATCGTTCTGGGACACGGAAACGATGCGCGTATGCGGGTGCTCGCGAAGCCACGCCCGCACCTGCGCGATCGCGATGCGCAGCACCTCCGGATTCGTCAGGCAGAGCTGGGCGCCCTCGCCGACGCGTTTTCCTCCGACGAGCGCGTAATATTCCGGATGCGCCGCAAAATACCGTTCCGGCGGCACGAGCTTATAGAACGTATGGACAAACGGGAAATACGCCATCCGGAAGCCGTGCTCCTCGCCGAGCGCTGCTGTATTCGAGTTGCTCATCATCCGCGCGTGGAAATCCCCGTCGTAATACCCCTGGAAGTACGGGTCGCGGTACTCCAGTGCCGGGATGCGCGTCTCGCAGAGCACGGGCAGCCGCAGCGACCGGCGCTTCGGGATGCGCGACACGTCCTCCGTGAAGAACCGGCAGCCGAAATGCTCCTCCAGCAGACCGTAGACGCCGTACAGGCAGCCCCGCGGCCCGTTCGCGGCGATCAGCAGATCCTCGCCCGCCGTCCGCAGCGTATAGCCCTCCTCGCCGAGCGCGGCAAGGTCGATTTCCGCCTCCCGCGCCGCTTTTGCGCCGCCGATGGCGATCACGGGACGCTCATCCGTGTCGTCGTACGCGATCGGGAAGCGCGCGCCGGTGATCTCGCCCAAAAACCGGGCAAGCTCCTCCGCCGCGTGGTGCACGGCCAGCGCCGCGCCGCGCGGCAGTGTGACGGTGTACCGGGTATTCCCGTTTTCCGCAAGAAATACAGGCTTTTCCATAGGCTTTTGCCTCCTTTTTCCCCTTTTTCCCGGCCTCCGAAAAAGCGTCAGTCGGGTCTGACGGCGCGTCCCCGCACCATTACCACGGTGTTGTCGTACTTCGTCCTCGGGAAAAAGCGCTCGAACACGATCATCGGCGCGATTTTCGTCAGGTTGTCGAAGGTGTTCTGATCCGTCACCGTCCAGGCGCAGGCCACCGCGCCGAAGGCCGTCACGCAGCGCTTGAGGTTTGCGTTCGAGAAGAACTCCTGCTCATAGGAGACGATCTGCGGCCTGCCGAGGAAATTGAAGTACAGATTCTCCAGCATGTACCGCGATACGGGATTGCCCGCGTTTCCGCGCATTTTGGTCGCGAGCTGTCCGCGCACGACGCCCGGCGCGTGTCTTTTGAACCACGAAAGCGCCTTCGGGTCAAACGACACGACGCAGTACGCGCCCGGATAGTCCGCGAGCAGCTCCCGGACGCGCTCGCAGAGGCGGCGGCCGTCCCGTCCCGTCTTCAGCTCGATCATCAGCGGCACCCGGCCGCCGACCGTGTCGAGCGCTTCCCGCAGCGTCGGGATGAACTGGCTCGTTCCGGAGATGCGGAGCTTTTTCAGCTGCTCCGCCGTCAGCTCGCAGACGCGGCGCTCCACCCGGCACAGCCGCGCGAGGCTGTCGTCGTGGAACACGACCGCCTCCCCGTCCGACGAGAGCCGGACGTCGAGCTCGATGCCGTAGCCGTGGCGCGCCGCGACGTCAAACGCCTCGAGCGAGTTTTCCGGCACGCCGTTGCGCAGCGAATGAAGCCCCCTGTGCGCATACGCCCTCCCGCGCAGCTTTTCCATCGCGTCCGGCTGCACCTTGCCCGGATACAGCAGCCCGAGATAGACGCCGCCCACGAGAACCGCCGCGAGAATGATATACCATAACATAAGACATTTTACTCCCGTCTACAGTTGGATTAGCTAATTATATAATAATTTTTCGCATCCGTCAAGCGGCATTTGCGTCATATTCTACAAAACGCAAAACTTGCCCGCAAACCGTTGAAATCCGAGGGAAAGTAGTGTATAATGAAGTCTGCCGCCGTGCAAAACGGCTGACTTTTCCGCAAAAGAGGTGTTACCCGGATGCGCAAGGACGTCCTGATTTCCATATGCGGCATTCCCGATCTGGAGGAGCCCCCCGTCGAGCTGATCACGCCCGGCAAGCTGTACCGCAAGAACGGCGTCTACAGCGTCATCTATCGAGAAAGCTCCCTGACGGGGCTTCCCGGCGTGACCACGACGCTCAAAATCGAGTCGGACCGCGTCACGCTCCAGCGCCGCGGCGCGGAGAATGCCTGCATGATCTTCCGTCAGGGAGAGAAGCACTACAATCTGTTCGAGCAGGACGGCGAACCCGTTACCGTCTCCATCTCCGCCAATCAGGTCCGTCAGCGCTTCGACGACTCCGGCGGCGAGCTCGACATCGACTATTCCGTCGAAATCAACGATACCCACGCGCTGCGCAGCCGCCTGCACGTCAACGTCCGCGACCGCGCGATGCTCAACTAAAATAAAACTGTTTCGGAGTGTTTTTCACATGAATATGAATCAGAAAGCCCGCGACGAGATCGTCTGCCTCCTGAAAAGCGCCGTCGCCGCCGCCGCCGAAAAGAACCTGCTTCCCGCCGCGGAAGACGTCGCGTTCACCGTCGAGGTGCCGCGTGAGGCCGCGCACGGCGACTTCTCCGCCAACTACGCGATGGCCGCCGCCCGCGCGATGCATATGCCGCCGCGCAAGATCGCCGATGCGATCCTCTCCTGCATCGATCTGACCGATTCCTACTTCGCGTCCGTCGAAACCGCGGGCGCGGGCTTTCTCAACTTCCGTCTCGGCGCGAAATGGTACGCCGAGGTCCTGACCGCCATCGCGTCCGAGGGTCATGACTTCGCCCGCACGAAGACCGACCGTCCCGAAAAGATCATGGTCGAGTTCGTCTCCGCCAACCCCACCGGCCCCATGCACATGGGCAACGCGCGCGGCGGCGTGCTGGGCGACTGCCTGGCCGAGGTGCTGTCCTACGCCGGCAACGACGTCTATCGCGAGTTCCTCGTCAACGACGCCGGCAATCAGGTCATGCTGATGGGCGTCTCCCTCGACGCGCGCTATATGCAGACCTTCCCCGAGACCGCGGACTACCCCTTCCCCGACGACGGCTATCACGGCGACGACGTTCGTGAGATCGCCGCCGCCTTCCGGGCCGAGTTCGGCGACCTGCGCGCGCTGCCGGATGAGGAGCGCCGCGAAAAGCTCGTGCGCTACGGCCTCTCCCGCAACATCGCCGCGATGCACCGCGACCTGGAGCGCTACAAGATCACCTATGACCGCTGGTTCCACGAGACGGAGCTGCACAACCGCGGCTTTGTCGAGGACACCGTACAGCTTCTGGCATCGAAGGGGCTGACCTACGAAAAGGACGACGCGCTCTGGTTCCGTACCACCGAATTCGGCTGCGGCAAGGACGACGTCCTGCGCAAGAACAACGGCTTCTACTCCTACTTCGCCGTCGACATCGCCTACCACCGCGACAAGTTCCTCGTGCGCGGCTTCGACCGCGTCATCAACGTCTGGGGCGCCGATCACCACGGCCAGGTCGCCCGCCTGAAGGCCGCGATGCAGGCCATCGGCGTCGATCCCGACCGCCTCGAGATCGTCCTGATGCAGCTCGTCAACCTGATGCGCGACGGCGAGACCGTCCGTATGTCCAAGCGTACCGGCAAGGCCGTGTCGCTTGCCGATCTGCTCGACGACATCAGCGTCGACGCCGCCCGCTTCTTCTTCAACCTCCGCAAATACGACACGAAGCTCGACTTCGACCTCGATCTCGCCGTCCGTTCCGACTCGGAAAACCCCGTCTACTACGTCCAGTACGCGCACGCGCGCATCTGCAGCCTGCTTGCAAACCTCGAGGAAGCCGGCATCACCCCGTCGGACGAGCAGCTTTCCTGCCTGACTTCTCCCGAGGAGACCGCGCTCATCAAGCTCCTCGCGTCGCTGCCCGACGAGCTGCTGCTGGCCGCCCGCGAGCGCGACCCCTCGCGCGTCAACAAGTACCTGATCGCCGCCGCCGCCGCGTTCCACCGCTTCTACAACGCCTGCCGCATCAAGGGTGCGGGCGCTCCCTATGAGCAGGCGCGCGCCTTCCTTGCCGCCCGTACCCGCGACATCATCGCGACGGGGCTCTCCATCATCCGCGTCGACGCGCCCGTTCATATGTAAGCCCCGTCCGTCCCCGAGAAAGGAAGATTTTCATGAAAATGCGCCTTGCAAGGCGGTTCCTTTCCGTTCTGATCGCCGTCGTCCTCGCCGTCTCCACCGCCTTTGCGCTGCCTTCTGCCGTGCGGCAGGGCAGCGCGCTGTCCCCGCAGGCCATGTATGAGCGCGCGGAGACGCTTGCCTACTATGTGCGCACGCTCCACATCGACTCCGGCCGCAACGACAATCCCCTGCTTACCGCCTATCAGAAGCTGACGGGCAGCGGGGAGACGCTTTCGGCAAACCGGCTCCGCCGCGCGCTGATCGACCTCTTTGCGGCGGACGACGGGAATTTTGAGACCTTTCTCGATACCATGCTCGACTGCTACGACCCGTATTCGAACCTCTTTACCTGGGAAGAATACGAATCCGCCTACCCCGACAGCGAGGATTACACCGGCATCGGCTTTACCTATCACGCCTGCGGGCCCTTTCTGGCGGTCACCACGGTCTATGCGGACTCCCCCGCCGGAAAAGCGGGCGTCCGGCCGGGCGACCGGATCGTGAAGATCGCGGGGCAGGACCTGCGCGCGCTCACGGACGACGAGCGCGACGCGCTGATGGAGCAGTACCGCGGCGTCGAGTTTCCTTTCTCCGTCCTGCGCGCCGGAGAGACGGAGCTGCTCTCCTTTTGCATCACGCCCGGCGAGGTCGCCGTTCCCTTCATCGAATATGAGCTCCTCGAAAACGGCGCCGGAATCCTCGCGATCAACCGCTTCGAGGGCGATCTCTTCGCGACCGACCTCGCAGCCGCCATCGACGCGTTCCGCGCGGCGGACATCGGCGCGCTTGTCATCGATCTGCGCAATAATCCCGGCGGCGGCGTTACGCAGCTTCTCACCGCTTTGGACGCGTTTGTGCCTGAAAAGGATACGCTTCTTTTCACCGAGCTGCACCGCGGCAAGCGCACGCCGCATTTCTCGTCCGGCGGCGGCTATGATCCCGGCGAGATCTATATTCTGGTCGGCGGCGGCACCGCCTCCAGCGCCGAGATCTTTGCCGGTGTGATGACCGATCTCGGACTCGCCGTCACCGTGGGCTCCGAAACCTACGGCAAGGGACGCGGTCAGAGCGGCTTTGCCTTCGGCGAGGAGATCCTGATGCTCTCCGTCTCGGAGGTCGAGCTGCCCGTCACCGGCTGCTACGACGGCGCGGGGCTGACGCCCGACATTCCGGTCGAAGACGGCGGCGCGGTCTTTACCCTCGCCTCCCTCGAGCCGCTTTCCGTCAAAACCGCGGTCTCCGCCGCCTCATCCTCCTCCGCCATCCTCGCGCTGGAGCAGCGGCTCTTCCTGACGGGCTTCCTCTTTGAGGAGCCGGACGGCGTCTTCGATGCCGCGACCGAGGACGCGCTCGCTGGGCTGTACGCCGTACTCGGACGGCAGGCTTCCAAAACCGCGTCTCCCGCGGCGCTGTCCGCTCTCGCGGAGCTCACGGCACGCATGGACGGCGCGGCGCTTCCCGCCGGGGAGGACGCCGTGCTGGAGGCCGTCTGCGCACGCATCGGCGCGCATGACGCCGCCTGACGGCAAAAATGTATATTCCACTCTATCATATAAAGGAG
>JAEDGJ010000167.1 GCA_016297585.1 Clostridiaceae bacterium
TGCCGTCGACGAGCAGCGTCACCGTTGTGTCATAGAGATTCGGCTCTCCGTAGCCGCGCGGCATCCAGAGCTTCGGCTGCGCAACGGTTACGCAGACAAAGCCCGCGGAAAAGTAGAGCTTCTGCTCCGTAAAGAACGTGCTGTCGCCGCAGCGCCCTTCGACGCGCAGCGAGAGCCGGCGCAGGTTCTGCGGCGCGGTGCGGAGCTGGAAGTTGACGCGCAGCATCGCTTCCTGCGCGTCGGCGCGTCCCGTCGCGATGTAGACGTCCGCAAACTCCGTCTCGGGGATCTCCTCGATGCGCACGCCGCGCCAGAGTCCCGCGGACACGGTGCGCGGCATGATGTCCCAGCCGAACGACGACGCGGGCTTGCGCAGCCGGAGCTGCTCGTAATTGTGATAGTACCCGTCCCGCAGCGCGAAGGGATAGTAGTCCTCTTCCGCCGCCGCCGCAAGCGCCGAGCGCAGGTAGACCTGCAGCGTATTGTCCTCCCGCAGCGCGCCGCCGCAGGGGATCGTCTGCGCGATCAGCGCGTTTTCGGTATGCGCGAGCAGCGTGCCGTTTAAGTAATAGTCCGCGACGCAGTCCACGCCCTCGAACACGAGCCGCCACGGGCGCGCAAGCTCCTCCGGCGTCATCGTGAAATGGCGCTCGTAGAGGAAGTCCCAGGTCTCGAATTCCTGGCATTTCAGGATGTTGTCGCCCATAAAGAGGTCTTCGGGGAGCATTCCCGCGGCCTGCAGGGCAAATTCCACGTTTCCGGGCACGTTCGCCGGCATGGCGGGCTCCGTCACGATGCTGTCGATGGGTGTTTTCTGCGTTTCGGCGGGGAACGCCCAGAGTCTCCAGACGCCGTTTAAGTTTTTCATCGGCAAGGCTCTCCTTTCGAAAAAAAGCGATGTCCGTTTTTTGTATTTTGAGGGAAATTCGTCGCTTCAGTATACCCCCTCGCGCGACGTTCGTCAACCCCGAAATTTCCGTTTCGGTAAATCCGGCGTCGGATTCGACAAACGGCGGGCTTGCATCGGCGCGATTTTATGGTATAATGAAGGAAAATCCCCCTTTTTCAGAAATCGTCCGGTTTTATATCGGAATCATGTGTAAAGGAGAACATACGCTATGCGCATCGCCATGCTGCAGGACCGCGCGTCCGTCCCTTCGATCTTTTCCGAAAAAGCACTCGCGAGGCTCGCCTCCTTCGGCGAGGTCGTCCGCAACGAGGGCGCGCCCACCGATGAAAACGTGAAAAAGACCATCGCCGGCGCCGACATCGCCATCACCTCGTGGGGCAACACCACGCTGCACCGCGAGATCCTCGACTGCGCGCCCGGGCTCCGGCTGATCGTCCACGCCGCGGGCTCCATCAAGCCCATCGTCTGCGACGAGGTCTGGGAGCGCGGCATCCGCGTCACCGGCTCCCCGAAGCCGCTCGGCATGGGCGTCGCCGAGACCGCGCTGGGATTCACGATCTCCGCGTCGAAAAACTACTACAATCTGAACGCAAACCTCCACGCAAACGGCCCGTGGCACGAGGGCTACGACAACATCCGCGAGCTGTACGACCTCACCGTCGGCGTCATCGGCGGCGGCTGGGCGGGAGGCCACTATCTCGAGCTGATGCAGAATTTCGGCGTCGAGACGCTGCTGTACGACCCCTACTGCTCGGAGGAGAAGGCCGCGCGCCTGCATACGACGCTCGCCTCCTTCGAAGAGGTGCTGCGCCGCTCCGACATCATCTCCATCCACGCGCCGAACATCCCCGAGACGTATCATATGTTCAACGCCGAGACGCTCGGCTGGATGAAGAAGGACGCCGTGCTCATCAACACCGCGCGCGGCGCGATCGTCGACGAGCACGCGCTCTATGAGCACATGGCGGCGGGCAACCTCAAGTACGCCTGCCTCGACGTCTTCGATCCGGAGCCGATGGAGGCGGACAATCCGCTCCGCACGCTGCCGAACGTCATCTTAACGCCCCACCTCGCGGGTCTTGCGCAGAACGGCAAGCTGCGCATCGGCATGCACGCCGCCGACGAGATCGAGAAGTTCCTCTCCGGGCGTCCGATGGACTGTGAAGCGACGAAGGAAATGCTCGCGAAGATGGCGTAAAACGACGCTGGGGTTACTGTATCTGACTTTTTTGGGACGGACGGCACGGCTCCGTCCCGTTTTTTCTTGATTTTTCGGAAAGAAGCGTGTATGATACGGGTATGGATTTCCGATTTTACCGCTTCAAAGGAGGCTTTTTTCATGCAAAGCTGGAATGAACGGCTCCGTGCGACGATGCCGCACGGTTCCTCGACCACCTCCAAGGCGCCGCACCTGTGCCCCGAGGAGCCGGAGGTCATCGCGCGCGGCAAGGGCTGCCGCGTATGGGACGAGAAAGGACGCGAATTCATCGACTACCGCAACGGCCTCGGCCCCGTGTCGCTCGGCTACTGCTACCCCGCCGTCATGGAAGCGATCGCCAAGCAGATGGAGAACGGCATCGTCTTCGGGCACCCCACCGCGCTCGAGTGCGAGGTCTCGGAGCTTCTGTGCAGCGTCATCCCGAGCGCCGAGCAGGCGCGCTTCTTAAAGACCGGCGGAGAGGCCTGCTCCGCCGCGATCCGCATCGCCCGCGCCTATACGGGACATGACCACATCATCCAGATCGGCTACAACGGCTGGCTCAACTCCCTCGCGTCCGGCGCGAAGGTCGGCCCGCGCGAGACCGTGCAGCGCATCCCCGGCGTCCCTGCCGCCATCTCGGCGCTCTACCACGCCGCCGGCTGGAACGATCAGCAGACGATCGCCGCCTACTTCGACGAGTACGCGGGCAACGTCGCCGCCGTCATCGTCTCCGCGGACTACCAGCGCTTCGACGAGGGGCGCGCCTTCTACCCCTTCCTGCGCGAGATCACGCGCAAAAACAACGCGCTTCTGATCTACGACGAGATCGTCACGGGTTTCCGCGTCGCGCTCGGCGGCGTCCAGGAGTACTTCGGCGTCAACCCCGACCTCTGCGTCTTCGCCAAGGCCATCGCCAACGGCATGCCGCTGTCCACCTATGCCGGCTCCCGCGAGGTGATGCGCACCTGCGAGCGTCCGGGATTTTCCATCTCGTCCACCTACGGCGGCGAGACGCTGTCGCTGGCCGCCTGCCGCGCGACGATCGAGACCTTTCAAAAGTACGACGTCGTCGGCCACATCCGCACGCACGGCGACTACCTCTGGGGCAAGGTGCGCGAGCTCTTCCGCGCCGAGGGCGTGCCGATCTCGCTGTCCGGCATCTCCGCCTGCCCGACCTTTGTCGCGGACGCGGGCGCGCCGGAGGGCATCCTCTCCGCGTTCTTCCGCGCCGCCTACCGTCACGGCGTCTCCCTTTATAATGTAAGCTATGTCAACTTCAGCCACCAGTATACCGACTGCGACGACACGCTCGCGCGTCTTGCCGAGGCGGTCGGCGATCTGCATCGGGAGGGATTGATTTGAACGGACTGACCATCATCGATATGCACACGCATATCTGGCGCGGGCGCTATGAATCCGACGAGCGCCAGCTTCTGCAGGCGATCGAGCGCTACGGCCTGCGCCGCATCTATGTCTCCGCGCTTGGCGGCTATACGCCCGACGAGGAGACCGTCGACGAGCTGAACGCCCGCACGGCGGACTTCGTGCGCCGCTATCCGGACCGGGTCTCAGGCTATGTCTACGTCAGCCCCGAGCATAAAAACGCGCTCGACGTGCTGCGCCGCGGCATCGAGGAGCAGGGGCTTTCCGGACTCAAGCTCTGGGTGTCCACCTACTGCGACGAGCCCTGCGTATTCCCGCTCATCGAGTACTGCGAGGACAACGGCCTCCCGGTGCTCGTCCACAGCTTCCATAAGGCCAACGGACAGGTCGCGAGCGAGACCGTCGGCAAAAACGTCGCCGTCCTCGCGCGCCGCTACCCGAAGGCCAAGCTCATCATGGCGCATCTCGGCGGCAACTGCTACAACGGCGTGCCCGCCATCCGCGACTGCAAAAACGTCTGGTGCGACTACTGCGGCTCGATCTTCCGCGGCGACGAATTAAACTACGCCGTCGAGCAGCTCGGCGCGGACCGTCTGCTGTACGGCACCGATATGCCCGGCTCCTTCGTCGTCAACATCGGACAGGCGCTGGAGGCCGACATCACGGACGCCGACCGCGACAAGATCCTGTACCGGAATACCGAAAAGCTCTTCGACCGCAGCTTCCGGCTGTAAAAGGGAGGAAAATCAGTTATGAATCATCTCGACTGCGGCTGCTTTGTCGGCGCCTGGCCCTTCCATAAGATCCGCCATCCCTCGTTTGCCGATCTGCGCGCGCTGCACATGAAAAACGGCATCTCCGGCGGCTTTGTCTCCTCCACCGACGCGATTTTCTGGAACGATCCGTGGGAAGCGGAGCTCGACCTTGCCAAAGCCCTGAAGGGATTCCCCTCCTACCGCCATGTGATGACCGTCAACCCCACCCTGCCCGGCGTCTGGGACGACCTGGAGCGCGCGGTGCGCAGCCTTTCCGTCGCCGGCGTGCGCGTGCTGCCGGGATTCCACGGCTATGCGCTCTCGGACGACTGCGCAAAGCCGCTGTGGGACTGGCTGCGGCGCCATCGGCTCCCGCTCTTTATCAGCATGCGCGTCGAGGACGAGCGCGTGACGCATCTGTTCCATCCGCGCTCCCTGACT
>JAEDGJ010000168.1 GCA_016297585.1 Clostridiaceae bacterium
GTAGCGCGCGGTGTTTTCGCTCTCGCCGACGACCGTCAGCTCATAGCCCTGCTTGCTGAATTTCAGATAGATATACATCAGCACCGTCAAAACGGCGACGATGAGGATGTTTAAGAGGTATTTCTGCCCGAAAAGCTCCGGAAGCCAGCCGCTCTTCGAGACGGAGTTGATGATGCCGACCGAGTTGGAGCCGGCGGGGTTTTCCCAGAACGTGATGAAATAGGAGACGAGCTGGGTCGCGACGTAGTTCATCATCAGCGTAAACAGCGTCTCGTTGGTGCCCCAGTTGGCACGGAAGAAGGCCGGGATCATCGCCCAGACCGCGCCGGCCGCGACGCTGGAGACGAACATGACCGGGATGAGGACGGGGGCGGGCAGGGAGCTGCCGAAATGGATCATGCACGCCGCGGTCGCGAGGCAGCCGATGAGCACCTGTCCCTCGGCGCCGATGTTCCAGAAGCGCATCTTATAGGCGGGCGTGACGGCCAGCGAGATGCACAGCAGCATGGCGGTCTTCTGCAGCGTGATCCAGATCTTGCGCGAGGAGCCGAACGTGCCGGTCCACATCGCGGAGTAAACCTGCAGCGGGTTGTAGCCCGTGATCAGCACGATGATGAGCGCGCAGACGATAAGTGCCAGCACGATCGCCGCCAGACGCACGAGCCAGGATTTCCAGAACACCATCTGATCGCGCTTGGATATGCGCACAAGCTGCTCATGGTGCTGTTTCTTTTCTTTACTCATTGGCGGCACGCTCCTCCGTTTTGGTCATCAGAAGACCGATTTCTTCCTTGGTCACATGTCTTGCGTCCACGATGCCCGTCACATGGCCGCTGTTGATGACGAGGATGCGGTCGCACAGCTCGATGAGCACGTCCAGATCCTCGCCGACGAAGATGACCGCGACGCCGCTTTCCTTCTGCTGGTTTAACAGGTTGTAGATCGTGTAGGACGAGTTGATGTCGAGTCCGCGCGCGGGGTAGGCCGCCATGATGACGGTCGGCGACGCGGCGATCTCGCGTCCGACGAGCACCTTCTGCACGTTGCCGCCGGAAAGACGGCGCACCGGCGTCGACGCGCTGGGCGTCGCGACCTCGAGCTGCTCGATGATGCGCTGCGCGAGCGTGCGGGGATCCCGGCGCTTTAAGAACATCGAGTGCCCCTTACGGTAGCTGCGCAGCATCATGTTGTCGACGATGTCCATGTTGCCGACGAGTCCCATGCCGAGCCGGTCCTCCGGCACAAAGGAGAGGCGCACGCCGAGCTCGCGGATCTGCATCGGATTTTTCCGGCAGAGATCCTCGTCCTTCCCCGTCTTCGGGTCGTGGTAGACGATGCGGCCGCCGCTGACGGTCTGCAGTCCGGCGATCGCCTCGAGAAGCTCGCGCTGTCCGCTGCCCGCGATGCCGGCGATGCCCAGGATCTCGCCCGCGCGCGCGGTAAAGGAGATATCCGAGAGCACCTCCATGCCCTCGCGGTTCATGCAGGTCAGGCCCTCCACGTCCAGACGGTCGGCGGCGTCCGTGGGCTCGCTTCTGGCGATGTTCAAAACGACCTTCTTGCCGACCATCATCTCCGCGAGGACCGTCTCGTTTGCGCCGGCCGTGTCGATCGTGCCGACGTATTCGCCCTTGCGCAGCACCGTGACGCGGTCGGCAAGGGAGAGCACCTCGTTGAGCTTGTGCGTGATGATGATGATGGCCTTGCCGTCGCTGCGCATGTTGCGCAGGATGGCGAAGAGCTTCTGCGTCTCCTGCGGCGTTAAGACGGCCGTCGGCTCGTCCAGGATCAGGATCTCGGCGCCGCGGTAGAGCACCTTGATGATCTCGAGCGTCTGCTTTTCCGAGACGGACATCTCGTAGACCTTTTTTGCGGGGTCGATCTCGAAATCGTATTTCGCGCTGATGCGGCGGACCTCCTCCGTCACCTTCGCGAGGTCGTACCGGCCCTTCTCATTCAGACCGAGTACGACGTTTTCCGCGGCGGAAAAGACGTCTACGAGCTTGAAATGCTGGTGGATCATACCGATTTTCAGGTCATACGCGTCCTTCGGCGAGCGGATGGAGACCTCCTCGCCCTTCACGAAGATCTGACCCTCGTCCGGATAGTAGATACCCGAAATCATGTTCATAAGCGTGGTCTTGCCGCTGCCGTTTTCGCCCAGGATGGAGAGAATCTCGCCTTCGCGGACCTTCAGACTGACTTGATGGTTGGCAGCGACGCTGCCAAAGCTCTTGGAAATGTTTTTCAGCTCTAACGCCACAGGTTTTTCGGCCACTTTACTACCTCCGGTCATTCGGTTTTCGTAAAATCGGAACGCTGCATAGATCAGAGCCTGTCCCGCGCTGCCGGCTCCCGGACAAGGCGTTCCGTTTTGGGTGTCAAAAGGGAAAAAAGCCGCTTTTATGCAAGAAAAAGTTAAGGCGGAGCGCATACTGCTCCGCCTTAACTGCTTGTACATTACTTCGTGGTAATACCGTCGATGTCAATGTCGAAATAAGGCGCGGAACGATACTCGGATTCGTGGAAATAGCCGTCGGCAATCGCTTCGGTGTCGGGGGTGAAGCTCGCGTCGCTGTCGACGTCGGCCATGTAGGAGGTCAGCGTCTCGCCGCCGACGGTGAAGGTCGCAGTGTCAAAGACCTTCAGCTCGCCCGCGAGGAACTTCGCGGTAGCCTCGTCGATGGCTTCCTGCGTGCCCTCGGCCGCAACCGCCGCGTTCAGCTCGGTCAGCACGACGCCGCCGTCGGACAGGCTCATGCAGTAATCGGCCGGGATCGCTTCGCCGTTGAGGACGGCGTTGACGATGACTTCAAAGTAAGGCTCCCAGTTGATCTTCGAGGAGATCAGCGCGGTGTTCGGTCCCATGGAGATCGTGCTGATGTTGTAGGCGACGTTCGGGACGCCGTTTTCTTCGCAGGCCTTCGGGGCGCCCTCGGAGTCGGCGTGCTGGCTGATCAGGATGCAGCCGTTGGAGATCAGGGAGTTGGCGGCTTCCTTCTCAAGCGCGATGTCGAACCAGGAGTTCGTGAACATGACTTCCATCGTGACGCTCGGGCAGACGGACTTGGCGCCGAGGAAGAAGGAGGTGTAGCCGGACTTGACTTCCGCGTACGGATACGCGCCGACATAGCCCATCTTCGCTTCGTCTTCGGTGATCTCGCCGCTGGCGATCATCTCGTTGATCTTCATACCGGCGGCGATACCGGCGAGGTAGCGGCCTTCATAGATGGAGGCGAACGCGTTATGGAAGTTCGGGAGGTTGCGGGTGTGCGCCTGGGTACCGGTCGCGTGGCAGAACTCGACGTCCGGGAACTCCTCGGCGGCCTGGATCATGAAGTCCTCATGGCCGAAGCTGTCGGCAAAGACCAGATTGCAGCCCGCGTCCACGAGCTCCGCCGCGGCTTCATAGCATTCGCTGGACTCGGGGATGTTGGTCTTGAACATCACCTGATCGTCGCTTAAGCCGAGCTTCGCCTGAACGGCCTTCGCGGCGTCCATGAAGTTCTTGTCGTAGGTGGAGTTTTCGTCGTGCAGGAAGATGAAGCCGACCTTCAGGGTGGAGACGTCGACGCCGGAAGCGGCGGCAGTGGTGGCGGCGGTAGCAGCCGCGGTGGTAGCCGCAGTCGTGGCAGCGGTCGTGCCGGTATTGGCACCGCTGTCGGCGCAGCCGGCAAGCAGAGCGGCCAGCATCGTCAGTGCGAGGATCACGCCAAGAAACTTTTTCATGTTTTCCTCCTAGAATCGTTTCTTTGGAATATTAATATCCAGATGAATGGATATTCGGATTTCAGGCGCGGAAGGTCACGGAGTCGTCCGTCATGCTGTCGATCACGGCAAGCGACTCGACCCGGATCCCGCGTTCGCGCAGAGCGTCTCCTCCGCGCTGGAAGCCCTTTTCGATCGCGCAGGACGCGCCGGCAAGCGACGCGCCGGACTGGGAGACGATGTCGATCAGCCCCTCCAGCGCCTTGCCGTTTGCCAGAAAATCGTCCACCAGCAGTACGGTGTCCTGCGGGGAGAGATAATCGCGGCTCACGACGACGGTATAGTCCGTGCCGTGCGTGTAGGAATGGACGACCGACGAATACACATCGCCCGAGAGATTCTTTGTCGCGTGCTTTTTGGCAAACACGACCGGGATGTGCATCGCGGCGCCCGCGCCCACGGCAATCGCGATGCCGGAGGTTTCGATGGTCAGAATTTTCGTGACGCCGGCGTCCGCAAAGAGCCGCGCGATCTCACGGCCGAGCTCCATGATAAAGTCTACGTCGATCTGGTGGTTCAGGAACGAACCGACCTTCAGGATATTGCCGGGGAGGACGGTTCCCTCTTTCAGAATTCGGTCTTCCAGGCTTCTCACAAAAAAACCTCCTGAAAATCAAAAACAGACTTACTTCTAAGCCTGTTTTGCCAATACGCGCATCGCGAAACAACCAATAGTCGCGCCTTCCCGGCGGCGCGGTAGAAACATTTGGGCCATACATCCAAAACTATATTGGCAAACTATTAAATTCGACTCCATAAAAATAGCACAGTTGTCCCGGAATGTCAATCGGAAAACCGACGAAAAGGGACGCTTTTCGGCAAGTTTGGTCATCTCCATAGTTTTTGACCCGATTTCCCGAAAAGATTTATGGAAATGTGGCGTGCGGCCGTCCGGCGGCTTCCCGGCGTCCGGGT
>JAEDGJ010000169.1 GCA_016297585.1 Clostridiaceae bacterium
AAAGCCCATCGCGCGGTATTCCCGAACCTGCGCGAGATACCCTTCCGCGGTATCCGGGTGGCGCAGTCCGGCAAACGCCCAGCAGCCGGGAAGCCTGCTTTTATAGTAGAGCGCCTCCAGCGACGACTCGGGGAAGCGCTCCCCGGAGCCGGACTGGTGATACGCCATGAACGCCATCGCCTCATAGCCGCGCCGCTCGAGGATCGTGCGGAAAAACGCAAGCGACTCCTCGTGCGAATGCGGGAAGCTGAAGTGGACGTGCGTGTCAATTACGGGCAGATCGCAAAACCGCGCCATCACCGGATGCCGTTTCGCGTCCATGCGTCAAAACCTCTTTCTGTCCGCCCAGAGGCCGAGCGCGGGGTTCGGGATATAGTAGATCTCCTCGCCGTCGACGGTGTTGTAGCCGGGCGTCAGCTTCGAGGGATCGTACTTTTTGACGATCTCGTCGTAGGGGATATAGTCAAACGCCGCGCCGCGCACCTCGTCGCCGGTCAGATGGCGGGTGCAGTAAGTGATGGAGAAGCGGCCGTCGGAGGAGCCGTGGATCAGATGCGCCGCGACGGAGAGGTTTTCGCGGAGATCCTCGTGCTCTTCGACGAGCTTTAAGACCTGCTCGCGGCCGACATAGCCGTATTTGCGGATCAGGCGGTCGTTTGCGGCGTCCTCGCCGAACTTGTCGACGCCGGGCGCGAGCACGATCAGGCTGCCGCCGTCCTCGATCGCCATACGGGTACGGTAAACGGCCTTATTGCCGAGCCAGGTGGACTTGAATTCCTTCTCGTCGAGCATGACGACGACCTTTTTGAAGGGACGGTCGACGAAAATCAGGTTCTTTTCCTGCGCGAGCCTGACCGCCGCCTCGAACTTCGAGCGCTCGCGGCCGATGAACAGCCCGTGGACGCGGATATTGCCGCCCGGCGCGGTCGTCACCGTCAGCACATAGCAGAGCGGGATCTGCAGGAGGAAATGCTCCTCGGCATAGTCGAACACGTCGCGCACGGGGGTGTGATCCTTGCCCATGATGCGCTCGAGGCCGTAGAACGCGCCCAGCATATGCGAGTTGTTGATCATCGACGCGCCGCCGCAGCCGACGAAGATGTTCTTGTTGCGGTTGGCCATGCCGACGACCTCGTGCGGCACGACCTGCCCGAGGGAGAGGATCAGGTCGTAGCTCGGATCGAGCAGATGGCGGTTGACCTCGACGTCGATCGGCGTCGTGACGAGTCCCTCGCTGATGGAGGAGACATAGTCGCCGGGCACCTCGCCGATTTTGACGACGTCGGTGCGCCAGTTGTGGACGATGCAGCGCTCAAAGGGGACGTTCGGGCCGAACATCTCGACCCATTCGTCCTTCGTCACCGGCACATGGGTGCCGAGCGCGGGGAGAATGTCGATCTCGCAGGTGTCCTTGAGCTCTTCATAGTACATCGCTGTGAGCTGGCCCGCGTAGGAGTGGAAGCGCGTATAATCCGGCGGCAGCAGCAGCACCTTGTGCAGTCTGTCCCGGCAGTCCGCAAGAGATTCCCGCACGGCAGCGCGGATCTCCTCCACGGAGAGCCCCGCGTCGGTCGACGCGGTACGAATGAGAGAATTCATAGGTGTCTTCCTTTCTCAATATGCCGTTCGGCGCAAGGCCTTACGGCGTAATTTCGTGATGCAGTCCGCGCCAGTTGACCGGCTCGCCCGCGGCGTACAGATGCCCCGTATCGCCGAAGGACAATAGCCTTGCGACCGCGATCGGATCGTCCGGGCGGAACTGATCCATGACAACGGTCGCGACGGACGTCGTCGGCGCCATCGTCGTGTTCCAGAGCATGGGCAGCGACACGCCGCACAGATGCGCGACCAGCGCGGTGCCGAGACCCTGATGGCAAAACAGCGCGATCACCGTGTCCCGGCGCGTGGGGAGAAGCTCGAACCAGCGTCCGTGCCGCGAATAGCCGTAGCTCGACAGCAGCGCGTCGAACTGACGGAACACGTTCTCCATATACGGCACGACGCCGGACTGCGCGAAAACCGGCAGCTCCTTCCACGCCTCCTCGTCTCCCATCCCCGGATAATCCGCCCATGCGCGCGGCGGGTAGGAAAACCAGAAGCGTCTTTCGGGATAGCCCGGAAACGCGATCGGGAACGGCACCTCCCGCAGCCAGTCGCGGTAGTGCGGCTGTAACCCCAGCGCCTCGGCCGTCGGGCGGCAGGTTTCGACCGCGCGTCCCATCGTCGAGCACCAGATCGCGTCGATCGGCTCCTGCACGAGCTTTCCTGCCAGCAGCTCCGCCTCCCGGCGTCCTCTTTCGGTCAGTCCGTCGACCTCATAGTCGGGGTCTCCGTGGCGAATGATCAGAATCCGCATGCGGCCTCCTTAAAATCACCATAACCGGCGTCCCGAAGGATGTTCGGAACGCCGGTACTGTCTTTTTCCCGCGAATAAAGGGGATTTATGCCGTATAGGTGGACGCGGAGGTATCGCCGCCGTGGCCGGTCCAGTTCGTGTGGAAGAACTGGCCGCGCGGAGAGTCGAGGCGCTCATAGGTGTGCGCGCCGAAGTAGTCGCGCTGCGCCTGCAGCAGGTTCGCCGGCAGCTTCTCGCAGCGGTAGCCGTCGAAGTACTCGAGCGCGGAGGAGAACGCCGGAGCGGGGATGCCCGCCATCGCCGCGGACGCGACGACCTTGCGCCACGAGGGGACGAGGGAGAGGATCTTGTCCTTGAAGTACTCGTCGAGCAGGAGGTTCGACAGCTCGGGGTTCTTGTCGTAGGCTTCCTTGATCTTGCCGAGGAAGACGCTGCGGATGATGCAGCCGCCGCGCCACATCAGCGCGATGCCGCCGTAGTTGAGGTTCCAGCCGTAGGTCTTCGCCGCGGTGCGCATGAGGGTATAGCCCTGCGCGTAGGAGATGATCTTCGACGCGAGCAGCGCGCAGCGGATGTTCTCGATGAACGCCTTCTTTTCCTCGCAGGTGCCGGAGAACTTCTCGGTGCAGCCGCCGAGGATGCCGGACGCCGCAACGCGCTCTTCCTTCATCGCGGACAGGCAGCGGGCAAAGACGGCTTCGCCGATCAGCGTAAGCGGCACGCCCTCGTCGAGCGCGGCGATGCCGGTCCACTTGCCGGTGCCCTTCTGGCCGGCGGTGTCGAGGATCTTGTCGACGATCGGGGCGCCGTCGGTATCCTTGTACGCGAGGATGTCGCGGGTGATCTCAATGAGGTAGGAGTCGAGCTCGCCCTTGTTCCACTCGGCGAACACGTCGTGCATCTCGTCGGCGCTCATGCCGAGGTAGTCGCGCATCAGCTGATAGGCTTCGCAGATGAGCTGCATATCGCCGTATTCGATGCCGTTGTGCACCATCTTGACGAAGTGACCCGCGCCGCCTTCGCCGACCCAGTCGCAGCAGGGAGAGCCGTCCGCGACATGCGCGCAGATCGCCTGGAAGATGGGCTTGACATACGGCCACGCAGCGGGGGAGCCGCCGGGCATCATGGACGGGCCAAGCAGCGCGCCCTCTTCACCGCCGGAAACGCCGGTGCCGATGTAGAGCAGGCCCTTGGATTCGACGTACTTGCAGCGGCGGATGGTATCCGGGAAGTGGGAGTTGCCGCCGTCGATGATGATGTCGCCCGGCTCGAGCACGGCGAGGAGCTTCTCGATGAAGTCGTCGACCGCCTGACCGGCCTTGACCATCATCATAACGCGGCGGGGCTTCTCAAGGTTCGCCGCCAGCTCTTCCAGCGAGTACGCGCCGATGATGTTCTTGCCCTTGGCGCGGCCTTCGACAAACTTCGTGACCTTCTCCGTCGTGCGGTTGAACACCGCGACGGTGAAGCCCTTGGACTCCATATTCATGACGAGGTTCTCGCCCATAACGGCAAGACCGATCAGACCGATATCCGCTTTTTTCATGGATGTATCTCCTTAAAAATTATAGTTCCGCCGCGCACGGGCAGCCGGAGCCGGCCGTCCGTGCGCGAAATGACGCTTTTTTTGAGGGGAAAACGGGCGCCCGGCGAAAAGTCAGCGCTTGACGCGGGCGTTGCCCTTCCAGATATCCCAGACCTGATCCTCGTCGGCCGGGGTGCCGTAGTCGTAGAGGGAGGTGACGGCGAGAACGCCCGTCGCCCAGCCGAAGTGCAGGCAGTCTTCATAGGAGAAGCCGCGCAGCAGGCTGTAGAGCAGACCGGAAACGAAGCCGTCGCCGCCGCCGATGCGGTCGAGGACGGGGATGGGACGGGGCTCGGCGACGCTCCACTGACCCTCGGCGCAGAGGATGGCGCCCCAGAGGTGCTCGTTGGCGGAGACGACCTGACGCAGCGTGGTCGCGAAGATCTGCGCGTTCGGATACGCGCGGCGGACTTCTTCGATCATGCCCTTGAAGCCGTCGATCTTCGACGCGAGATCCTTGCCGCCGGCCTCCGGGCCCTTGACGTTCAGGCAGAGCTGGAAGTCTTCCTCGTTGCCGATCAGGATGTCCGCGACGGAGGCGATCTCGGAGAAGATGTCGTGCAGCTCCTGCTCACGGCCCTTCCAGAAGGACGCGCGGTAGTTCAAGTCAAACGAGATCAGGGTGCCGTACTTCTTCGCCGCGCGCGCGAGCTCGAGGCAGAAGACGCTCGTCTCGTGGGACAGCGCGCCGACCAG
>JAEDGJ010000170.1 GCA_016297585.1 Clostridiaceae bacterium
CGCCGGGCAGCGTCGCGTGGGTGCCCGGCTGCGCGGGGCTGATGCTCGCCTCCCTCGCCGTCCGGTGCATTGCGGAGGGCTGCGTATGAGGACACTGAAGGTGCTGATCGTCTCCGATCACGAAAGCGAGTTCATCTGGGAATACTTCGACCGCGAGGTCTTCCGCGGCGTCGAGCTCATCATCTCCTGCGGCGACTTAAAGCCCCAGTATCTGTCCTTCCTCGTCACGATGCTGCCGGTGCCGCTTTTATATGTGCCCGGCAACCACGACGGCAGCTATTTCAAAAATCCGCCCGAGGGCTGTATCGATCTCGAGGAATACGGCGTCTATACCTATAAGGGCTTCCGCTTCCTCGGCTTCGGCGGCTGCAAGAGCCGCGCGAAAAAGAGCTATCACTATACGGAGGCGCAGATGCGCCGTCTCGTCTGGCACACGCTGCCGTCGGTGCTGTGGCACCGCGGCTTCGACGTGCTCGTCACGCATGCCTCGGCGGAGGGGCTCGGCGACGGCGACGACAGCTTCCATCAGGGCTTCCGCTGCTTCCGGCGCCTCATCGACCGCTGGAAGCCCGCCTATCATCTGCACGGACATGTGCATCTTTCGTACAACTACAAGCAGAAGCGCGCCCTGCAGCACAACGGCACGACGGTCATCAACGGCTTCAACTATCTCATCACGACCCTGGAGCTCCCGGATAAACCGATTCGACGGCATTTTCCTAAGGCGTAAAAGGGCACATCTTTCTGGGAGGTAAAATTCCGTCATGGTTCTATCCGATATGTCAGAGGCAATGGAGATCTACGAGCGTGCCCGAAAGCTCGGCACGCGCGATTACAATACGCATGTTTCCCACGGCGAGAACGGGCATGTCGCCGTGCTCAGCGACCGCATCGGCCAGTGCGACATCCTCGCCTATCTGCGCCAGCCGCTGCGCGAGATCACGCTGTCGCGCGTCGTCGGCACCTATACCGCCAGCCGCGCACAGTCGTTCGCGACAAATTTCATGCCCCTGCTCCCCGTCCGCTCCGAATTCGGCGCGAAATGGGCGCGTGTCTGCAACGCGCACTTAAACGAAGGGCTCAAGGATGCGATCACCGTCTACGAGTACATGTGGAAGTACTATGTGATCGAGGGCAACAAGCGCGTGAGCGTGCTCAAATACTTCGGCGCGGCGACGATCCACGCCGAGATCACGCGGATCGTGCCGCGTCTCGACGACGAGTCCGACGACGCGCGGCGCTGGTACGCGTTCCTCGAATACGCCAAAAAGGGGCTTTTTCAGGAGCTCGAGCTCTCCGACGCCGACAAATACGAGCGCCTGTACCGCCAGGAGCAGCGTCTGCTCGCCGCGCTCCCCGTGGGCGCCGAGCTGCCCGACTTCAACCGCCTCTACGGGCTGTTCGAGAGCTACTGCCGCGAGGTCGACCCGACGCTGCCGCCGGGAGACACCTTCAACGAGTACCTGCACATCTACGGCTTCCCGATCGACACCCCCACGGACGAGGTGCGCGACCGCATCCGCCGCCTGCAGCCCCAGATCAAGCTGCTCGACAACCCCGAGCCGCCGATGCTCATCCTCGACAACGAGCCCGAGGAGCCGCCGCGCTTCAAGCTCTTCGGCAGCCGCCGCACGCCGCACATCGTCTTCGCCTACGGCGTCGGCCGCACGGAGACGAACTGGCTCGGCGCGCACGAACGCGGCAGGCTCGCGATCGAGGAGGCGCTCTCCGACCGCGTCACGACCTCCTGCATCGACGGACTGACGGCGGAGAACGCCTACGAGCTGCTCTCCCGCGACGCGGCCGACGCCGACCTGCTCTTTGTGACGACGCCGGCGTTTCTTAACCCCGTGCTGCGCTTTTCGATCGAGCACCCCGAGTGCCTGACGCTCGTCTACTCGCCGGTGCAGCAGGATCACCGCCTGTGCACCTATTTCGGCCGCTACTATGAGTCCGTCTACCTCTGCGGCGTCGCGGCGGGACTCTGCACGACGACGCGCAAGGTCGGCTATGTCACGCCGAAGCTCGCGACGAAGCGCTATACCTCCGACATCAACGCGTTCGCCATCGGCGTGCGCACGGTCTGCCGCGACGCGCAGATCTTCCTGCAGTCGCGCGGCGTCGACCCGTCGGACAACTCGACCTGCGAGCAGGCGGTGCGCCATCTCGCGTCCCTCGGCGCGGACGTTGTGCTCACGCCCGTCTACGACAACTTCCATCCGGCCGATCTCCCGGACGATGTCTTCTCCGCGCTCTGCTCGGTCTCGCCCGACGGCACGCCGCTGCAGTGCCTCGCCGCACCCGGCTGGAACTGGGACGCCTTCTACCTCGCGATCGCCGAGAACTACCTCTCCGGCAGCCTCGACATCCTGAAGATCGGCCGCCGCACCGACACGCCCGTCACCGGCTTCTGGTGGGGGCTCGGCTCCGGCGTCATCAACTTCACCTACACCGCCGGCATCCTGCCCCCGACGACCGAGAACCTGCTGCGCTACCTGCGCGGCAACATCCGCCGCAGCCTGTATAACCCCTTCCACGGCCCCGTGCGCGACTCGGAGGGCGTGCTGCGCGTCGTGCCGCACGAGGACCTGCGCCCGATGGAGATCCTGCGCATGGAGTGGCTCGTCGACAGCATCACGCCGATCGTATAAATCCCCTTTTTATGACAAATAGCCGTGCAGAGCCTGCTTTTTCGGGCTTTGTACGGCTATTTTCGGCTTTTTTACGTCGAAGCTCAGGACGCATATTCCGCGCGGCGGTTCCATACGATGTAGGGATGTCTTTTCTGAAAGAAAAAGGGGTAAACGCTTCATGCAAGGACTGACTGCCGCACAGGTCAGCGCGTCCAGAACGCGCTATGGGGACAATTCCCTGCCCGAAAGAGCGAAAAAATCGTTTTTCTCCTCGCTTCTCGAAAACCTCCGCGACCCGATCATCCGCGTCCTGCTCTTTGCCCTCGCCGCGAACGCCGCGCTCGCCTTCCGCGCGTTCCGCTGGTACGAATCCCTCGGCATCGTCCTCTCGATCGTCTTCTCGACGCTCGTCTCCGCGCTCTCCGAACGCGGCAGCGAATCCGCCTTCGCCCGCATCCAGGCCGAGGCGCAGCGCACCGTCGTCCGCGTGCTCCGCGGCGGGGAGCGCACCGAATGCCCGTGCGCGGAGGTCGTCGTGGGCGATCTCGTGCTGCTGCAGGCCGGGGAGCGCGTCCCGGCCGACGGCGTGCTCATCGAGGGCTCCCTCCGCGCCGACCAGTCGGCGCTCAACGGCGAGCCGCGCGAGGTCCTAAAGACCCCCGGCGCGGCAAAGCCCTCCCCCGCGTTTTCTGACCCCGCCGCCCTGTTCCGCGGCAGCGTCATCTGCGCGGGCGAGGGCGTCCTGCGCGTCACCGCCGTCGGCGCGAAAACGGTCTACGGCGGCCTTGCGCACGAGCTGCAGGCCGACACGCGCGAGAGCCCCCTAAAGCTCCGGCTCGGCGCGCTCGCCCGCACCCTCTCCCGCATCGGCTACGTGGGCGCGGCGGTCGTCGGGCTGGCCGATCTCTTCTGCTCCGTCGTCCTCGCCAACGGCTTCCGCACCGTCGCCATCCTCGCGATGCTCTCCTCCCCCGCCGTACTGCTTTCAAAGCTCCTGCACGCCGTCACGCTCGCCGTCACCGTCGTCGTCGTCGCCGTGCCCGAGGGTCTGCCGATGATGATCACCGTCGTCCTGTCGTCGAATATGCGCCGGATGCTCAAAGGCAACGTGCTCGTCCGGCGGCTCGTCGGCATCGAGACCTCCGGCTCGCTGAAGATCCTGTTCTGCGACAAAACGGGCACGCTGACCTACGGGCGCATGGCGGTCGAGACCGTCGCCACGGGCGCGGGGACGCGCTTTTCGCCCGACGCGCTGCGCCGCACGCCGCTCTACGACGCCTACGCGCGCGGCTGTGCGCTCAACACCCAGTCCGTGCGCGTCCGCGGCAAAAGCACCGGCGGCAACGCGACCGAACGCGCGCTGCTCGACTCGCTCTCCGCGCTCCCCGACCCCTCGCGCTGGCGGCGCGTCTCGTTTGAGCCGTTCGACTCCGCCAAAAAACTCTCCCGCGCCGTCGTAACGGACGCGCGGACGGGAAAGACCCTCTCGCTCTGCAAGGGCGCGCCCGAGCTGCTCCTGCCGCGCTGCACGCAGATGCTCGACGAGCGCGGCACGCCCGTGCCCCTCGACCGCCGCGCCGTGCTGCGGACGCTGGAGGCGCTGACCGGGGACGGGATGCGCGTCCTCGCGCTCGCCGAGGGGACGGACGCGCGCCGCATGACCCTCGCCGCCTTCGCCGGCATCCGCGACCGCGTGCGTCCCGAAGCGAGACCCGCCGTGGAAGCCCTGCGCGGCGCGGGCGTGCACGTCGTGATGATGACCGGCGACAACGCCGGCACCGCGTCCGCCGTCGCCCGCGCGGCAGGCATCCTCGATGACCCCCGCGCCGGGGACGGCGCCCGCGCCATAAATGATGCTCCCGCCGACAACGGTGCTCCCGCCGGGGACGGTGTCCGCGCCATACATGGCGCTTCCGACCTCGC
>JAEDGJ010000019.1 GCA_016297585.1 Clostridiaceae bacterium
GTTATGATTCACGGAAAATATTTATCGAAAAACGATAAGAAGATATTGACATTCGACGAAGACTGTGGTATGCTGTGACTGTGGAGAGAGGGGCAAAGGAAAAAAACAAGGAAAAAAGGAGCGATAGGAAACGATGGATCAGATCAAGACCGGTGAAATACCCGAAAAGAAGGCGTTCCTGTGCGACGGCGCGGAGTCGCGGCTTCTGGTGCTGGCGTTCGGAATGGGGTATCTGTTTGTCAGGTTCCTTCTGGGCGCCGGCGCGGGGCTTGCGGTCGTCCTGTTCATGGCGGGCGTGTACCTGACGACGGCGGCGTACATGCGGGCGGCGAAAATGCGGCCGGTATGGAGCGGCATGACGCTGTTCTGGACGGCGCTGACGGTGCTGCTGACGGTGCCCTTTGTGCTGTTCGACGGGCACAACGGACAGATGACGGCGCTGCTGTTTTTCCTCGTATGCACCGCCGCGGTGCAGCTTTACAGCATGCTCGGCTGCGGCACGCACGGCTTTACGGAGCGCGCGTATCTGGACTGGGCGAACGCGGTGTTTGTGACGCCGTTTTCGAATCTCGGCGCATCCTGGCAGACGCTCGGATGCCGCATCCGGGAGGGACGGGGGAAGACCCTGCTCGGCGTGCTGATCGGCGCGGTCGCGGGACTGCCGGTGCTCGCGATGCTGGCGCTGCTGCTCCAGAGCGCGGACGGCGTGTTCGAGACGGTGCTGACGCGCGGCCTTGCCTGGATCGACACGCAGGTGGGCACCGAGCTCGGCTGCGCGCTCGGCGGCATCCCGTTTGCGATGATGGCGTTCGGCATCCTGTACGGCTGCCGGAGAAAGACGCGGATCGCCGCCATCCGGGAGGCGGAGACGGGAAAAGTGCGCCGGATCCCGGCCAGCGCGGCGTATGGCGTGCTCGTGCCGATCGTTCTGCTGTATCTTATGTATCTTACGTCGCAGCTTGCCTACTTCTTTTCCGGCTTCGCGGGACTCCTGCCGGAAGGGTATACCTACGCGGAATACGCCCGGCGCGGGTTTTTCGAGCTGTGCGCGGTCTGCGTCGTCAATCTGGTGCTGATCGCGCTGATCCCGGCGCTGTTCCAGCTGAAAAAAGGCGTGACCAGCGCGTTCTGCACGTTCTTTGTGCTGTTTTCTCTGGTGCTGACCGGCACGGCGGCGTCGAAGATGGTGCTGTATGTGCGGATGTACGGTCTGACGCCGCTGCGGGCGCAGACGATGTGGTTCATGCTGGCGCTGGCACTGGCGTTTGTCTGCATTTTCGTCCGCCTGTACGTCCCGCGCTTCCCGCTGGTGCGGACGCTTGCGGTCGCCGCGGCGGCGATGCTGCTCGTTTTTGCCTATACGGATGCCGACGTGATCTCCGTGTCCTATAACCTGCACGCGATCGAGGACGGGCGGCTCGCACCCGACGATCCCGAGCTGACCTTTGCGGGCTTTTCCGGAGAGGAGCTTGCGCAGATGTCCGACGGCATCGAGCCGTATCTGCGGAAATATGTGAACCCGCTGGCGGATTCGCTGCTGATGTCGCGGCAGCGGGACCGGGCGGACTATCGGGAGAGCGTGCTGTACTGGAATCTCGCGTCGCAGCGCGCAAAGCGGTAAAAACCCCATAAAACGGCGCCGGAAGAGCGTTTTGCGGACTCTTCCGGCGCTTTTTATGTATGGAAGGGGAAAATCAGTTGATGATATGCGTCGCGGGCGGCTGCTGATCCTTTTCGAGCAGCTTCTGATGGATCTCCTGCATCCGGACGTCGAGCGCTGCCGCCGCTTCGGCGCAGTCGCGCAGCTCGTCGCGCAGCGCGGGAGGGACGTCGTCCTCCTTTTTATAGCGCATCTCGTGATCGAGACTGGCCCAGAAGTCCATCGCGATCGTGCGGATCTGCACCTCGACGGGCACCATCTCGCGCCGCTCGGCCAGAAAAACGGGCACGCTGACGACGAGATGAAGGCTGCGGTAGCCGTTGGCCTTCGGATGGGCGATGTAATTGCGGGTGCGGATGGGCGTGATGTCGTCCTGCGTGATCAGCAGCTCCGCCATGCGGTAGATGTCGTCGATGTAGTAGCATATGACGCGGATGCCGGCGATGTCGAGGATGTTTTCGCGCATGGAATCGAGGGTGACGGGCAGGTCCCGGCGCTTGAGCTTTTCGATGATGCTGCGGGGCGTTTTCAGCCGCGTTTCCATGTGATGGATGGGATTGTGGTCGTAGCGCACCTGAAATTCCTCGTCCAGGATCTCGAGCTTGGTGCGCACCTCCCGGATACCGGCGTCATAGAGCTGGCGGAGATTGATAAAATCGCGGAGGTTCTGAAAAAGAGGGGAATCGGCGTTTTCCTCAAAGAGACTGTCGCTGGTGTTGAGACCGAAGAGTTCTTTATACTGCAAGACGAAGCGCTCCTTTTATTCTTTGTCCCTGCCGAGATGACTCTGGCGCAGAGAGCTTTCGGCGAGGCCGAGCATGGCGTTTTTCAGGAGGGTCACATAGGTATCGGCGTTCATGTCCGGATTCTCCGTCAGCCAGCGGCGCACGGACATGATGAAAGCGTCGGAGAAAAAGGTCTGATAAAATTCAATGTTTTCGTCGCCCGCCAGAAGGTCCGACATCTGATAGGTGATTAAGGGGCGCAGAAGCGATGCAAAATAATCGGAGAAGGCGTTCTGACCGGTAATGGTAAGGGCGTTTGCGTAGAAGCGGCGGTTTTCATAGAGATAAGTACAGGCGTCCCGAAGAATGCCCCAGCCCGTATAGGCGTCCCGTGCGGAAAGCGTCGAAACGAACTCGGTATAAAAAATCCAGTTGACAAGATCATATTTATCGATAAAATGGTAGTAGAAGCTTTTGCGGTTCATACCGCAGCGCTCACAGATGTCGCCGACGCTGATCTTCTGGAACGGACGCTCCGTCATCAGCTCCTTCATGGCGGACGCCAGCGCTTTTTTGGTGAGATTGGAATCCGGCAAGAACGTTCACCTCGGTTCTTCGAAACACTTTTCACTCATATTGTATCGTAATAAAGTGAAAAATGCAATAGAAAAATATTAAACTCTTTGGAATGCACAGGGCATCCCTCCGAAAACGGTGCGTCTTTGGCGATTCCTACGATTCCGTTCCGGACATGGAACCTTTTATCCCCGGCTCCCGTCATAGAACCCAGAACAACAAAAAAAGGAGTACACCCGATGAAAAAACTTGTTTGCATCCTGCTTGCCTGCGCTTTTGCGCTGACGCTTTCCGCCTGCGCCGGTCAAAACGGCAACGCGACCACGACGCCGATCGCGACGACCGGTACGACCGCCGCGACGACGGAAGCCACGACGACGACCACGACGACTGCTGCGACGACCACCACGACCGAAGCGACGACCGCCGCCCAGGACGGCGAGAGCCTGGAGAGCATCATGGACAGCATCCTCGAGGGTGTCGAGACGCCGAAGGCGCAGACGATGCCGGTAGAGGACGAGCTCTGGGAAAACTTTGTGTTTGTCAAAAAGCCCGAGGGCGCTGAGGCGGTCGTGTCGGAGGCGATGATCAACGCCATCGCGCATTCCGTCGTGCTGGTCCGCACCGCCGACGCGGAGGAAGCGGAAACGCTCGCCGGTGAGATCGAGAAGAACGCCGACCCGCGCAAGTGGATCTGCGTGGAAGCGGACAAGGTCGCGGTCAGCGTCCATGACAATGTGATCCTGCTGTGCATGTCCAACACGGAGACCTGCGACGCGATCGTGAAGAATTTCGACGCGCTCTGGGCATAAGTTTGCGCACCCGATCCCGGGTATTATTGACTGCCGCATAGGAAAAGCCGGAACCGATTCCTCTGGAAAAATCGTTCCGGCTTTCTTTGGCGGAAGGGAGAAAACCATGCTGTTTTCCAGTATCAGCTTTCTGTACGGGTTCCTGCCCATCGTGCTGGCCGCGTACTTTCTCGTGCCGAAGCGGGGACGCAATCTCGTACTGCTTGCCGCGTCGCTGATCTTCTACTTTTTCGGCGAACCGGTCTACACGGCGCTGCTGATCTTCTCGTCGCTGTCCGACTACGCGCACAGCCTGTTTATCGAAAAGCACCGCGGGACGGCTGCGGCAAAGGCGGCGCTCGTCTCGTCGATCGTCATCAATCTCGGGCTGCTGGGGTTTTTCAAGTACGCGGATTTCCTGATCGCCGCGGTCAACACGGTACTCGGGCTGGAGATCCCGCTGCTCCATGTTGCGCTGCCGATCGGCATCAGCTTCTTCACGTTCCAGACGATGAGCTATACGATCGACGTCTACCGCGGCGAGGTGCATGCCGAGCGCAGCCTGCTGTCGCTCGCGACCTTCGTCTGCCTGTTCCCGCAGCTCATCGCGGGGCCGATCGTGCGCTATTCCGACATCGCCGGGGAGCTTTCCGACCGGCGCTCGACGCTTTCCGGCGTGTCCGACGGACTGCGGCGGTTCTGCATGGGGCTTTCGAAAAAGGTGCTGATCGCGAACGCCTGCGGAGAGCTCTGCGAGACGTTCCGCTCGTGCGGCGAAAAGAGCGTGCTGTTTTACTGGATCTATGCCGTGGCGTTCACCCTGCAGATCTACTTCGACTTTTCCGGCTATTCCGACATGGCGATCGGACTCGGCCGCGTTTTCGGCTTCTCCTTCCCCGAAAACTTCGACTATCCCTACCTGTCGCGCTCCGTCACCGAGTTCTGGCGGCGCTGGCACATGACGCTCGGCGGCTGGTTCCGGGATTATGTCTATATCCCGCTCGGCGGCAACCGCGTATCGAAGGCGAAATGGGTGCGCAACCTCTTTGTCGTCTGGATGCTGACGGGGCTCTGGCACGGCGCGGCGTGGAATTTCGTGCTGTGGGGGCTGCTGTTCGGCGTCCTGCTCGCGGTTGAGAAGCTCTGGCTCGGCAGACGGCTCGAACGCGCGCCGGGGGGCGTGCGGCATCTGTATGTGATGCTCCTCGTCGTTTTGAGCTTCGTCCTGTTCAACGCGGACGGGCTTGCGGGTGCGGCGGGAGATTTTGCGGGGCTGTTCGGGCTTGCCGGACTGCCGTTTTCGAACGCGGTCACGCTCTACTACCTGAAAAGCTATGCGGTGCTGATGCTTTTCGGCGTGATCGGCGCGACGCCGCTTGCAAAGCGCGGCTGGGAGCGCGTTCGAAGCTCCGCGGCGGGCGAGCGGGTGCTGACGGTGCTGGAGCCGGCGGGGATCGCCGTGCTGCTGCTTGTTGTGACGGCATTTCTCGTGGACGGCTCGTTTAATCCGTTCCTCTATTTCCGCTTCTGAAAGGAGGGTGCGAACATGACGGCAAAGCTGCGTCAGCTTCTGACGGTTTCGGTGTTCTGCGCGCTGCTCGGGCTTCTGGGCATCCTGCATGTTGTGCTGCCGGACGAGGCCGTTTCGGTATCCGAACGGCGAAAGCTCGCATCCGTGCCGGAAATCAGCGCGGAGAAGCTGTTTTCCAGCGAGTTTTCGGACGACTTAGAGACCTATCTGCTCGATCATTTCCCGCTGCGCGACCGGTTCCGCACGCTGAAGGCGTCCGTGCGCTTCGGCGTGTTCCGGCAGTCGGACAACAACGGCATCTACCTGCTCGAAACGGACGGCGGCACGCAGGTCTGCAAGCAGGAATACCCGACAAAGGACGCTCAGGTGCAGCTTGCGATCCGGAAGATGAACGAAATATCCTCGAAGTACCTTGCGGGGATGAACGTCTGGTACGCCGTCGTGCCGGACAAGAACTATTACGCCGCGGAGCAGGCCGGTCAGCCGGGGCTGGACTACGACCGGATCTACGCGATGCTGCGCGAAGGGCTTCAGGGCATGACCGAGATCGACCTGCGGGACGTGCTGACGCTCGGGGACTACTACCGCACCGACACGCACTGGCGGCAGGAGCGGCTGGAGCCGGTCGTGGCAAGGCTTTCCGAGTCGATGGGGTTTTCCTATCGCTGGGCGTACGAGACGCGGACGCTTGCGCCCTTTTACGGGGTCTATTACGGCCAGTCGGCGCTGCCGGTCGAGCCGGACACGCTGAACTACCTGACAAACGCCGCGACGGAGCACGCGGTCGTGACCGCCGCGGAGCCGCCGGAGACGCTCGCCGTGTACACGCCGGAGCGCTTTGCGGGGATGGACGGCTACGACGTCTTTCTCGCGGGCGCCCAGGCGATCCTGACGGTTGAGAATCCGGACGCCGGAACCGACCGGGAGCTGATCCTGTTCCGCGACTCGTTCGGGTCGTCGCTGGCGCCCCTGCTCGTCGATTCCTATTCGAAGATCACGCTGATCGATCTGCGCTACGTCTCCTCGGCGATCCTTTCGGAATATGTGGATTTTGAGGATCAGGACGTCCTGTTCCTGTACAGCACGCTGGTGCTCAACAGCGGCGGCCTGCTGAAATGAGAAAAAACCCGTCTTCCCCGTGCAAAAACACCTGTGGGGAAGGCGGGTTTTTATGTTCAGAGCAGGATGCAGACCGCGGCGGCGATCACAAGATGCAGAATCAGGATCGCGGGCATGCCGATGACGAAGGATCTGTGCTTTGTCTTATGCCGGAACGCGGCCATGCCGAGGTTCGCGCCGACGGAGCCGCCGATGAGCGCCGTGAAAAACAGCACCTTTTCCCGGATGCGGCGTGCACCGAGCTTCGCGCGGCGCTTGTCCGCGCCCATCTGCAAAAAGGAGACGAGATTGACGGCGATGAGGTAGACGGCGAGGGGGAACAGAAAGACGTTGGCATCCATGAAACGGGTACCGTCCTTTCTTACAGCGACCAGCGGGTATAGAGGAACGAGCAGCGGCTGTCACCGGGGAATTTCTGATAGTAAACGGTCAGAAGCGAGCTGTCCGCGAGCTCCACGGTCGCGGGATAGCCGAGATCGAGGTCGGCGCCGCGGCAAAGCTCGATGTCGCGCGTCCACGTTTTGCCCTCGTCGTAGCTGATCATCGCGCGTTCGCCGAAGGGTTCCTCGCGGCGTCCGTAGGTGCAGATGACCGCGCCGGAGGAATGGACGAGCAGATGGGGCGGGGAGCCGGAGACATCGGTATAGACCGGCGTGCTCCAGGTCAGGCCGCCGTCGTCGGAGACCGTCTGGAACATGGAGAACTTCGTCCGGTAGGGCGTTTCGTCGGTTCTGTCCTGAAAGCGGAGCATTCCGAGGATGCGCCCGGAGGGAAGCTCGACCGCGTGCGGCTCGTGGAAGTTTGTCCACGTCGTTCCCTCGGGCAGCGGAACGGTGCCGGCCTCCGTCCACGAGAGACCGCCGTCCGTGGAGCGGTACGCCATGACCGGCTCCTCGTGACGCTGGTATTCGTTGCCCGGACGAGCCGCGCGGTCGGAGTACATCACCTTGCCGAGATACAGGATCGTGCCGTCCCGCAGGACGCAGGGCCCGTGCGGGGCGCTGACCTCGAGCTTCTGCGCGGGCGTCCAGGAAAAGCCTCGGTCGAAGCTCAGACGGACGTGGGAGCCCTGCTCATGGCGGTCCGCCGCTTCCGCAGCGTCCATGTAGGCAAGCGCCATGCGGTCGGCGGGCGCATCGGAGTCCGGATGGGCACAGTAGCGCAGCGGATGATTGAACCAGGTCAAAAGCAGCCTGTCCCCGCCGAGATGGACGATCCCGGCGTCGCGGTCGTCGAGAACGGTGTCGTTGACGACGGTGGGGGAAGACCAGGTGCGCCCGTCGTCGAAGCTGTAGAAGAGCTCCGTTTTGCCGAACGGGCAGACATGCGCGCTCCGTTCGCCGGAGCAGACGGCGACAAGCGTGTGCGTGTCGATGCGGGCGACGCTTCCCCAGCCGAAGTAGCCGAAGAAGCTGTCCGGTTTGCGGCAGATGATCCCGTGTTCCATAGATAATCCTCCATTTCAGAAAAGCTTGGGGATTCCAATGTTCTTTTTCATGACGAGCTGCCCGGACAGGCTGCAGGGGACGGTGGTAAAGCGGAAGCCGCATTTCTGATAGAGCCGCACGGCGGGTTTGTTGCGCTGGGAGACGTGAAGCCGCAGTACGCTGCGTCCGAGCGCGCGGTAGGCGACGACGGCATGCCCGATGAGCTGCATCCCAAGGCCGCGGCGGCGGTAAGCAGGCTCGAGATACACAAGCGAGATGTGTCCGATGTCCGGTTCGTCCTGCTGATCGGCATCCAGCAGCAGCATCCCGGCGACGGTATCGCCGTCCATGCAGCGGACGGCCAGCCCGGGACGCCCGAGCAGGCGGCGGGCGTTGTCGCGGAAGACGGTGGGACGGTAATCCGTGAGGTTCCCGAATACGGCAAGCCACGCGTCGCGGCCGGTGCGGTCGATGAGCGCGTCGTCGCGGCCGGGGACGAGGTCGTCAAACCAGAGATCCGTCTGCCCCTCGCGGAAGAGCGCGGCGCTCGGCACGCCCGCGCGCGTCAGATGCGACAAATCCGGCGGGCTGACAAGCTTCCAGCGCCCTGTGTCATAGGTCAGCGTCGTGACCGAGGTGTTTCCGGCGAGATCGAGCGATACGCCGGGCAGGACCGCGTCGAGAAAGGCGGAGATCGCGCCTCCGTGGGAGACGGCGGCGACCGCTTCCCCGTCATGACGGCGCGCGATGGCGGTCAGCGTGCGGGTCATCCGACGAGCGACGTCGGCGCGCGTCTCGCAGCCGGGAAGCTCGAGCGCGTGGACGGAGGTAGTGCGCAGCGCGGGCAGTTCGCGGTAGACGTCGCCCCAGGAGAGCCCCTCGAGCGGCCCGAGACGGATCTCGCGCAGCGCGGGGTCGGGGGAGAGCTTGATGTGGTGGGGCTTGGCGATGGCCTGCGCGGTCATCGCGGCGCGGTAGAGGTCGCTTGTATAGACGGCCGAAAGGGGGACGGACCTGAAGCGCGCGCCGAGCGCACGGCACTGGGCAAGACCCGTGGAGGTCAATAGCTCGTCGTCCTGTCCCTGACAGATGCGGAAAAGGTTGCCTTCGGATTCCGCGTGGCGGATCAGATAGAGAGTCGTCATCGTGTGGCACCTCGGTCAGGAAGCTTCGCGGCCGGAATAGGCGGCGATCATCGCCTGCGCGAGCTCGAGCGGCTTGTCGGAGGCGCGCAGACGGACGGAGACATAGGGGCGCTCCCCGGCGTTGAGCAGCACGCGGCCCTTCAGCGAAGGCAGCGCGCAGAGACGGCCGATGCCTTCGAAGTCCGGAGACGCGAGCGTCAGCATCAGGCTGCCGTTTTTCTGCGTGATCTCCGTGATATTAGCGCGCGAAGCATCGGCACGGAGCAGCGCGACGGAGATGAGGTTCTGCACGGCGGCGGGAGGCTCCCCGTAGCGGTCGCAGAGCTCGTCGACGACGTCCTCGGCGTCGGCTTTTTCCTTGATGAAGGCGATGCGCCGGTACAGATCCATGCGCTCCTCGGCGACGGGGACGTAATCCTCGGGGATGTGTGCGGAGATCGCAAGCTCGGCGGTGCTGTCGGGACGCTTCTGCACCTGCTCGCCCCGTTCCTCGAGTACGGCTTCCTCGAGCAGACGCAGGTACATGTCGTAGCCGACGTCGGTCATGTGACCGGACTGCTCGGTGCCGAGGATGCTGCCCGCGCCGCGGATCTCGAGGTCACGCAGCGCGATCTGGAAGCCCGCGCCGAATCCCGCGAACTCACGCATCGCGGAAAGCCGCTTGGTGCTGTCCTCGGAGAGCACCTTGCCGCGCCGGTAGGTCAGATAGGCGTAGGCGTGGCGCGGGGAACGCCCGACGCGTCCGCGGATCTGGTGGAGCTGGGCAAGCCCGAGGCGGTCGGCGTCCTCGATGATGAGCGTGTTGACATTCGGGATGTCGATGCCGGTTTCGATGATCGTGGTGCAGACGAGCAGCTGCAGCTCGCCGTCGGACATGGCGCGCATGACCTCGGAGAGCGCGTCCTCGGACATCTGGCCGTGCGCGACGGCGATGCTGACGTCGGGGAGGGCGGCTTTGAGCTTCGCGGCGCAGCGTTCGATGGTCTCGACGCGGTTATAGAGGTAATACACCTGCCCGCCGCGGGTGATCTCCCGGCGGATCGCGTCGAGGATGACGCCCATGTCGTATTCGAGGACATAGGTCTGCACCGGCTGGCGGTCGCGCGGCGCTTCCTCGAGCGTGCTCATGTCGCGCACGCCGGTGAGCGCCATGTTGAGGGTGCGCGGGATCGGCGTCGCGGTCATCGTCAGCGTGTCGACGTTGCGGGCGATGTCGCGCAGGCGCTCCTTGTGGGTCACGCCGAAGCGCTGCTCCTCGTCGATGACGAGCAGACCGAGGTCGTGGAAGCGCAGATCCTTGGAAAGCAGGCGGTGCGTGCCGACGACGACGTCGAGCAGGCCGCTTGCGAGCTTGCGGTGGATCTCGCGCGTCTCGGCGGCCGTCTGGAAGCGGGAGAGCACGGCAATTTTCACGGGATAGCCCGAAAAACGACGGACGGCGGTCATATAGTGTTGCCGGGCGAGTACGGTCGTGGGCACGAGGATCGCGGCCTGCTTGCTCGCCAGGACGCATTTCATGATCGCGCGGAAGGCGACCTCGGTCTTGCCGAAGCCGACGTCGCCGCACAGCAGGCGGTCCATCGGCGCGGTGCTCTCCATATCCGCCTTGATCTCGGCGGTACAGCGCAGCTGCGCCTCGGTTTCGGTGTATTCGAAGGCGTCCTCGAACTCCTTCTGCCAGGCATCGTCCTTCGGAAAGGCAAAGCCGGGACGGCGGCGGCGCTCGGCGTAGATGGCGATGAGCTTTTTGGCCATGTCGCGCGCGGCGGCCTTGGCGCGGGTCTTTGTCTTCTGCCATTCGGAGCCGCCGAGCTTGTTCAGGCGCGTTTTCGTCTCGTCCCCGCCGCCGCCGATGTATTTGGAGACCATGTCGAGCTGCGTCGCGGGGATGAAGAGCGTGTCCGTGCCGGCGTACTGGAGCCGGATATAGTCGCGCAGGCCGTTTTCGGTCTTGATCTTCTCGATGCCGATGAAGCGGCCGATGCCGTGCTGATCGTGGACGACGAGGTCGCCGGGGGAGAGGTCGGAGAAGGATTTGATCTTCTCTCCGGCCTTTTTTTTCGGCGTACGGGTCTTTTTCGTGACCGACGCGGCCATGATCTGGCCTTCGGTGATGACGGCGAGCTTTGCCGCCGGGTACTCGACGCCGGAGGACAGGTTGCCGATGCCGACGGTAACGGTGCCGGGCTCGGGGACGGAGGCAAGCTGGAAGTCGACGCGCGCGCCGGTGTCGCGGAGCATTCCTTCGAGGTGCTCGGCGCGGCGGTCGGAGGTGGCGAGCACGACGGTCGCGTAGCCCTCGTGCTTATAGTGCTGCACGTCGGAGACGGCGGTCTCGAGACTGCCGCCGTAGCTCGGGAGCTGCTTGGCGATGAGGGTGAGAATGGCGCGGGGACGGGGCTGCAGCGTGCCGCTGATGAAGCTTTCGAGCAGCACGGTCGCCCGGGCGGGCATATCCGCGACGAGCGAGTCGTAATCGCGGGCAAATTCGGTCTGCGCCGGGGTGATGACGCCGGACTCGAGCAGGGACTTGACGTCCTCGTTCATCTGCCACGCATACCCCTCGGCGCGCTCGCGGATGCGTCCGGTCTCGTCGAGGCAGAGGATAGCCTCGGCGGGCAGGAAGTCGTAGGCGGTGCGCAGCTCGGGGTAGATGAGCGGCAGATAGCGGTCGAGCGCGGGGAAGACGGCCGTTTCGCGCAGGCGCTCGAGGTCGGCGGAGAGCGTTTCGAGAAGCCCCTCGGGGAGCTTTTTGCGGCGGGAATTGGCCGAGATCAGCTTCGAGATGTCATCGGCGAGGCCGTCGCGTCCGCCGGGCGCCGCATCGGGCAGCGCCTCGCGCGCGGGAAGCAGCACGCAGGAGGCGGTATTGTCGGTGCGCCGCTGCGTATCGGGATCGAAAAAGCCCATCGCGTCGACCTCGTTGTCGAAGAAGTCGATGCGCACGGGCGCGTCATGCGCGGGGGAAAAGACGTCGACGATGCCGCCGCGCTGGGCAAACTGCCCGCAGCCCTCGACGCGGTCGCAGCGCAGGTAGCCCGCCGCCGTCAGGCGCGAGGCAAGCTCCTGCGGCTCGAGCGTCTGTCCCGTGCGGACGGTGATGCTCGCGCTCCGGAGCGTATCGGGGGACATGGTGCGCAGCAGCAGGGCGTCGGGCGTCGTGACGACGAGCGGCGCGGTGCCGGAGGCGAGCCCCCAGAGCGCGCGCAGACGCAGGATCTCCCATTCGCGGGACGCGGTCTCGACGTTCTGGAAGACCGGCTCGCGGGCGGGGAGCATCGCGACGTCCTCGCCGGAGAGCACCGACAGGTCGGCCGCAAACCGGCGGCACTCGAGCTCGTCGGCGCAGACCACGACCAAAGGCCGTCCGGTGAAGCGCCGGACGGCTGCGGTAATATGGGCTTTATGGGGAAGCGAGAGTCCGCCGACGGCGGTGACGGCGCCGTCGCGGATGCGCTGCAGGAGCTGCTCGAACTCGGGAAGGCTCCGGAGAGCCTGACATAATCCCAGCAAGGCTTTACCTCCGAAAACGGGTCAGATGCGCGACCACTGCACGCCCTGCGGCGTATCGGTCAGGGCGATGCCCATGGCTTTGAGCTGCTCGCGGATGCGGTCGGCTTCGGCGTAGTTTTTGGCCTTCTTCGCGGCGGTGCGGGCCTCGATCAGCGCGAGGATCTCGGCGTCGGCCTCCGTCGCGGCGGGAGCGGCCTGACGCTTTTCGCGCTGCGCCGCGGCGGCGGAAAGCAGGTTCAGGGAGAGCACGGTGTCGAACTCGCCGATGAGCGCGAGTTTTCCCGAGTCTGAGAGACCGGATTTGAGCAGGTCGTAGACGGCGGTCAGCGCAAGCGACGTGTTGAGGTCGTTGTCCATCGCGTCGCGGAAGGCCTGACGGTAGGGCGCGGCGGCCTCCTCGTCCACGGTTCCCTTTTCGGGATCGAGCGCCGCGATGCGGTCGATGAGCTTCGAGTACGCGGCGGCGGCGTTGTCGAGATTGGCAAAGGAGAAGACAAGCGTGCGGCGGTAGTGCGACTGCAGGCAGAAGAAGCGGTAGGCGAGGGGGTCGTAGCCCTTCTGCTCGAGGAGCGAAACGGTCAGAAATTCGCCCTTCGACTTCGACATCTTGCCGGTCTCGTCGTTCAAGTGCATGACATGGAACCAGTAATTGCACCATTTGTGCCCGATATACGCCTCGCTCTGCGCGATCTCGTTCGTGTGATGCGGGAAGGCGTTGTCAATGCCGCCGCAGTGGATGTCGAGGTACTCGCCGAGGTATTTTAAGCTGATGCCGGAGCATTCGATGTGCCAGCCGGGGTAGCCGACGCCCCACGGGCTGTCCCATTTCAGCTCCTGGTCGTCGAATTTGGATTTCGTGAACCAGAGGACGAAATCCTCCTTGTTGTGCTTCGAAAGGTCCTCTTCAACGCCCTCGCGGACGCCGGCGAGGAGGTTTTCGCGCTCGTGCTTGTTGAAAACGTAGTATTCGTCGAGCTTGGCGGTGTCAAAATAGACGTTGCCCTCGGAAATATAGGCATAGCCCTTGTCGAGGAGCCCGGAGACGAGCTTGATGTACTCGTCGATGCAGCCGGTCGCGGGCTGGACGACGTCCGGACGGCGGATGTTGAGCTTTGCGCAGTCGGAGAAGAACGCGTCGGTGTAGAACTGCGCGATCTCCATGACGGACTTGTGCTCGCGGCGGGCGCCTTTCAGCATTTTGTCCTCGCCGGTGTCGGCGTCGCTCGAAAGATGGCCGACGTCGGTGATGTTCATGACGCGGCGCACGTCGTAGCCTGCGTAGCGGAGGTATTTTTCGAGCACGTCCTCGCAGATGTAGCTGCGGAGGTTGCCGATGTGGGCGTAGTGATAGACGGTGGGGCCGCAGGTGTACATGCGGACGACGCCGGGCTCGTTCGGAACGAATTCCTCGCGGGTGTGGGAAAGACTGTTGTACAGCAGCATGGGCTTTTGACTCCTTACTTTTTACGCACACTGGTGTGGATCAGCGCGCGGTTGGTCCAGAAGTAATCGATGCCGGACCAGAGGGTCACGGCGGCGGCGATCCAGGAGAGGACGGCTTCGAAAACGGCGCCGCCCGGCATCCAGTGGGAAGGCCAGAGCAGAAAGAGGATCGCGACGGTGAGCTGAACGGCGGTTTTGACCTTGCCGGAGAAGGCGGCGGCCAGCAGCGTGCCCTCGCCCATCGCGACGACGCGCAGCGAGGAGACGGCGTATTCGCGCGCGATGATGAGCAGCACGGGAACGACGCCCATGCGCCCCTGCGCGAGAAAGAGCAGGTACGCCGTGCCGACGAGCAGCTTGTCGGCCAGCGGGTCCATGATCTTGCCGAACGAGGTCACGAGCTGGTATTTCCGGGCGAGGTACCCGTCGAGCTTGTCGGTCAGCGCCGCCGCGACGAACAGCAGAAGCGCCAGATACGGGGACGCGGCCCACGAAGTCAGGGAAAACAGGACGAAAAACGGGATCAGTACGATACGCAGAATCGTCAGCCGGTTGGGCAGCGTCACGCGGCAGGCCTCCTTTTCATGGCAGTGTTACGCGGGGTCGGATGCGGCAAGCTCGCCGACGAGATCGCCGTCGATGTCCTCGCAGATGCGGACTTCCACGAAGTCGCCCTCGGACGGACGGTTTTTCTCGGGCTTGTAGATGAAGACCTTGCCGTCGATGTCGGGGCTTTCGGCGTAGGAACGGCCGAAGAAGCAGCCCGCGGCGCGGTCATAGCCCTCGACGAGCACGGTCAGGGTCTTCCCGAGAAGCCGCGCGTTGCGCTTGGCCGTGACGCGCTCCTGGATCTTCATGATCGTCTCCGCACGGCGGAGCTTTTCGTCCTCGTCGACCTGATCGGGCAGCTCGGCGGCGGGGGTGCCCTCCTCCTGCGAATAGGGGAAAACGCCGAGGCGGTCGAACTTCTGGCGCTCGACGAAGTTTGCGAGCGCGGCGAAGTCCTCGCGGGTCTCGCCGGGGAAGCCGGTGATGAGGGTGGTGCGCAGCACGAGCCCCGGGATCTCGTGACGGAGCTTTGCGAGGATCGCCTCGAGCGAGGCGTGCGTGTCGCGGCGGTTCATCGCGGCGAGGATGTGATCGACGCTGTGCTGGATCGGGATGTCGAGGTATTTGAGGATCTTCTCCTCGCGGGCGATGACGGCGATCAGGTCGTCGGTGATGTCGGAGGGGTAGAGGTAGTGCAGCCGGATCCAGCGCAGCGCCGGAATTTCGCAAAGACGGGTCAGGAGTTCCGCGAGCTTCGGCTCGCCGTAGAGGTCGATGCCGTAGCGGGTGATGTCCTGCGCGATGACGATCAGCTCGCGCACGCCGTTTTCGGCGAGATGCGCCGCTTCGTTGACGATCGCGTCCATTTCCCGGCTGCGGTAGCGGCCGCGGACGGAGGGGATGACGCAGTAGGAGCAGCAGTTGTCGCAGCCCTCGGCGATCTTGAGATAGGCAGTATAGAAGGGCGTCGTCTGCACGCGGGGAGCCTCGCAGAGCGCGCGGTCGAGCGGCGCAAACCGGGTCAGGGACTCCATATGCCCCTCCTCGGCGGTCGCGAGCAGCCGGTCGCAGACCTCGACGATGTCGAGATAGGAGGCCGTACCGAGGACGGCGTCGACCTCGGGCATCGTGTCGAGCACCTCCTCGCGGTAGCGCTCGGCCATGCAGCCGGTGACGACGATGGCAACAAGCGCGCCGGTGTCGCGGCATTTCGCGAGCTCGAGGATGGTGTCGATGCTCTCCTTTTTGGCGTCCTCGATGAAGGCGCAGGTGTTGACGATGGCGATGTCGGCCTCGTCGGGGTCTTCTACCAGCTCGTACCCCGCCTCGAAGAGCGCGGCCAGCATCTGTTCGGCGTCGCAGAGATTCTTGGCGCAGCCGAGGGATTGTATGGTGAATTTTTTACTCATCTTCGAACACTCCGTCCTGAGCGCCGCAGACGCGTCCGAGCGCTCGGTTGATCTCTGAAATGGAAAAGCCGCGCCGCGCGAGTGCGCCTGCCGCACGCCGGCGGGAAGCGTCGTCCGTTGCGCCGCGCAGGAATTTGAGCGCGAGCGCGTCGATGGCGCCGTCGTCGTCGGGCAGCGCGCCGATGGCCGCGTCCGCCGTCTCGCGGTCGAGCCCATGCGCGCGTAGCTTCGCGGAAAGCGCGCGTTTGCCGTAGCCGCGGGCGGCATAGCGGCGCGCGAGGCTTTCGGCATAGGCGGCCTCGTCAATGAAGCGAAGCTCCGTTACGCGTTCGACGGCGGCCTCCGCGTCCTGCGGTTCGCAGCCGCGGCGCAGCAGGGCGTCGCGCAGCTCGGCGCGGGACATCGCGCGCATCGACAGCAGCCGCACGGCCGCGGCATAGGGGGTCGGATCACTCGTTTTCATCTTCGTCGAAGTCGTCGGCGTCGACGGCGACGGGGTCGGACGTCGCGGCGGCCTCCTCGGAGGTCTTGGTCTTCGTCGCGGCGGCGATGATGTCGGCGCGCAGCTTCTCGGCGTCGGCGGGATTTTCTTTGTAATACTGGATCGCTTTGTCGCGGCCCTGACCGAGGCGAACGGAACCGGCCGAGAACCAGGCGCCGCTCTTCTGCACGAAGCCGTACTGCAGGCCGAGGTCGACGAGCTCGGCGTAGGGCGAGATGCCCTCGCCGTAGATGATGTCAAATTCCGCGATGCGGAAGGGCGGGGCGACCTTGTTCTTGACGACCTTCGCGCGGACGTGGTTGCCGATGTTTTCCGTGCCGTTTTTGACGAACTCGGTGCGGCGGATGTCGATGCGGACGCTGGCGTAATACTTCAGCGCGCGGCCGCCGGTCGTCGTCTCGGTCGGGCCGCCGTAGGTGGGCATACCGCCGATCTTTTCACGGAGCTGGTTGATAAAGAGGACGATGCAGTTCGTCTTGGCGATGCCGCCGGCGAGCTTGCGCAGCGCCTGGGACATCAGGCGGGCGTGCATACCCATGAAGCTGTCGCCCATTTCGCCCTCGATTTCCGCGCGCGGAACGAGCGCGGCCACGGAGTCGACGACGACGATGTCGACGGCGCCGGAGCGGACGAGGGATTCGGTGATGTCGAGCGCCTGCTCGCCGGTGTCGGGCTGGGAGACGAGCAGGGAGTCGATGTCGACGCCGAGCGCCTTGGCGTAGACGGGATCGAGCGCGTGCTCCGCGTCGATGTAGGCCGCCTCGCCGCCGAGCTTCTGCGCCTGCGCGACAATGTGCAGCGCGAGCGTCGTCTTACCGGAGGCCTCGGGGCCGTAGATCTCGATGATGCGGCCGCGGGGAACGCCGCCGATGCCCAGCGCGATGTCGAGCGCGAGCGAGCCGGTGGAGACGGCTTCGACGTTCATGTTGACGTTGTCGCCAAGGCGCATGATCGCGCCCTTGCCGTAGGTCTTTTCGAGTTGGGAGAGCGCCGTTTCGAGAGCTTTCTGCTTGTCCTCCACGTGCTTATAGACGATTTCGCCTTTCTTTTTGTCAGCCATACGACACTTTCCTTTCCTATGGTAAAACTGCGGTCACAACGCGGTCGCGTCCGGACAGATCCTGCCCGGTTTCGATCTCCCGGAAACCGTTCCGCTCGAGAATGGCGGTGACGTCCGCGGCCTGATCCATGCCGATCTCAAAGACGATGCGTCCGCCGGGCAGAAGCAGGGATTTCCAGTAGGCACAGATGGCGCGGTAGAAGTTCAGGCCGTCGCTGCCGCCGTAGAGCGCGTCGGTCGGCTCAAACGCGGCGACCTCGACGTCGAGCACGGACATTTCGTCGGCGCTGATATAGGGGGGATTCGAGACGATCAGCTCAAACGGGCCGATGTCCGCGGGCGGCTCGTCCAGCGCGTCGGCGCAGACCACCTCGGCGCGTCCGGAGAAGCCGAGCATGTCGAGGTTCGCGCGGGTGACGTCGAGCGCGGGCTCGGAGAGATCGGCAAAGGTGACGTCGGCCTTCGTATGCTGCAGAATGGCGGCGCCGATGCACCCGGAGCCGCAGCAAAGGTCGAGCACGCGGGTAAAGCCGTGCTCGCGGATGAGCTTGACGGCGCGCAGGGCGACGGTCTCGGTATCGGCGCGGGGGACGAGCACGTCCTTCGTGACGATGAGGTTCAAGCCGCAGAAATCCCATTCCCCGAGCAGATACGCGAGCGGCTCGCCGCAGAGACGGCGCTCGAGCAGCAGGGTGAGCTGACGCGCGGCGTCCTCGGGCGCGGCTTCGCGGTAGCGGGACTGGATGGATTGCGCGTCGATTTGGTCGCCGCAGAGCCGTCCTGCAAGGGAGACGATCTCCCGGGTCTCCAGATCGGGCATCGGCAGTCCCGACAGTGCCTCAAAGGCGGTGTCGTACAGGTCGCGGTAGGTCGTTACCATCGGTCCGCCCCCTTTTCCTCCGGAATGACGGCCTTCAGCGCGGTGATCGCCACTTCCAGCATCGAGTCGTCCGGCTCGCGGGTGGTCAGCTTCTGAAGCCAGAGCCCGGGCGCGCGGACGGCACGGGTGAAGGCGTTGTCGTGGCGGCCGACGGCGCGGTTGATCTCGTAGCTGATGGCGACGACGACGGGTAAAAGCGCAAGCCGCAGCAGCAGGCGGACAAAGGGGTTCGACCAGCGGACGACGGAGAAGACGAGGATGCTGACGATCATGACGACAAGCAGGAAGCTCGTACCGCAGCGGGGATGCTCCTTGCGGCAGGCGCGCGCGTTTTCGACGGTGAGCTCCGCGCCGCTTTCGTAGCAGGCGATGGATTTATGTTCCGCGCCGTGGTATTCGAAGGTACGCCGGATGTCCTTCATCCGGGAGACGGAGAACATGAACAGCAGGAAGATGAGGATGCGGATGCCGCCTTCGCAGAGGTTGCGCAGGAAGCCGGAGCCGATGAAGCGGTCGAGCGTACCGGCAAGCAGCGTCGGCAGGAAGAAAAACAGCACGATGGGCAGCGCGACGCCCAGCACGGCGGAGACGGTCATCAGCAGGTCGTTGAAGCGCTTCGTGCCGAGCCTGCGTTCGAGCCGGCTCGGCGGCTCGGTATTTTCCGTGCTCTCGAAGGCAGCGTCGGCGGAGTAGAACAGCGCGCGCACGCCCTGGATCATGGACGAGCCGAAATTGTAGACGCCGCGGATGAAATACCAGTTGAGGATGGCGGGCTTTTTCGTTTTGCGGAGCGGCTCGGTCTTTTCGACGAGAGTTCCGTCCTCGCGCCGGACGACGATCGAGGATTTGTCCGGCCCGCGCATCATTATCCCCTCGATGAGCGCCTGGCCGCCGATGATCGTGCGGAAACAGGCGCGGGAATCGTTTTGTTTCATAGGCACCTCGAAAAAGGGTAAAATGGGAGTCCCGCAGACGGGAAACCAAACATTAGTATTATACCAAAAAAATGCGGGCATTGCAACTGAAAAAACGCAGTTTCCCTTCCCAAAGCACAAAAAAACCGGAACGAAAGATTGACATAATCCACAACGGCGCGCAGGCCGCGCAAAAGAACGGACGCCGCCCGATAAAAACGCGAAAACGCCGTAAGTACAAAGGCTTTCCGCCATAGCAGGCGGCAGCATCCCGGCGCACGGACGAAAAAGCATCCCCAAAAACGGAACAAAAACCGCTTTCGGGGATGCTTTTTGCCAAAATCAACGCAAAGCCTTACGCCTCGTAGCCCATCAGCCGCAGCGCGGCGCGGGCGGCGTCCTGTTCGGCGGCCTTTTTGGAGTGGCCGGTGCCGGTGGCGAAGACGTTGGAGTTTAAGAGCAGCTCGACGGTGAAGCTTTTCTCGTGATCGGGCCCTTCGGCGTCGGCAAGGCGGTAGGAAAGCGTCTCCTCCCGGTTTTTCTGGACGATTTCCTGCAGCATCGTCTTGTAGTCGCCCGACTGCCCGTGTCCCGCGGCGGCGGCGACGTTTGAGCGGGTGAAGCTGAGGATGAACGCACGCGCGGGCTCCCAGCCGCCGTCGAGATAGATCGCGCCGATGACGGCCTCCACGGCGTCGGCCAGGATCGACGGCCGCTCGCGTCCGCCGGAGAGATCCTCGCCGCGTCCGAGCAGCAGATGGCGGGACAGCCCGATGGAGAGCGCCTCGCGGTGCAGCGCCTCCTCGCAGACGACGGCGGCGCGCAGACGGGTCAGATCGCCCTCCGGCATCTCGGGAAAGCTGCGGTAGAGGTAGTCGGCGGTGACGGTGTTGAGGATGGCGTCGCCTAAAAATTCCAGCCGCTCGTTGGAACGGATGTGCGGGGAACCGCGCTTGCCGGAACGGCGCTCGTTGGCGTAGGAGCTGTGGGAGAGCGCGGTATGCAGCAGGCTCGGATCCCGGAAGCGGTAGCCGAGGGCGTCTTGCAGATTTTCCATGGCTTACCGGTCGACGCGCTCGTTGATGAAATCGACGACGTCGCGGACGGTTTTGAAGCGTTCGACGTCCTCGTCGGCGAGATTTTCGAGATCGAATTCCTCCTCGAGCGCCATGACGAACTCGACGGCGTCGAGGGAATCGGCGCTGAGGTCGGCTTCGAAGTCGGTGTCGAGGGTAATGCTGTCCTCCTCGACCGTAAACTGTTCGGCGAGGAGCCGTTTGATGACGTCAAGTACCATAGTGGTCTCCATTCTGCCGCAAAAAAGGGGGCGGCGGTTATAATAAAATGCGGGGAGAGTGGCTTTAAGCTTCGGCCTTGAGCGCGGCCAGCGCGCGCTCCATGTTCGCGATCGCGCCGCTTTCGCAGAAGCGGACGGTCTGGGAGATCGCGGAGGCAAAGGCGCGGGCGTCGGAGGAGCCGTGCGCCTTGATGACGGGCTTGCGGATGCCGAGGATGGGCGCGCCGCCGACTTCCTTATAGTCCATGCGCGCTTTTAAGTCGTGCAGACCGGAGCGCAGCGGCAGGGCGGCGAGCTTCGTCGCGGCGTTTTTCATCAGCATCGCCTTGATCTGCGACGCCATGTAGAGTCCCACGCCCTCGAAGGTCTTTAAGACGAGGTTGCCGGTAAAGCCGTCGGCGATGCAGACGTCCGCCGCGCCGTTCGGCAGTTCGCGGCCCTCGATGTTGCCGATGAAGTTGAGCTGTCCGCGGTCGGCGGCGGCGCGGAGGAGCTGATGCGCCTCGACGTAGAGGGGCGTGCCCTTCTTCGGCTCGGCGCCGTTGTTGAGGAGTCCGACGCGGGGCGAGGAAACGCCCATCGTACCGGCGTAGAAGGCGCTGCCCATGTGCGCAAACTGCACGAGCATCTCGGGCGTGCATTCGACGTTCGCGCCGCAGTCCATGAGCAGGGAGTGCCCGCGTGCGGTCGGGAACATCGTGCCGAGCGCACCGCGGCGGGCGCCGGGCAGACGGCGCACGAGCAGCGTCGCGCCGGTCAGCAGCGCGCCGGTGTTGCCGGCGGAGATCACGGCGTCGCCGTCGCCTGCCGCAACGGCGGACAGCGCGACGACCATGGAGGACTGCTTCTTGTCGCGGATGGCGACGACGGGGTCATCCGCCATCGTGATGACGTCCTGCGCGTCGCGAATGCTCAGACCGTCGCGGGAGACGCCGGAATTTCGGATGGCGTCCTCGAGCGCGTCGGTCTTCCCGACGAGCATGACCTCAATGCCATGGCGTTTGACGGCGGCGGCGGCGCCTTCGACCGCGGGCTGCGGGCCTAAGTCGCCGCTCATGCAATCCAGAATGATTTTCAAAAAGAATCCCTCCTTTTTTGGTTGGGAAATGCGGTCAGATCAGGCTTTCCCGCATCCCGCGCAGGGTTTCCAGCGCGCGGGTGCACAGGAGCATTTTCCGGTCGCGGCGCTTTGCCCGCGCGGAAAGCGGCTCGAGAATGCCGAAATTGATGTTCATCGGCTGGAAATCGCCGGTGTCCGGGCCTTCGGCGATATAGTGCGCCAGCGCGCCGACGGCGGTGCTGCGCGGGAAGTCCGGCGCCGTCCGCCCCTGCAGCTCGTGGGCGAGCGTCAGTCCCGCGACGAGTCCCGAGGCCGTGGATTCGATGTAGCCCTCGACGCCGGTCATCTGTCCGGCGAAGCGGATGCGCCGGTCCGCGCGCAGCGCGTAGGACGCGTCGAGCAGCGCGGGGGAGTTGAGGAAGCTGTTGCGGTGCATGACGCCGTAGCGGGCAAACTCGGCGTGTGCAAGGCCGGGGATCATCGAGAAAACGCGCTTTTGCTCGGGGTGGCGCAGATGGGTCTGGAAGCCGACGAGGTTGTAGAGCGTGCCGGAGGCGTTGTCGCGGCGGAGCTGAACGACGGCGAACGGCATCTTCCCCGTGTGCGGGTCGCGCAGGCCGATGGGCTTTAGCGGGCCGAAGGCGAGCGTCATCTTTCCGCGGTGCGCCATGACCTCGACGGGCATGCAGCCCTCGAAGACCATCGACTCCTCGAAGCCGTGGACGGGCGCGGTCTCGGCGGCGGAGAGCGCCTCCCAGAAGGCGCCGTACTCCTCCTCCGTCATCGGGCAGTTGATGTAGTCCGGCGTGCCGCGGTCGTAGCGGGCGGCGAGGAAGGCGCGTGACATGTCGATGCTCTCATAGGTGACGAGCGGCGCCGACGCGTCGTAGAACTGGAGCGGCTCGCCGCAGAGCGCGGCGATCGCGGCGGCAAGGGGGCCGTCCGTTAACGGTCCGGACGCGATGATGCAGGGACCCTCGGGGATGGCGGTGCATTCGCAGGTCTCGACCGTGATGCGGCGGCAGGCACGGATGCGCTGCGTGACGAGCCGGGTAAAGCCGTCCCGGTCGACCGCGAGCGCGCCGCCGGCGTCGACCGCTGCCGCGTCCGCGCAGGAGAGGATCAGCGAGTCGAGCATGCGCAGCTCGGCTTTGAGCAGTCCGGGC
>JAEDGJ010000020.1 GCA_016297585.1 Clostridiaceae bacterium
CTTTTTTGCCGTGTCGGGGCGCACGAAAAAGAGCGTCAGCGGAGCTGGAAGAATTCGATGACCTCGCCGTCGGGGCCGCCGACGAAGGCGATGCGCACCGGCATGACGGGATCGGACTGGATGTCCACATCCTTCGGCGGCGTGACGGAGGAAGCGCCGGCCTCCAGCGCGCGGCTGTAGGCGAGATCGGCATTTTCCGTGCGCATGGCGAAATGGAACCATTCGCCGAGGAATTCCGCGGCGATGCGCTTGCCGCAGTAGGGGCTTTCGAAGATCTCGATGCGGCCGTCGTCGCCGAGATCGACCATCGCGACGCGGCGGGGCGCTTCTCCCCATGCGGCGACGACCGGACAGCCCAGCGCGTCGCGGTAGAAGGCGACCGAGCGGTCGAAATCCGACGCGCGCAGCGCGATGTGATGGAATCCGAGGCCGGGAATCGTGGTATTCATTGCATTTTCTCCTTTTTTGTGGTATCTTATTTATAGGCGATGTAGGCGGCGCGCGGCGCGTCCGGCGGCAGAGGCTCGAAGCTGCCGGGGGAGAAGACCTCTGCGCGCGAAAAGCCCGCGTCCCGCAGCATGGCGCACAGCGCGTCCGGTGCGTAGACGCGTTCCCGATGCGTTTCGGCCACGCGGTCGTAGCGCCCGTCGGCGGCGCGCAGGAACAGGTCGACGCGGTGGCGTATCAGGTCGCCCTCGCAGCTTTCCGAATGGACGCAGACCGCCTCGTCGCACTCGCGGATGTAGCTTGCGTCCGCGACGAGCGGGAGCTGGGCCGGCGTCAGCGCGTCGAACAGAAAGACGCCGCCCGGGTTCAGGAAGAGCGCGACACGCCGCAGCGCCTCGCGCAGAGCGGAGGGGTCCGTCAGATAGTTGACCGCGTCGAGCGAGCAGACGCAGGCGTCGACGGTGCCGTACAGATCGAGCGCTTCCGCCCGCTGGCGCAGCAGCAGCACGCCCGGCGCGTTCGCGTACGCCCGGGAGAGCATCGCTTCGGACGCGTCGGCGCCGATCATGTCGTAGCCGCGCCGCGAGAGGATGCCCGTCAGCGTGCCGGTGCCGCAGCAGAGGTCGAGCACGATCGAGGGAGAGAGCCCCGCGCGCCGGAACGCCGCCTCGGCCCAGTCCGCCCACGCGAGATAGGGCACGTCGTCGGTGAAGGCGTCGTAATACGCCGCGAGCGCCTCATAGGGCGCGGCGGTTTTGACGGGACGCGGGTTCTTTATCACGATTTTCTTCATTTTTTGCTCTTTTTCAGACGGCTCAGCGCGTCGCGGTAGCCGTCGCTGCCGTATACGAGACAGCGGTTCACGCGGGAGATCGTCGCGGTGGACGCGCCCGTCTCCTGCGCGATGTCGGAATAGATGCGCCCCTCGTCGAGCAGCGTCGCGACATGGAAGCGCTGCGCCATCGCGCGGAGCTCGGAAACCGTACACAGATCGTCAAAAAGGCGGTAGCAGTCCTCTCTGGTTTCCAGTCCCAAAATGGCGTCAAAAAGCCGGTCTGTCTGCGCGTCGCGCAGCTTTTCGTTCATCTGATGCATCCCCTTTCAGACCGTGTGTTCATAGTTTAACACAATAAATCGTAAAAGTAAAGTCTTTTTTATGAAAGTACCCGGAGGAGGAGCCTGTCATGCCGCTGTTTGACAAAACGATACGGGACTGGGACGATTGGGGCGGGATTTTTCAGGACGCGGAGGCCTTTGCGCCGCTGATCCGGGCGATTTACGCGCGGGAGGGCATCGCCTGCCGCCCGCCGGAGCGCTGCAAGCCCGGCACGAACGCCGTTTTCGCGGTGGGGGAGACGGTCGTCAAGCTGTTCGTGCCCCGCGAGACCGGCTACGACGCGCGGGAGGACTACGAGGCCGAGCGGCACGGACTTTCCCGCGCGAACGCCCTCGGCATCCCCGCGCCCGCGCTGCTCGCGGCGGGGGAGTGGGAGGACCGCTATTTCTGGCGCTATCTGATCACCGCCCGCGTGCGCGGGACGGAATACGGCGATCTTGCGCTCTGCGCCGGACAGCGGCGTGCGCTCGGCCGGGCGCTGCGCGGCATCACGGACCGGCTCAACGTGCCGGAGGCGGAAAATCCGGCGTTTCTGCGCCGCGCGCGCGAAAATCCGGGCTGGGAGGAGCTGGGGTTTTCCGCGTCCTTCCGGGAGGAAAGGCTTGCGTTCCTCGATGCGTACGCGCCGCCGCCGTTCGTCTGGTGCCACGCCGACATCACGCCCGAAAACCTGATGCTGACGCAGGACGGCGCGCCGGTGCTCATCGACTTCGCCGACGCGCATCCCGCGCCGCAGGCTGCCGAGCATGCCATCGTCGCGGCGGAGCTGTTCCGCTTCGACCGCGCGGGGCTGGAGGGCTTTTTCGGGGAGGACTTTTCCCCGGAGCGGCTCGCGGAGGTCTGCATGGAGGGGCTTTTGACGCATGATTTCGGCGCAAATGTCATAGCCGACCGCTTCGGCACGGATTTTCCGGGGCTTGCCGCGCTGCGCCGTGCCCTGACCGGCGCGCTGGAGACAGGTTGATTATTGTCAAATATCCCGACGGTTTTGCAAATCCTGCGGCGGTTTTTGCGCGCCCCTCTTGCGTTTTGGGATCGTTTTGAGTATACTGTGGAAGTCGAAAGCTTTCGATCCCATCCGCCCAAAAAAGAAAAAAAGGAGCGTACCCACGATGAAAAAATACGCCGCTCTCCTCCTTGCGCTTGCATTGCTTGCGTCGCTGCTTACGGGCTGCGCCGGCGGAACCTCTTCTTCTGCCACGACCGCGGCTTCGACGACGGCGGCCACGACGGCGGCTACGACGGCCGCGCCTGCCGGCGAATCCGTCGAGCTGTCCTTTCTGCGCATCGGCAACGATACGGCCGAAGGCGATTACTGGAAGGCGCTGATCGACCGCTTCCAGCAGGAAAACGAAGGCATCACCGTCAGCTATGACGACGCCGCCATCGGCGAGGCGATGGAGACGAAGCTCAACACCTCCTTTGCCGCCGGTATCGGCTACGACCTCATCGGCCACGGCATCCTGTCCGTCGCCGCGCGCGTCGAAGCCGGTCACTATATGGACATCACCGACTACTACAACGCCTGGGAGGGCAAGGACGACATCATGCAGTCCGTCCTCGCCAACGGCACCTATAAAGACCGCATCTACGGCCTTGCCTACTCCTCCACGCCCTTTATCTTCGCCTACCGCACCGATCTCTTTGCGGAAGCCGGCATCGACAACCCGCCCGAGACCTGGGAAGAGCTCGCCGAATACGCCCGGAAGCTGACCGTGCGCGACGGCGACACGATCACCCGCGCGGGCTTTGCGTTCCCGTTGAGCTCCGGCAACTTCGTCGAGTTCGACGTCTTCGCCTTCGGCAACGGCGCGCTCTACTATGACGAAGCCGGCAATCCCACGATCGACACCCCCGAAAAGGCGGAGGCGTTTGCGTTCCTGCTCGACCTGCTGCCCGACGTCAGCATCCCCTACAGCTCGTCCGACACGAACCCCTTCATCGCCGGCAACGCCGCGATGGTGCTCATCAACAACGTCGCGCTGACGCCGATGCTCTCCGACCCCGCGTACGAGGGTAAGGTCGGCATCGCCGTGCCGCCGCACAACGAGGGGCATGACGCCGCGACCTTCTCCGGCTGCAATATGCTCTTTATCGGCTCGACCTGCAAGAACCCCGACGCCGCGTTCTCCTTCATCGAGACCGCGCTCTCGGGCGAGGAGGTCTTAAACCGCGCGAAGGTGCTGAACATCCCCGTCACCCGCAATTCGCAGGTCGACGCCTTCATCGCGCTTGACCCGATGAACGAGGTGCGCGCCGCGTGCGTCTCCTGCGGCATCGGCATGCCGCGCACCACCTGGGCGACCACGTTCCAGACCATCCGCAACAATATGGTGCAGGAGGTCCTCTACGGCGCCTCCGAGCCGGAAGCCGCGCTTGCCGCCGCGCAGGCGCAGCTGCTCGACGAGATCGGCTGATGCGCCGGGCGGGACATAAAAGAGAATACGACGCCCGGGAGGCGCGCGAAGCGTATCTGCTTCTCGCGCCTTTCGGCGTGTTCTTTCTGCTGTTCGTACTCTATCCCATCGTGCGCTCCGTCGCCGATTCCTTTACCGACTACTCTCTGGCGTCCCGGAACTGGGTGGGGCTGAAAAACTACCTCCGGCTGTTCCGCGACCGGGCGTTTCTGCTGTCCGTGCGCAACACCGTGCTCTATGCGGCGGGCTCCATCGTGCCGCTGATGGCGCTGGGGCTGGGCGCCGCGCTGCTGGTGCAGCGGCAGTCCCGCGTGATGTTCGCCGCCCGCGCCGCGCTGATGACGCCGTATGTCACGAGCCTCGTCGCGGTGAGCATGGTCTTCCTCTACCTCTATGACCCCACGACCGGCGCGTTCAACAAGATCCTCTCCGCCGTCGGCCTGCCGCGCCAGCAGTTCCTCTACGACCCCTCGCAGGCGCTGTGGTGCCTCGTCGCGATGAACATCTGGAAGAACTTCGGCTATGTGATGATCCTCTACCTCGCGGGGCTGACCGGCGTGCCGCAATCGCTGCTGGAGGCGGCGAGCCTCGACGGCGCGGGCGTCCGGGCAAAGCTCGTGCACATCCAGCTCCCGCATATCCGTCCCGTGTCCTATCTGCTGGGCACGACGCTGTGCGTCGAGTGCTTCAAGACCTTCGAGCCGGTGCGCCTGATGACGTCCGGCGGCCCCGTCAACGCGACGACGACGATCACCTACCAGATCTACATCCGCGCGTTTTCCGAGTTCAAGATGGGCTATGCCTCGGCGATGTCGGTCGTGCTGCTTGCCATCGTGCTGGCCGTGACGCTCGTCAATCTCCGGCTCGGACACCAGCTCGACGACGGGGGTGACGAGGGATGAAGTTTCTGCGCACCGCGCTGCTGCTGCTCTTGGCGGCAGTCGCGCTGTTTCCGTTTTTCGTCATGATCTCGGTGTCGCTTCAGACGATGCCGGAGGTCTACTCGAAGTCGCTGCTGCCGTCCGTACCGCACTGGGAAAATTACGCCACCGCGATGCACAACGGCCCCTGGGGACGGTATCTGCTCAATTCGCTCTATGTGACGGTGCTGTCGACGGGCATCAGCCTGCTCATCAACGCGCTGACGGGCTATGTGTTTGCCCGGATGCGCTTTCCGTGGAAAAAGACGCTTTTCACGCTCGTGCTGATCGGCATGATGATCCCGACGCAGGTCACGCTGGTGCCGCTGTTCGTGCTGGTCAAGTCCCTGCCGCTCGCCGGCGGGAACAACATCCTCGGACAGGGGGGCACGGGGCTCGTCGACACCTACGCGGGGCTGATCCTGCCCTATATCGCGGGCAGCTTCGGCGTGTTCCTGACGCGCCAGTTCTACCGGATGTTCCCGCGCGAGCTGGACGAGGCCGCGAAAATCGACGGCTGCTCGCGCTTCGGGACGTTTCTGCGCGTCTATCTGCCGCTGTCGGGGTCGATCCTCGCGTCTCTGGCGGTGCTGAAGTTCATCGGCGCGTGGAATGAGTATTCCTGGCCGCTCGTCATCACGAACACCGGCTCGGGACGCATCACGACGGTGCAGCTCGCGCTGACGACGTTCCGCAACGAGGGCGAGATCTTCTGGAATCAGCTCATGGCGGCGACGGTCGTCTGTACGGCGGCGGTGCTCGTCGTATTCGTCGCGCTGCAGAGGCATTTCGTCGCGGGCATCCTCGCGGGAAGCGTAAAGGAATGACAAAACAGAGCCGGGAAAGGCGTTTTCCCGGCTCGTTTCATGTTTGCGGACCCGTCATCGCCCGGCGCGCCGTGTCAGCAGCAGGCCGCTTGTGACGGCGGTCATCGGCGCGACGGTCACGAGCCCGAAGGAGCCGACGATGGTGTGAATGATCTCCGCGGCGACGTATTTGTAGTTTAAGATGAACTCCAGCGGCGTTCCCTGCGCCATGAAGACCATCAGCAGCGCGATGTAGCTGCCGGAATAGGCCAGCAGCAGCGTCGTCGTCGTGGAGCCGCAGGCCGCGCGCCCCACCGCGAAGCCGGAGGAGATCGCTTCCCGCGGGGAGATGTCCGGGCGCCGGCAGACCACCTCGTATACGGCCGAGCAGATATCCACCGACAGGTCCATGACGGCGCCGGAGGAGCCGAGGAAGATGGACGCCACGAAAATCCGGGTCAGGTCGAGGTGCTGATACCCCGCGTAGAGCAGGCTTTCGCTGGATTCCATGACGGCGCCGTGGATCTGAAACAGATCCGTAAAGCACCGGCCGAGCGCCGCCGTTACGAGAATGCCCAGCGCGGCGCCCGAAGCGGCGGCGAGACAGCGCCGGTCCAGCCCGTAGATCAGGCTCAGGATCAGAACGGTCAGCGCCATGACGATGCCCAGCGCGACCCATACGGGGTTCCATCCGGCCAGCAGCGCGGGAACGAGCACCTTCCACAGCAGCAGGATCGTGACGGCGAAGGACAGGATCGCCCGCAGCCCGGTGCGTCCGGCAAACAGCACGAGCAGCAGCAGAAACAGCCCCGCCAGCCATGCCTCCTTATCCAGCCGGTAATGGTCGGTCATCGTCACGGTGGTGATGCGGTCCCCGTCGTGGCTGACGGCGACGAAGGCATAGTCCCCGGGAGAAAACAGCTTGTCCTGCGCCAGCGAGCCGCTGAGCCGGTTGACCGCTTCGGTCTCCTGACCGGAAAAGATGCCGCCCAGCAGGCGGACGCGGCACCGCTGCTCGCCGCTGCGGATCAGACCCGTGTCGACGATGCTGCTTTCGTCGGTTTCCAGCACCAGCGCCTTCACGCGGTCCGCGTTCTGATAGGTCACTTCGTAGCCCGTCGGCAGCAGGAGCAGAACGGCGAGCAGCAGCACGCCCAGCAGCACCGGGAGCAGCGCGGGATGTTTTTCGCGCAGAGCGGTCAGATTCATGGTTCCTCCCTTACGGCATGCGGCGCAGAAAAAAGCTCTGCGCCGCTTGAGGTGTATATCCTGTTTTCCCTTCCGGTTTATTCGACGTCCAGCAGCTCCGCCAGCTTGACGTAGATCTGCGTGTTGTCGTAGTAGCCGCCGAAGGCTTCGGCGCCGTTTCCGTCGGCAAACACCGCGACCGGCAGGCCGGTGTGGGAGTAGCTTGTGAAGTCAATGCCGGATTTGTTGTTCAGAATGTGGGTGATCGTAACGCTGAAGGGGTTATAGGAGCCGTAGAGGACATACTGCTCCTGCGTGCAGGCCTCTTCGCTGCCGGAGACCGCGAGCTCGTAGGCGGTGCGCAGACGCTCGGCTTCATAGTCGGTCAGAACCAGGCGGTCGCCGTCTTCACCGGCCAGCTTCAGGCCGAAGAGCGCCTCCACGTCTTCCATCGCGGTCTCGAAGGAGGTGCCGTTTTCCCGGTAGGACGCCACATACTGCTCGTCGAATTCGGCAAAGGAGATCTTCTGGTTCGTCAGGCTGTCCAGATAGGTATCGTAGTCCGTGCCCGCGAAGCCGATGGTCAGACCGCCGGTTTCATGGTCGCCGGTCACGAGGATCAGCGTCTCGCCGGGATGCGCGGCGGCGAAGTCGATCGCGACCTGGACGGCGTTGGCGAGGGCGAGGGTGTCCGCGACGGTGGAAGCGGCGTCATTGGCATGGCAGGCCCAGTCGATCTTGCCGCCTTCGCACATCATGAAGAAGCCTTCGTCGTTATCGAGCACTTCGATGCCCTTGGAGACGAAATCGGCCAGCGACCACATATCGTCGGTGCGGTCGAGCTCATACGCCATGGCGCTCGAGTCGGCCAGATTCTCGTCGATGATGATGACGGGACCTTCGGTGACCTTTTCGGCCTCGGCCTGCGTTTTGACAACGGTATAGCCGGCGGCTTCCGCGAGATCATAGAGGTTTTCGGAGGGGTTTTCGCTGTCGTGGCCGTCGGGCTTCAGCAGTCCGCCGCCGGCGAAGAACTCAAAGCCGGAGTCGATGAGCTCCAGACCGATGTTGTAGTAGCTGGAGCGGCTGGCCTGATGGGCGTAGAAGGCGGCGGGGGTGGCGTGATTCAGGTTGACGGAGGAGATGATGCCCACCTTCCAGTTCTTCTGCGCGTGGAGCTTTTCGGCGATGGTCTCGTAGGAGATCGTGCCGGTCTCGTCGACGTTGATCATGCCGGAATAGGTCTTGAAGCCGGTGGCGATGGACGTCGCGGTGGAAGCGGAGTCGGGCGCAAAGCTGCAGGAGTCATAGGTGACGGCGGAGCCTGCCACGGCAAAATCCATGAAGTTCAGGGCGACCGGGCCGCCCAGAACGGTGCCGGCGCGGTCTGCGTAGCCGACACTCGGGAGGGACTGCGCATAATCCTCGTCCGCGATCGCGCCCAGATAGTCCGCCGCAGCCTGGAACTGCGGGTAGCTCATGCCGTCGCCGATGAACAGGAAGACATATTTCGGCGCGGCGGCCTCGTCTGCGTCGGGCTGACTCGCCAGCGTGCTCAGATCGAGCGAGATGGGAGCGGCAGTCGTCGCGGCGGTCGTGGCCGCAGCCGCAGTCGCAGCCGCAGTCGTAACGGCAGTCGTCGCCGCAGTCGTCGAAGACGGCGCAGGCTGCGCGGCGCAGGCGGCAAGGCTCAGGACGAGCATGCCAGCGAGAAGAATCGCAAAGAATTTTCTTTTCATTGTTGGAACTCCTCATGAAGATATGGTATTTTGCGTGGACAGGCGTTTTTGAAAAGAGAGCGCGGAAGGGAAAGTGCCGGCGGTTTTCCTTCCGGGTCTCCTTTTTATCCACAACCGTATTATACCGGGCGGCATGTAAAAACCAAAATCACGCTTTTGTTAAATTCCTGTATGGCCGGCGGTATATGGCGGACGCAAAAACCGGCCGCGGCTTCGGGCATCCGCCGGGGGACAGGCAAAAAAAGAGCCGGGAAAGATGCTTTCCCAGCCCTTTTTGGTGTTTGGCGGTTCGTTATTTCCCGGCGGTGTGCGCCGCGTACTGCTCCGACAGCGTTTCCACGATGCCGGCAAGTCCGGCGTCCTCCAAAGCCCGGAGCGCGGCGTCCAGCCGGTCCTCCGAGGCAAGCCCCGCGCGGATATAGAGCATGCCGGAGTCCGTATAGCCGTAGCCGCGGCAGGAAAGCACCCGGCCGAGCGCGTCTGTGTCGAGCCGGAAGCTCATCTCGCCCGCGTCCAGCGCGGAAACGGGTCTATCGTCCGGCGCCTCGCCGGATGCGGGGTATTTGCTCCGGTTCATCTCCAGCGCCGAGCCGAAAAACGTGCCGAAGGGGTTGTCCGTCAGGATCTCATAGACGCCGTCTTCTCCCTTTTTCCAGTGGGTGCCCTCCAGACCGAAGACGAACGCGTCGTAGACCTCGCTGTCCGTGTACAGCAGCGTCAGAAAGTCGAGCGCCGTCTCCGGATGCGCGCAGGAGGCGGACAGGCTGACCCAGCGGAAGACGTTCGGACTGACGGCGACGTATTCCTTTTCCGGCGCAAACTGCACGCGCCGGATGCTTTCCGCGTATGCACAGTCCGTGGAAACGGTGATGGGATACAGACACGCCAGCGCGTCCCACTCGCTCTGAAACGCGTTGATCTCGCCGCCCTGCAGCAGGAGCCGCAGCACCCCTTCCCGGCCGAACGCGGAGAGCTGCTCCCTGTCCTGATCGAATATGTCGGAGCCCGGATAGGCGCGGACGGAATCGCCGTCGAACAGCGCCAGCGAATTGCCGTCCACGAAAAACGGCCAGGCCTCGTAGGTGCGCTGGAACGCGTACGGCGGCGCGGCGCTCGTGACGAGCTCGCAGGGAAGCCCCTGCTCCCGTGCGGCAAGGCACAGCGCCAGAAGCTCCTCCGGCGTTTCGGGCAGCTCCATCCCCAGCGCTTCCACGATGTCCGCGCGGATGAGGACGCTGTTGGCGCGGACGACCGACGACGAGCGCTCCGTCAGCGGATAGCCGAGCGCCGCACCGTGGTAGTCCGAGGTGCTCCATGCGGCGTCCGAGGCGCTCGCAAACAGCAGCGGACAGGCGTCCGCATAGCCGGAAAGATCCGCAAGCAGCCCTTCGTCATAGACGGCGCACATCGCCGCGTAGTCGTAAAACATCGTCAGATCGGACTGCGGCAGCTGCTCTGCGTACGCTTTGACCGTCTGGGAGGGGGAATCCGGCCGTAAAAGCCGGACGTCGAAGGTCACGGAGAGCCCCTTTTCGGCAAGCGTGCCGGAAAGCGCGTCCAGCGCGCCGTCCAGAGGCGGATTCCAGGACAGGACCGTTAAAACGGTACCGCCGTCCGTCTGCGGCGCCGTCGTGGCAGCGGGCGTCCCCGAAACGGCGGGCGTTGCGCCGCTGCAGGCCGCAAGCAGGAGCAAAAGGAGGAGAAAAACGGGGAGTACGAGCTTTTTCATGACCGGCACCTCTTTTCGGATTGAGTTTCCAAACCAAATTATATATATATACATATATCCTGTCAACCTATTTTTCAAAATTTTTCAAAAAATAGGAGCGGACGGCGGCGGCGGGGCTTTGTAAACGCCGTTATTTTTCGGGAAAGCCTATTGACATCGGGTGGGAAAGCGGTTAAAATAAGAAATGGACACTTTTACCTCCGCGTAAAAGCTGCCGGAAGGGCATCGGCCCGGAAGGCGCCGGCGCAGGGGGAAGGGAAACCGGTCTTCTTTCTTTCTTATCCGTATCTGACGCGCAGGAGCGTATTTTTCCATACAGATAGTGCGATCTTGATGAAATGACAGTGCGATTTTTGTATGAGATGACAACAGAATAGGGGGTCTATTGCATAACACCGTTACAAATTATTCTGATTATTGTAGCCGCCGTCGTCGTCGCCGCGGGTGTCGGGGTGGTCGGCTGGAATATAGGATACCGTTATCGTAAGGACATTGCGGAGAAGGCCATCGGCGGCGCGGAAAACGAGGCCGTGCGCATCGTCGAGGAAGCCAAGCGCGAAGGGGAAAGCAAAAAGCGCGAGGCGCTCGTCGAAGCCCGGGAGGAGATCCACAGAAGCCGCTCGGAGCTGGAACGCGAGATCCGTGACCGCAGAAGCGAGCTTGCCAAACAGGAGCGCCGTTTACAGCAGAAGGAAGAGAGTCTCGATCGCAAGATCGACTCGATGGAGAAGAAGGAAGAGCAGTACAACGTCAAAATCCGCGAGGCGGAGGAAAAGAACGCAAAGATCGAGCAGATCCGGCTGGAAGAGGTCGGACGGCTCGAGCAGATCTCCGGCATGACCGCGGAGGAAGCCAAGGAGTATCTTGTCAAGAGCATCGCGACGGAGGCCGAGCATGACGCGGCCGTCCGTCTGCGTGAGATCGACCAGCAGTACAAGGACGAGGCCGACCGCCGCGCCCGTGAGCTGATCACGCAGGCCATCCAGCGCGTGGCGTCCGACCACGTCTCCGAGGCCACCGTCAGCGTCGTGCCGCTGCCCAGCGACGAGATGAAGGGCCGCATCATCGGCCGCGAGGGCCGCAACATCCGCGCGCTCGAGACCATCACCGGCGTCGATCTCATCATCGACGACACGCCCGAGGCGATCACGCTGTCGAGCTTTGACCCGGTGCGCCGCGAGATCGCGCGCCTGACGCTCGAGAAGCTGATCCTCGACGGCCGCATCCATCCCGCGCGCATCGAGGAAATGGCCGAGAAGGCGCGCCGCGAGGTCGAGCAGACCATCAAGGAAGAGGGCGAGAACGCCGTCTTCGAGCTGAATCTCCACGGCATCCATCCGGAGCTCATCAAGCTCCTCGGCCGGATGCGCTACCGCACGAGCTACGGCCAGAACGTCCTGCGCCATTCCGTCGAGGTCGCGCAGCTTGCCGGGTTCATGGCGTCCGAGCTGGGCGTCGATCCCGTGCTGGCACGCCGCGCGGGATTGCTGCACGACATCGGCAAGGCCGCCGATCACGAGATCGAGGGCTCCCATGTCGCCATCGGCGTGGAGCTTGCGCGCAAGTATAAGGAAAGCCCCGCCGTCATCCACGCGATCGAGGCGCATCACGGGGACGTCGAGCCGACGACCGTCATCGCCTGTCTGGTGGATGCCGCCGACGACATCTCCGCCGCCCGTCCCGGCGCGCGCCGCGAGAATCTCGAGGCGTATATCAAGCGGCTCGAGAAGCTCGAGAACATCGCCAACGGCTTCCCCGGCGTCGAAAAGTCCTACGCCATCCAGGCCGGCCGCGAGATCCGCATCATCGTCAAGCCCGAGGAGGTCAGCGACGACAAGATCGTGCTGCTGTCCCACGAGCTGTCGCAGAAGATCGAGGCGGAGCTCGAGTACCCGGGTCAGATCAAGATCTGCGTCATCCGCGAGACCCGCGCCGTCGCGTTTGCGAAGTAACGGCGCGCTTCCCCAAAATAAAGAATGATAGGCGGAGGTGTTTTCGTGTTCCCGCGAAAACGCCTCCGTGATTTTTTATCCCAAAAGGAGGACATGCCCTGTGATCACGCTGAAGGAGCTGCGCCGGAAGATCGACGCGCTGGAACGGGACGCGAGCCTTGACGGCCGGCCGGTACGCGAGTCGGGAGACACCGCCGTCTGGCGGGAGGCCATGCGCAGCGGAGAGATCCTCTTTTCCGACGGCATCAACGGCCGCGTGCGGTACAAGAGCTTCCGCGACATCGATTTTACGGGACCGGAGTTTCAAAATCAGGAGTGGTGCTCCCAATTAAACCGCTTTTTCTGGCTGCAGCCGCTTGCCGGTCTGTACCGCGAGACGGGGGACGAACGCTGGGCGCGGATGGCGCGCGACGGCATCGAGGCCTGGATGGATTTCCGGCATTATACGGGGCACGAAACGGCCGCCGACGTCTGGCCCTCCACCGGCGACAACACGCTGAGCACCTCCATCCGCTTAGGACAGCGCGGCGGCAAGGGCTGGTGGGGCTGCGCCGCGGATTTCGACGGCAGCGAGGCGTTCTCGCAGGACTTCGTCGACCGCATGGAGCGCTCCACCTATGAACAGCTCCACTTTTTATACAGCAACAACCGCAAGGTCGGCAACTGGCGCGTCAGCGAGCTCGATACGATGTTCTTCCTGTCGCAGCTGCTGCCCGGCGCGGAAAAATACCTGCCGTATGCCGTACAGTGCATCAACGAGACCTTCCGCACGCAGGTCGAGACGGACGGCAGCCATGTCGAGCATACCCCCGGGTATCACGACTGGATGGCGGAGGTGTTTACGCGCTACGCGCTGATCGCGCACCGGCGCCCGGAGCTGGGGCTGTGCATCGAACCGGAGAAGCTGCTGGCGATGTGGGACTTCACGATCGCCGGGAAGGCGCCCGACGGACGCGGCATCGGCATCGGCGACGCGGAGCGCTGGCATCCGGATTTTGCCCCCGCCGATATGGACAGGCTCCGGCAGACGCGGGACGCGCTCGCCCGCACGCTGGGGGCAGCCGCGGGGGACGGAAAGCCCGGAAACGCGTTTCCCGACGCGGGGCAGTATTTCCTGCGCGGCGGGCAGACCGAATTTATCCTCGACGCGACGAATTTTGGCGGCTGGCACAGCCATCCGGCGCGCGGCGCGATCCTGTGCTACCACGGCGACCGGCTCCAGCTCTGCGACCCCGGCTCGCTGAACTATGAGCACTCGGACCCGCTGATGGCGCCCGGACGCGGCACGCCGATGCACAACACGGTTACCGTCGGCGGCATGATGCAGCAGCCGCAGGCGGACGCCGTCGTGCGGAATTTTACCGACTGCGCGGACTACGCGTTCTTCCGCTGCCTGTATACCGGCGGCTATACGAATTACCGTCCCGGGCTGGACGGCGGCGTCCGGCCGGAGGATATCCTCAGCGTCGCGGGGCGGCATACGCGCACGTTCTTCTGGCGCAAGGGGCATTTCGCCGTCGTGATCGACTCGCTCGACGTCCTGGCGCCGGGCTATGACTTCGCCGCGCACTGGCAGTTCCGAGAGGACGGCGCGGCATTCGACGCGGCGCGGCTGCGGATGCATACGGAAAACGCGCGCTGGAACGTCGGCGTGGCGTGCGTGCTGGCGGAGGAGCCGGTGCGCGCGGTGCGGTACGAGGGCGACATGGAGCACAAGCTCGGCTTTGTCGCGAAGGGCGCGTCGATGCTCGCGGGCGGTGAGCCCGCGCCGATGCTGTCCGTCGAGGGACATGTCTCGGGAAGGACGAAGACGCGGCTTGTGCACGTCATCGTCCCTTACGAGGGGGAGGCCATGCCGGAGACGGCGGCGTCGTGGGAGCTCGTGGACGGCGCGCTGCAGGCGGAGATCACCGTCGGCGGGGAGAAGCTTCTGCTCGCGGCGGATCTGCGCTTTCTGGACGGCGAATGCGAAAGCACGCTGATCGGCTTTCAGGGCAGGGTGCAGTCCGACCGGCAGTTCGCGGCGGTGTTTGACGATCTGCGCGCGGAAATCTGACGGGAAGAAAGTGCATAAAAAGAGGGCGGCGGTTTTTTCGCCGCCCTTTTTGTCTCATTTTACACGGATTTAACGAAAGCGGCGTTTCGGATTTTACGGAGGAAAGGTATGATGATACTCGTAGAAAACAAAAAGGAGAAATGAAAAAATGAAAAAGATGCTTTCCCTCGTCATGGCGGCGCTCCTGCTCTGCGTCTGCTTTGCGGGCTGTGCCGATCAGAACGCCGGACAGACCTCGACGACCGCCGCGCAGACGACGGCGGCCAAGAAGAGCGGCGAGATCACCGTCATCTCCCGCGAATCCGGTTCCGGTACGCGCGGCGCGTTCATCGAGCTCTTCGGCGTCGAGGAAAAGGACGCCGACGGCAATAAGGTCGACCGCACCGTCGCGACCGCCGACATCGGCGACTCGACCGGCGTCGTGATGACCTCCGTCGCCTCCAACGAAAACGCCATCGGCTACATCTCGCTCGGCGCCGTCAACGACACCGTCCGCGCGCTGGCCATCGACGGCGCGGAGCCGACCGTCGAGAACGTCAAAAACGGTACTTACAAGATCGCGCGTCCGTTCAACATCGCGACCTGCGGCGAGCCTTCCGAGCTCGCGGCCGACTTCATCGGCTTCATCCTCTCTTCCGACGGCCAGGCGGTCGTGGAAGCGAAGTCCTACATCCCGCTGGAGACGACGGAAGGCTATTCCGGCAATAAGCCGGCCGGAAAGCTGGTCGTCGGCGGCTCCTCCTCCGTTACCCCGCTGATGGAAAAGCTGGTGGAAGCGTACCTTGCGATCAACACCAACGCGGAGATCGAGATCCAGCAGAGCGACTCCACCGTCGGTATGCAGAGCGCCATCTCCGGCGCGTATGACATCGGCATGGCGTCCCGCGACCTCAAGGAGAGCGAGCTTGCCGAGGGTCTTGTCCCGACCGTCATCGCGACGGACGGCATCGCCGTGATCGTCAATCCGTCGAACGGCATCGCGGGGCTTTCCTCCGAGCAGGTCAAGTCCATCTACACCGGAGAGGCGACGGACTGGGCGCAGGTTCAGGAGTAAGCGAATGAACAAACGGCGTCAGACGCCGGACGGGACGAAAGGGCAGTCCCGGCGGCGCGATTCCGGAAGCCGCGGCAGACGCGCAAGAATCGTTGAAAACGCGATGAGGATCCTTTTCCTCATCGCGGCGCTGTTTGCGGCCGCGGCGGTGGCCCTGATCTGTGTATTCCTCTTTGCAAACGGCGTTCCCGCGATGCGCAAAATCGGCCTCTGGAGCTTCCTGTCCGGCCGGCTCTGGGCGCCGGAACGCGATATTTACGGGGTGCTGCCGATGATCCTCGGCAGCGTCTATGTGACCGCCGGGGCGATCCTCATCGGCGTGCCGACGGGCATCCTCTCCGCGATCTTTCTGGCGCGCTTCTGCCCCGACAGGCTTCACCGGATCCTGCGGCCCGCCGTCGATCTGCTCGCGGGCATTCCCTCCGTCGTCTACGGCTTTTTCGGACTGACCGTCATCGTGCCCGGCATCCGCGCCATTTTCGGAGGCAGCGGCACGTCCATGCTGGCGGCGTCGATCGTGCTGGGCATCATGATCCTGCCGACGATCGTCGGCGTGTCGGAGTCCGCGATCCGCGCCGTGCCGGACAGCTATTACGAAGGCTCTCTCGCGCTCGGCGCGAGCCATGAGCGCAGCGTGTTCCGCGCGGTGGTTCCCGCCGCAAAGTCCGGCATCCTGAGCGCCGTCATCCTCGGCATCGGCCGCGCGGTCGGCGAGACGATGGCCGTCGTCATGGTCGCCGGCAACCAGACGGTCATGCCCTCGGGCATCACGAAGGGGCTGCGCACCCTGACGGCCAATATCGTCATCGAGATGGGCTACGCCGCCGATCTGCACCGGGAAGCGCTGATCGCGACGGGCGTCGTGCTGTTTGTATTCATTCTACTCATCAATTTCTGCTTCTCATTGATCACACGGAGGGATCGTACATGAACAGACGTGCAGAAAGCCTCCTTCTGCGTGCGGCGGTCTGGCTGGCCATCGGCCTTACGGCGGGAATCCTCGCCTGGATCGTCATTTATATCCTCTGTAAGGGCGTGCCGCATCTGACGCCCTCGCTGTTTGCGTGGAAGTATACCTCGGACAACGGCTCCGTGACGCCCGCGATCGTCAACACGGTGACGATGACGCTGCTTTCTCTTTCGCTGGCGCTGCCCGTCGGCATCGGCGCGGCGGTCTATCTGTCGGAGTACGCGCGGCATGACAGCCGCACGGCGGCTGTTCTGCGCACGGCGGCGCAGACGCTTTCGGGCATCCCGTCGATCCTCTACGGCCTGTTCGGGTATCTCGTCTTCGTTATCACGCTCGGCTGGAGCTTTTCGCTGTTCGCCGGCGCCGTAACGCTGGCGCTGATGATCCTGCCCGTGATCCTGCGCACGACGGAGGAGGCGCTTCTGAGCGTGCCGCAGTCGGTGCGCGACGCGAGCTTCGCGCTCGGCGCGGGCAAGCTGCGCACGGTTTTCCGCGTGGCGCTGCCGTCGGCGCTGCCCGGCATCCTGTCCGGCGTCATTCTCGCCACGGGACGCGTCGTCGGGGAGACCGCCGCGCTGATCTACACCGCCGGCACCGTCGCCCAGATCCCGAAGAGCATCATGGGAAGCGGGCGCACGCTCGCCGTCCATATGTACGCGCTCTGGAAAGAGGGGCTCGCGCAGGATAAGGCCTATGCGACGGCCGTCGTGCTGCTGGGCGTGAGCCTCGGATTGAATCTGCTGTCGGATGCCGTCGCGAAAAAACTCGGAAAAGGGAGGGAACTGCGTGGATAAATTTGTGATTGAGGACGCCAATCTGTGGTACGGCTCGTTTCAGGCGCTCAAGAGCATCAGCCTGAACATTCCGGAGCGGGAGATCGTCGCGTTCATCGGCCCCTCCGGCTGCGGAAAGTCGACGCTGTTAAAAAGTCTGAACCGGATGAACGATCTCGTGGAAAATGTGCGTATCGAGGGGAAATTCCTGCTCGACGGCATGAACATTTACGATAAACGAGCCGACTCAAACCTCCTGCGCCGCCGCGTCGGCATGGTGTTCCAGAAGCCCAACCCCTTCCCGATGAGCGTATACGACAACATCGCCTACGGACCCCGCACCCACGGCGTGCGCGGGAAGGCGCGGCTCGACGACATCGTCGAGAAGTCGCTGCGCGACGCGGGACTCTGGGACGAGGTCAGCTCGCGCTTAAAGCAGTCGGCGCTGGGGCTTTCCGGCGGACAGCAGCAGCGGCTCTGCATCGCCCGGTCGCTCGCCGTGGAGCCGGAGGTGCTCCTGATGGACGAGCCGACGAGCGCGCTCGACCCGATCTCCACCGGACGCATCGAGGAGCTTGCGCTTTCCCTGAAAAAGTGCTATACTATCGTTATCGTGACCCATAATATGCAGCAGGCGGCGCGAATTGCGGATAAAACGGCATTTTTCCTGCTGGGAAGCATGATCGAATACGGCGATACGGAGAAGATCTTCTCCAATCCCTCGGATCGCCGCACCGAAGACTACATTACGGGGAGGTTCGGTTAAGGCTTATGCGGAGTCAATTCCATGAACAGCTCGACGCGCTCAACGCCGCTCTGATCGCGATGGGCGCGCTCTGCGAAGGCGCGATCGCCTGCGCCGTGAAGGCGCTGACGACCGGCGACCGGAAGCTGGCCGGCGACGCGGTCGAAAAAAGCCGCGACATCGACCGCCGGGAACGCGAGATCGAAACGTCCTGCATGAAGCTCATCATGCAGCAGCAGCCCGTTGCGCGCGATCTGCGGCAGATCACCGTCGCGCTGAAGATCATCACCGATATGGAGCGCATCGGCAACCAGGCGGCCGACATCGCCGAGCTCTGCTCGACCTGCGACGTATCCGCCGCGTCCGGCGGCTCGATCGCGGAAATGGCGACGGCGGTCATCCGCATGGTGACAAGCGCCGTGGACGCCTTTGTCCGCCGCGACGAGACGCTGGCGCGCCGCGTCATCTTCTCCGACGACGCCGCGGACGGTCTGTTCGTCCGGGTCAAGGGCGAGATGTGCGCCCTGATCTCCGAAGACCGTACCCGCGGGGAGGCGGCGCTCGACACGCTTCTCATCGCCAAGTACCTCGAACGCATCGGCGACCACGCCGTGGGTATCGCGCAGTGGGTGATCTACGCCGTGACGGGCAGGCACGAGGGGGAAGAGGCGTGATTTATGTGGTGGAGGACGACCGCGGCATCCGGGAGCTGGTCGTCTATACGCTGCAGAATACCGGATTTGAGGCGGAGGGATTTGCGGACGCCGCGGAATTTGACGCGGCCTGCCGCGAAAGGCTGCCGGAGCTCGTGCTGCTCGACATCATGCTGCCGGGTGAGGACGGGCTGTCCGTGCTCCGCCGACTGCGTGCCGCGCCGGAGACAATGACGCTGCCCATCATCCTCGTGACCGCGAAGGGGACCGAATACGACAAGGTGATCGGGCTCGACGGCGGCGCGGACGACTATATCGCAAAGCCCTTCGGCATGATGGAGCTGGTTTCCCGCGTCCGGGCGCTTCTGCGCCGCGCGGCGCCGCGGGAAAAGGCGGAGGAGATCTATACGAAGGGGAAAATCGTACTGAACGCGGGCGCGCATACCGTGACGGCGGACGGCGTGCCGGTCGAGCTGACGGTGAAGGAGTTCGAGGTGCTGCGGCTGCTGCTGCGGCGCGCGGGCAGCGTTCTGACCCGCGACGAGCTCCTGTCCGCGGTCTGGGGCTATGACTTCGACGGCGAGACGCGCACCGTCGACGTCCATATCCGCACGCTGCGCGCCAAACTCGGCGGCGCGGGCGACATCATCGAAACCGTGCGCGGCGTCGGCTACAGGATCGGAGGCGGCGCATGAAAAAGCGGATTTTCTGGAGCATTCTGCTGGGCTCCGTCTGCGTGCTCGCGATCGCGGTCGCGGCCGTGCTGTTCGCGGTTTACGACGGCTTTGCCGACGAGCGCCGCGCGCAGATCCGCAGCGAGGCCGGGATCCTCGCCGTCTATGCCGGAGAAGGCGAGCTCGATGCGCTGCGTCAGGCGGGACTCGCGAGCGAAAACCGCATCACGCTGGTTTCTCCCGACGGCGAGGTGCTGTACGACAGCTTCGCGGACGAGGAGTCGCTTGAAAACCATGCCGCCCGTCCCGAGATCGAGGAGGCGCTCGCCTCCGGCACGGGCGAGGCGACCCGCGCGTCCGACACGCTCGGGGAGATGACGTATAACTACGCGCGCCGGCTGGCGGACGGCAGTGTCCTGCGCGTTGCGGCGGCGATGCGCAGCGTGTCGCGCGTCTTTTTCGGCATGTTCTATGTCGTCGTACCCATTCTGCTCCTGGCCTGCGCGCTGGCGGCGCTGCTCGCGAAGCTGCTTTCCGCCCGCATCGCCGGACCGATCGCCCGCATCGATCCCGAGCACCCGCTGGACTGCCGCGCGTATGACGAGCTTTCGCCGCTGCTGCTGCGTATGGAGCGCAAGAACAACGACGCCGCCGTCGCGACGGCGCTTTTACAGAAGGAACAGCGCGAATTCCGGGACATCGTGGACGAAATGCGCGAGGCGCTGGTCGTTTTCAGCGCCGACCGGCGCGTCATTATGGCGAACCGCGCCGCAAACGCCCTGTTTGAGCGGGAGGACGCGCACGGACTGACCGAGCTCGAGCTCTGCCGCGACGAGGCGTATCAGAACGTGCTGGAGCACGCGTTCGGGGGCGAGTTTGACGAGTGCCGCGTCACCTGGGACGGCCGCATCTACCGGCTGTCGGCGAGTCCCGTCCGGGAAGGCGGGAAGGATGCCGGAGACCGCGCCGCCGTGCTGCTGGCGATGGATGTCACCGACACCGAGCGCGCCGAGGAGCTGCGCCGCGAGTTTACCGCAAATGTTTCACACGAGCTTAAAACGCCGCTGCAGTCCATCCTCGGCTGCGCGGAGATCCTTTCCGGCGGTATCGCGAAGCAGGAGGATTTCCCGCGGTTTTTGTCCCAGATCGACACGGAAGCCCGGCGGCTGCTGAAGCTGATCGAGGACATCCTCGAGCTGTCGAGCCTCGACGAGGGGATCCGGGAGAAAAAGGCGCCCGTCGAGCTGTACACGCTTGCGAAAACCGTGGTGCAGGCGCTCGGCGTCAAGGCCGATGCCGCGCAGGTAACGGTGGAGCTTACGGGCGAGCCCGTCACGGTGGAGGGCGTCTCCTCCACGCTCTATGAGATGGTCTATAACCTCGTCGACAACGCGATCTCCTATAACGTCGAGGACGGACGCGTGGACGTGACCGTCGGGTATCGGGACGGATGCCCCGCCGTGGTCGTCCGGGATACCGGCATCGGCATCGCGGCGGCGGATCAGTCCCGCATTTTCGAACGCTTTTACCGTGTGGACAAGAGCCACTCCAAGAGCACCGGCGGCACCGGACTCGGACTGTCCATCGTCAAGCACGGCGCGGCGATGCACGGCGCGCGGGTCACGCTCGAGAGCGCGCCCGGGAAGGGCAGCGAATTTGCGATCCTGTTCCGGAGCCGGGAACGGGACGCGGAAAAAGCCCGCGGCTGACGGCCGGAAACCGGCGCACGGGTGCGGGGATATGTGCATCGGTACGGGATTGCGCGGCAAACCGGCGATCTTTTTGGACATTTCACGCAAAATGAACGGGAATGGGCAAAATATTTGTCATATTACTTGACGAATGAAGAAAACGGATGTATAATATACACACAACTGGATATGTGCTATGTGAAACGCGCAGGAAAAGGCCGTTCCCGGCCGCCGAAGGAGTAACACTCTCAGGTGACACGCAAGTGTCGGGACTGCGTGCGGATGGTACTCCGGAGAAGCCGCATCTGCTGCGGTGCCGAAGGTGCAACAGTAATTTTTGTTACTGAAATCTCTCAGGCAAAAGGACGGAGAATGGGTACGCTGACCGGAGGAGGTTCCTCCGGGAAAGCTCGTTTTTTGTACTGAATGGGAGAATTTGCCGAACCGGCGGATTCTCCCTTTTGCATGCTCATCTCCGCACTTTTGGAGGGAAAACTATGGGTTCGTTCATTTCCGTCGTGGAAAAAGTCAACAATGCGGTCAACAGCGTCGTATGGGGGCCGCCCGCGCTGCTGCTGCTCATCGGCACCGGCATCCTGATGACCATCCTGACCCGGGGCTTTCAGTTTACGCATTTCGGACATACCATGCGCGAGACGGTCGGCAGTCTCTTCCGCAAAAAGGACATCCTGAAGAGCAGCGACAAAAAGTCGATCTCCCAGTTCCAGGCGCTCTGCACGGCGCTTTCCGCGACCATCGGCACCGGCAACATCGCGGGCATCGCCTACGCGATCACGATGGGCGGCCCCGGCGCCGTCTTCTGGATGTGGATCGTGGCCATCTTCGGCATGATGACCAACTACTCCGAAAACGTCCTCGGCATCTTCTTCCGCCGCCGGAATAAGGACGGCGAATGGAGCGGCGGCGCCATGTACTATCTGCGCGACGGCCTCGGCGCCAAGAAGCACTGCAAAACGATCGGCAAGGTGCTCGCCGTGCTGTTCTCGCTCTTTGCGGTCTTGGCGTCCTTCGGCATCGGCAACATGGGTCAGGTCACCTCGATCCGCGAAAGCATCGTCGGCGTCGGGTTCACCACCGGCAGCGCCACGGCGGACGGGCTCATCGTCGGCGGCATCATCATGATCGTCGCGGCGCTCGTCATCATCGGCGGCCTGCAGCGTATCGCCCGCGCCAACGAGCGCATCGTGCCCTTCATGGCGGTCTTCTACATCATCGGCTCCGTGGTCATCATCGGCATGAACATCGGTCAGGTCGGCGCGGCGTTCCGGGCGATCTTCACGACCGCGTTCAGCTTCAAGGCCGCGGCGGGCGGCATCGGCGGCGCCGTCATCATGCAGGCGATCACCTGGGGCTTCAAGCGCGGCGTGTTCTCGAACGAAGCGGGACTCGGCTCCTCCGTCATGGTGCACTCCACGTCCAACGTCAAGGAGCCCGTCACGCAGGGGCTCTGGGGCATCTTTGAGGTGTTCTTCGATACCATCATCGTCTGCACGCTGACCGCGCTGGTGATCCTGACCAGCGGCGTCGTCGATCTGCAGACCGGCGCGTCGATCTCCGGCGCGACGAAGCTCGGCCTTGCCTCCGAAGCCTTTACCAAGCACTTCGGCACCTTCGGCGG
>JAEDGJ010000021.1 GCA_016297585.1 Clostridiaceae bacterium
TGATGACGTTGACGTTCTTCGGGGGCTTGATGCAGCCGAAGTGGATGTTGAAGCCGTGCGCGAAGGCGAGGGTCTTGCCTTCGGTCAGGTTCGGCTCGATGCTCTCCTTATAGAGGGCGGCCTGCTTCTCGTCGTTGATGAGGATCATGATGATGTCGGCGGCCTTCGCGGCTTCGGCGCTCGTCATGACGCGCAGTCCCTGCGCCTCGGCCTTCGCCCAGCTCTTCGAGCCCTCGTACAGGCCGACGACGACGTCGACGCCGCTGTCCTTCAGGTTGAGCGCGTGGGCATGTCCCTGGGAGCCGTAGCCGATGATCGCGACGGTCTTTCCGGCGAGCTTCTGGAGATCGCAGTCCTGCTGATAAAAGATTCTGGCCATTTTTGTGTTCCTCTTTTCTTCGATTTTGTATTAGAAATTGATGGTTTGGCTGATGGTTGCGGCGCCCTTTTCAAGGGAGACGCTGCCGGTGCGGCAGATTTCGAGGATGTGGTAGTCGCGCATCAGGTTGATGAAGTCGTCGAGCTTGCGGGATTCGTCCGTGAGACGGAAGGTGACGGAATCCTTGGAGTAGTCGACGGTCACGGCGCCGAAGGCATCGGCGGCGGCGAGGATGTCGTTGCGGGTGGCGGGGTCGTTGCGCATCTTGATGAGCAGCAGCTCGCAGCTGATGGAGTTTGCGGGGGTGATCTCCTTGATCGAGCGGACGTCGGGGAGCTTGTAGAGCTGGTTGATGAGCTGCTGCTTGCAGGACTCCTCGCCGTCGAAGCTGACGGTGATGCGGGAGAGAAGGCTCGACTCGGTTTCGCTGACGGTCAGGGCGCTGATGTTGAACTGACGGCGGCGGAACATGCTGGTAACGCGGTTGAGAACGCCGAACTGGTTGCGGACCAGCACCGCGACGGTATATCTGTTCATGTCAGTCACCTAACCTTACAATGATGTCGTCCATACTGCCGCCGGGCGGGAGCATGGGAAGGACAAATTCGTCCTTGTCGATCGCGCAGTCGATGACGTAGGGTCCTTCGGCGGCGAAGCCGCGCGTGAGCGCCTCGTCCAGCGCTTCGGGGGTGGAGACCGCCTCGCCGTCCGCGCCGAACGCGCGCGCGAGGGCGACGAAATCGGTCTTGCGGTCGAGCACGGTGTTCGAATAGTGTTTGTTGAAGAACAAGGTCTGCCACTGGCGCACCATGCCGAGCACGCCGTTATTCAATAGCAGGATGACGACCGGGATATGATGCGAAACCGCGGTCGCGAGCTCGTTTAAGCACATGCCGAAGCTGCCGTCGCCCGTGACGAGCACGCTGCGCTCGCCGGTGCCGAAGGCCGCGCCGATCGCCGCGCCGAGCCCGAAGCCCATCGTGCCGAGACCGCCGCTGGAGATGAAGCGCCGGGGCGTGGAGAACGTCAGATTCTGCGCCGCCCACATCTGGTGCTGGCCGACGTCGGTCGCGACGGCGGTGTTTTTCCCGAGGTGCCGGTTCAGCGTCAGGATGGCGCGCCGCGGCGTCAGGCCGTCGCGGTGATCGAGGGTCTCCTCCTCCTCGCGGCGAAAGCGCGCGACCGTCTCGCTCCATTCGGGGTTTTTCTTCGGCTTGAGCAGCGGCAGCAGCCCCTGCAGCGTCAGTTTGACGTCGCCGCGCAGCCCGCAGGCGGCGTTCACGGTCTTTGACAGCTCCGAGCCGTCCACGTCGATGTGGACGATCTTCGCGCCGGTCGCGAATTTCGCGCGGTTGCCGGTCACGCGGTCGTTGAAGCGGACGCCGAGCGAGAGGATGAGGTCGGCGTGGTGCATCGCCATGGACGAGGCGTAGTGTCCGTGCATGCCCTGCATCCCGAGAAAGCGCGGATGGGCGGTGGGGATGGCGGAGAGCCCCATCAGCGAGCAGCCGATGGGCGCGTCGAGCGTTTCGGCAAGGGCGAGCAGCTCCTCCTCGGCGTTCGAGGCGATGAGACCGCCGCCGAAGTAGAGGAAGGGACGGGAGGCGGCGTTGATGATGTCCGCGGCCTCGCGCAGGCGCAGCTCCTTGGCGGCGCGGGGCGGCTCGGGAGACGCGGGCGGGGCGGGGGTGTACTCGCATTGGGCGATCTGGACGTCCTTGGGGATGTCGATGAGCACCGGACCCGGGCGGCCGGACATCGCCAGCGCAAACGCCTCGCGGATGGTCGGGGCGAGCTGCTCGACGGAGCCGACGAAGTAGTTGTGCTTCGTGATCGGCAGCGTGATGCCGGTGATGTCGATCTCCTGGAAGCTGTCGGAGCCGATCTGCGTGGTCGGGACGTTGCCGCAGACGGCGATGAGGGGGACGGAATCGAGGTAGGCGGTCGCGATGCCGGTGACGAGGTTCGTGGCGCCCGGCCCGGAGGTGGAGATGACGACGCCGGGGCGTCCGGTGGCGCGCGCGTAGCCGTCGGCGGCGTGGGCGGCGCCCTGCTCGTGGGCGGTCAGGATGTGGCGGATGCGGTCGCTGTACCGGTAAAGGCTGTCGTAGACGTTCAGGATCTGTCCGCCGGGATAGCCGAACACGGTGTCGCAGCCCTGTTCAAGGAGCGTGAGGACGAGGATGTCCGCGCCGGATAATAGCATGGTTTTCATTCCTTTTTCTGCTGAAGTCTGGGGGGGAGAAAAATTACACGATCTTGAACCCTTCGCCGCGCAGGGACTGCGTGATCAGGCGGACGTGGTCAAAATCCCTGGTTTCCATCTCGATGCGCAGGAAACAGCCGTTGACGCTTTCGGTGTGGCCCTTTTCGTAATGCACGCCGGTGACGTTGCCGCCGCAGTCGGCGATGATGCGGGAGATTTCCTTGAGCTGGCCGGGCTTGTCGATCAGCTCGATGAGAAGGCTTGTGGAGCGGCCGGAGTTGCGCAGGCCGCGGTCGATGACGCGCGAGAGGCTGGTCACGTCGATGTTGCCGCCCGAGACGATGCTCACGACGCGCTTTCCCGCGATCGGGAACTTGCCGAACATCGCGGCGGCGACCGATACGGCGCCCGCGCCCTCGGCGATCATCTTCTGCCGCTCGATCAGCGCGAGGATGGCGCTTGAGACCTCGTCGTCGCTGACGAGGGCGATGTCGTCGACGTATTGGCCGACGAGCGCAAAGGTGTTCTCGCCCGGCTGCTTGACGGCGATGCCGTCGGCGATGGTCTGCACGGACGGCAGGCACTGGATGCTGTTTTCCTGAATCGACCGATACATGCTCGGTGCGCCCGCCGCCTGCACGCCGTAGACCTTGATGGACGGGCGGATCTGCTTGATGGTATAGGCGATGCCGGAGATCAGACCGCCGCCGCCGATGGGGACGATGACCGCGTCGATGTCGTCGAGGTCGTGGATGGTCTCCAGCGCGATCGTGCCCTGGCCGGCGATGACGTACTCGTCGTCGAAGGGGTGGACGAAGGTGTAGCCGTGCTCCGCCTGCAGCTCGCGCGCACGGCGGCAGGCGTCGTCGTAGCAGCCCTCCACGAGGCAGACCTCGGCGCCGTAGCCCTTGGTGGCCTCCACCTTGGAGATCGGCGCGGTGTCCGGCAGGCAGATCACGGAGCGGATGCCGCAGCGCGACGCCGCGAGCGCGACGCCCTGGGCGTGGTTGCCCGCGGAGCACGCGATGACGCCCTTTTCCTTCTCCGCGTCGGAGAGCATGGCGAGCTTGTACGCCGAGCCGCGCACCTTGAACGAGCCGGTGATCTGCAGGTTCTCGGGCTTGAGGAACAGCTCGCATTCCGGCGCGATGCCGTAGGCGCGGACGACATGCGTTTCGCGGATGATGCTTTTGAGCACCGTCTGCGCGTTGAATACCTGATCGAGTGACAGCATGTTTTACCCTTCCTTCTTCGGTATGCGCAGTTTTTTTCACGCTCCGAGGCAAAAAGAAAACCCGTCTCAAAGCCTTTTTTTGCTTTGAGACGGGTGTAAAACTCTGGTTTGGGGTTTGCACTCGCGGTACCACTCAAATTGCGGACACGGACGGTCCGCCACCTCTTCGAAGTCATGCTAACTTCTATGCATTGACGCAGCAGTCACGGGAAGCGCCTACTCGGGGGAAAACCGCCTTTTCGGACCTCCGGCTCGGAAGGGATGGGAAGCTCCGCGCTCCTTTACCGGGGTCACACCAAAAATCCCCGGCTCTCTGCAAAATTCGCGGCGGGTTCCGTCTTCGTCACAGCCTTTGTTTTCGAAGTCAGACAACCTCTATGCACTGACGCAGCATACGCGGGACGCCTTACTGCCCCGGGTCTTCGTGGGGATTCGGGTATCCGGCTCGGAAGGGACCAGCCGCTCGGGAAAACATACCGGCTCGCATCAAACGCCGGCTTTCTGCAATCGTCCTGCCCGGGGCAATCTTCGTCACAGCCTTTATCGTCTATTCAGTTCGTCGATTATTGTAGCATTTCGGCGCCGGAATGTCAAGAACGAAATTTCGAATTTTTTCAGAGCCGTTTTTGGGCAGCTTTTACGGTGTTCTCGAGCAGCACCGCCGTCGTGATCGAGCCGACGCCGCCCGGCACCGGCGATACGGCGTCCGCGACGGCCGATACGGCGTCAAAATCGACGTCGCCGCAGAGCGCGCCGTCCACGACGTTGATGCCGACGTCCACGACGACCTGCCCGGGACGCGTAAACTCCGCCGTGACCATCTTCGCGGACCCCGCGGCCGCGATCAGGATGTCCGCCGCGCGCGCCTCGGCGGGAAGCTCGCGCGTTTTCGTGTGGCAGACCGTCACGGTCGCGTTCCGCGCGATCAGCAGGAGGGCGAGGGGCTTTCCGACGACGAGGCTGCGGCCGATCAGCGTGACCTTCGCGCCGGACAGCGGGATGTTGTAATGATCGAGCAGCTCGATGACCGCCTGCGGCGTGCAGGGGGGCAGGACCGCGCGTCCCATGAAGAGCGCCGCGGCGCTCGCGGGCGTCATGCAGTCGGCGTCCTTTTCGGGGTCGAGCAGGGTTTTGACGCGTTCCTCCGACAGGTGCTTCGGCAGCGGGCGGAAGATGAGCGCCGCGTGGATGCCGTCGTCCTCATTGATGCCGCGCACGGCGGCGTCGAGCTCGTCCTGCGTGCAGGTCTCGGGCAGCGCGATGACGCGCGTCTCGGCGCCCGCCGACGCAAAGCGCTTGACCGCGCCGCGCTCATAGGAGAGGTCGTCGCCCCGTTCGCCGACGCGCAGGATGGCGAGGGTCGGCACGACGCCGCGCGCGCGCAGCGCCTCGATCTCCGTCTTGCATCTGGCCGTGATCGCCCGTGCGGCGGGCAGTCCCCGTAATTCCGTCATGCCGTTTCTCCCTTCACGCGGGCGCGCACCGCGTTGTAGATCGTTTCGCAGGCCGTGTCGATCGACGTGAGCGCCGCGTCCGTGCGCGCGTTGAGCGACGCGGCATAGTCCCGGTCGCGCATGAGCTTGGTGTTGATATAGACGTTGAGCGCCGCGCTGTCCGCCGCGCTCCGGCAAGCCGCCGCCGCGCAGCCGACGTCGCTGACCGCGAGCTTCGAGCCGATGACCAGGAGCCTTTCGCAGATGGGCACAAGGCGCACGAGCGTCTCGAGCAGCGCAAGCGGCACCTCCGCCGCGGCGTGCAGCGCGGCCTCGAGCGTCTCGTCGCGGCCGGGCGCGTCCTTCGGGATGCCGTAGGCGCGGGAGAGCGGCTCGAAGGCCTCGGCGTCGCGGGCGATGAAGCCGTAAAGCGCATCGCGCAGCGCGGCGGTCTCGGCGAGGATCTCATCGAGCTCGGCCTGATACGCGGCGTAGCGCTTCTTGCCGGTGGTCAGATTCGCGACCATCGACGCCAGGGAAGCCGCGACCGCGCCCGAGAGCGCCGCCGCACCCCCGCCGCCGGGCGTCGGCGCGGAGGAGGAGAGCGTTTTGAGAAACTGTTCCATAAAGGGAGGGTCCTTTCTATCCGTTCGCGTGATTTTTGCGGTACTCGCTCGGCGTTTCGCCGATGATGCGCTTGAAGGATTTGTTGAAATGCGCGACGCTGTTGAAGCCGACCGCGCCGCAGATGTCCGTGACGGAGTCCGCCGTGCGGGTGAGCCTTTCGCAGGCGTGGGCGAGCCGCACCTGCATCAGGTACTCGACGAAGGTCTTGCCCGTGACGCTTTTGAACATATTCCGGAAGTACGACGGCGACAGCATCGCGATGCGCGCCGCGTCGGCAAGCGAGATCTCCTCCGGGTAGTGCTCCTCGGCGAAGCGCATGACGTCGTGGATGGCGCGGCTGTGGCGGTCGTAGATGCTGCCGTCGGCGCGGATGGCCTCGGTATAGCGCCGTCCGACGAGGACGAGGAGCTTTAACAGGAGCGACTTGATGACGAGTCCGTAGCCGTCGCGCTTTTCCGTGTATTCGGCGTACGCCTCGTCGAGAATGCCCTCGACCTCGAGCTGCAGGCTGCCCGTCAGGTTCAGAAACGGCCGCACATGGGCCTCCGTGACCAGAAACGGCTCGATATAGGCAAAATCGAAGAAGCTCTTGGCCTCGGCGTAGTCGGTGAAGTTGGAATTGATGAACTCCGGCGCGAATTCGAACTCGCAGATGATGCCGTCGTCCGCAGCCGATGCGTCCTCGGACGGCAGGATGCGGTGCGGCACATAGGGCGGCACGATGAAGATGTCGCCCTTCGTGACCTCGAACGCGTGCCCGCCGATCATGTGGCGCGCGCCGCCTTTGAGGATGTAGTTGATCTGCACATAGTCGTGCCGGTGGCGCGGCAGCGGCAGAATCTTCGTCGAATACCGCGTCAGCACCGCCGGGATGTTGTCAACGCCGTCGAGAACGAGCGAAATCGGTTCGCAGTCGCCGTATTCGGGGCGGTCCAGAAAGTCCAGCCGCATGGTCTTATCAAAAATCTCCTTTTTCGGGAAAAAGGGCGGGGGAGCGTGCTTCACCGAAAAAACCCCTTTGCCGGCGGCGCCGCGCAAAAAGGGGTTTTTTCAAATGGGCGAGGTCCGCGCCCGCCGGGGGTTTTTATGACTGACGGGGGTATGGCGCTCAGTCGCTCACGATGCGCCGCGCGCCGACGTAGCGGGTCAGGTAATACGCTTCGTCGAGGCTCGAGATCTTGACATAGTCGCCGGTCGAGGGCGCGTGGATGAAGCTGTTGTCGCCGACGTAGATGCCGACATGGCCGACGGCATAGCCCGCGCGGGAGAAGAAGACGAGGTCGCCGGGGCGAAGCTCATCCTTCGAGATCGAGGTGCCGTTCTTGATCTGCGCGGCGGAGGAGCGGTTCAGCGAATAGCCGAAATTCTTGAAGACGTACTGCGTAAAGCCGGAGCAGTCGAAGCCGGTCGACGGGGACGCGCCGCCGTAGACGTAGCGCGTGCCGATGAAGGTCATCGCGTACTCGACGATCTTCGTGCGCTCCGACGTCGTCGGGGACGCCTCGAGCGCCTGTACGACGTCCGCGGGGCTGATCGTCTCCTCGATCGTCGCGTAGTTCGACGAATTCGGGAGGTCTTCGGTGATGTTCGGGTCGAGCGCGTCCGGGTCGTTCGCCGTGGACGGGCCGTAGACGACGCCGTAGACCTTCAGGTAATCCGCCGATATGTAGCCGACGTACTCCGCGTAGCGGACGTAGTACCAGCCGTCCGTATAGCCGAGGATGCGCACCTTCGTGCCGGACAGCAGGCGCGTCACGCGCTCGCCCTCGACGGAGGGCTCCATGCGGATGTTCACCGTCGACGACGCGCTGGACGCGCTGACGACGCCGAAGCCGATCTCGACGTAGATGTCCTCGTCAAAGTCGACGTAGTCGACGAAGACGAAGCCGGTCTTGCCGCCGGCGTTGATCTTGTACCAGTTGCCGAAGCGGCTGAGGATCTCCACGTTGTCGCCGCGCGCGATCTTCGTGACGATGCCGGACTTGACCGACGTCTCCGAGCGCACGTTCAGGATCGATGCGTCAACCGTTCCCTCGAGCGCAAACGAGCATACGGCAAGCGCCGCCGCCATGACGACCGCCGCCAGCAGCGTCCGCAGTACGCGACGTCCTCCGCGCGAGTTTGATTCCGTCATTGGTAGTAGTCTCCTTTTTAGGCAAAGGAGCGAACAGGCTTTTATCCCTTCTCGGCCGACAGCGCACGCTCCAGCCACACGGCGCCGATGTCCAGCGCATCGTACAGGCCGGGCTTCTCGCCGTGCTTGACGATCCTCTCCAGCGGGCTTGCGTCGGCTGCCGTCTTCAGCAGCGAGACCGCGACCCGCGACGCTACCGTGAAATCCCCCAGCTTTTTCGTTTCCAGGATCCGCAGCATCACGATGTACGGATCCCGCATATCGCCGTAATACAGCTCGCCGCCCTGCCGCAGAAGCGGACGGCCGCGGTACACCAGATTCTCAGGGGCTTTCTTAGGGGTGATTGCCATGTCGTTTCCTCCGTTTTTTCGAAGCGGTCCCAAAAGCGCCGCCGTTCCGGGCGCTTCCGACAGAAACTCCCGAAATGTTACCGCTTGTTACCACTTCGTAACTATTATACCATATGACTTCATTTTTGTAAAGAGTCTGACAACTAAAATTTCCCGACAATTTTTGGCACATCTGCCGGGAAAGCGCCTAAAAAAGGACGGGGCGGGGGCTTTAGAGGACCTTGATCGCGTACTGATCGCAGGCCGCGCCGCAGTAGCCGCAGAGCACGCATTTGGCGTGATCGGGCATCATGCGGCCGTCGATGACGCGCGCCGCGCCGTTGGGACAGCGTTCGACGCAGCGGCCGCAGCCGACGCACCATTCCTCGATGTGCAGCCGCCGGTGACGCGCGCGGATGGCGGCCTCCTGCGCGGGCGTGAAGGCGCCCGTCTCGAAGAAGCGGAGGTTTGCGTCGACCTCCTCCTCGCTCTGCATCCCGAGCGCGACGGACGCGATGCCGGGCAGGCGGGTGATATACTCGAGGCATTCGCGCGGCTTGCCGTGGAGGTTTCCCCCGCCGAAGGCCTTCATCGCCATGATCCCCAGTCCCGCGGCGGCGGCGCGGGCGATGGCGCGCTCCATCCCGGCGCGGCTGCCGTCGACGATGCCCCAGCCGTCCACGTTGATGAGCGGGAACACGACGTCGAGACCCATCGCGGCGGCGGCGTCCACCCCCGCGATATAGTGCGTCGAGATGCCCACCGCGCGCACGATGCCGCGGCTTTTGAGCGTATAGAGCGCGTCGAGCGCCTCCCTATGCCCCTTTACGGTAAAGAGGCTCTCCTGCTCGTGCAGCATGAAGATGTCGATGACGTCGCGGTCGAGAAGCCGCCGCGCCTCGTCGACGGCGTCCACGGCCATTTCGCGCGTGTAGGCATACGCCTTCGACGCGACGGTGACGTCGTCCCGTCCGTACCGCCGGAGGGCGGCGCCCACCTGCGGATAGACGCGGTAGAGCTGCGCGCAGTCGACGAAATTGATGCCGCGCGAGAAGGCGTAGGCCATGACCTCGGCCGCGCGTTCGACGGAGAAATCCCCCTGCAGCGGCGCCATCGTCAGGCTCCCGAAGCAGATGCGCGGCACCGTCAGCCCCGTGCGCCCGAGCGGGCCTCTGGCAAGGCTCATGCTTACTTCTCCCGCAGGTAGTTGCGCACGAGCTCCTGCAGAAGCTCGTCCCGGTCGATCATGCGGATGAGCGCGCGCGCGTTTTTGTGGTTCGTGATATACGTCGGATCCTCGCTGAGCAGGTATCCGACGATCTGATTGACGGGATCGTAGCCCTTTTCGACGAGCGCCCGGTACACGGTCAGCAAAATATCGCGCATTTCCTGTTCCCGGTCGGCATTCAGCCGAAATTTGATCGTATTGTCGAGCATCGCGTGTCTTCCCCCGCTTTCCGTACCGGACTCCGCCGGAAAAACCGTTTGCAAATTGCAAAATTCGTTATACAGACTTAGTATAAACTATTTTCCCCCAAATGTAAAGGGGCAAACCGCCGGTTTTCGCAAAACTTCGGCGAAAAGAACGAAGCTTTAATGCGGCGCGGCGGCAATGAAGCCCGCGAGCAGTCCCGCGGTGCAGGAAAGCGCGTCGCCGCGGCCGAACGGCTCGCCGTCCTGCGCCGGCAGCAGCGCGCCGAACGCGACCCAGAGCATCGCCCCGCCCGCGAACGCGAGCGACAGCGCCAGCGCGCCGTCTCCGGGAGCGGCGCCGAACGTCCGGGCGATGAGCGCGCCGAGCCCCGTCGGCAGTCCGGAGGCGAGCGTCAGCAAAAACACCGTTCCCGCGCGCTTACCCGAGAGCCGCAGCGGCAGCGCCACCCCCGCGCCCTCGGGGATGTCGTGCAGGAGGATCGTCAGCGCAAGCTTCCTGCCGAGCGCCGCCGACGCCGCGCAGCCCGCGCCGATGGCAAGCCCCTCGGGCAGATTGTGCGCGGCGATGCCGGCGGCGGCGCAGAGTGCCGCGGCGGTAAAGCCCCGCCACGCGCGCCGCTCGAAGACCGCCTGCAGGGAAAGGCAGAACGCCTCCCCGAGCGCGGTGCCCGCGAGCACGCGTCCGAGTCCGCCGCGCGAGAGCGCCTCCGGCATCAGCTCGAACGCCGCGACGCCGAGCATCACCCCCGCCGCAAACCGCAGCGCGTACCGCAGCGCCGCCGGACGCAGCAGATACGAGACGAAAAAGCCGAGCAATGCGCCCGCGGCGCCGACCGCGAACGCAGAAAGCGTCCCCGACATGAAAAGACCTCCCCCGTGCGGAATTTTTCCCTACGGGACAATCTTATGCGTCGGGGACGCCGGTTCAGACCGTTTTTTTTGCCCTTACTTTGCCGCAGGGCCGTCCCACGCAGTCGTGGGACGGCCCACTCAGTCGTGGGACTTGCCGACGACCGCACGGGACAGGCGCGAATAGTCGCAGGTCCGGCGCGCAAAGTCCAGCACGCCCTCGCGCGTGACCGCGTGATAGCGCTCGAGCGTCTCCTCCAGCGGCGGCACGCGTCCCAGCAGCAGCAGCGACTGCCCCATGCGGTTGGAGCGGCTCATCGTCGATTCGAGCCCCATCAGCAGGTTCGAGCGGATCTGGCCGAGCGTGCGCGCCATCTCCTCCTCCGTCGGGCCGTTTTCGAGGAACTCGTCGATCACCTCGCGGATCAAGCTCTCCGCGCGCGCCATGCTCGACGGCGACAGCGCCGTATAGACGCCGAACAGCCCCGTGTCGGCGTAGGAGCTCTGGTAGGTGTAGATCGAATAGCACAGCCCCGCGTCCTCGCGCACGCGCTGGAAGAGCCGCGAGCTCATGCCGCCGCCGAGGATGTTCGAAAACACCTGCGCCTCGAACCGGTCGGGCGCGTCGGCGGCGATGCCGGGGAAGCCGAGGCACAGATGGTTCTGCTCGATCTTCTTGTCGGTAAAGCTCTCGCCCGCGTGATAGGACGCGGCTGCCGCGCGCGGCGCGGGGGAAGCCGGCATCGCCCCGAACAGCGCGCACAGCCGGTCGAGCACCGCGTCGTCGAAGCTGCCCGCGAGCGAGACGACGGTGTTTGCCGGCACATAGTGCGCGTCCATATAGCGGTGCAGCGTCTCTCCGGTCATCCCGGCGAGCGTTTCGCGCGTGCCGATGATCGGGAAGCCGAGCGGGGAGCCGTCGAACGCGACGCCCGCGAGCTTGTCGCCCGCGAGCTCGTCCGGCGTGTCCTCGACCATGTCGATCTCCTCGTACACGACGGTACGCTCGAGCGCGAGGTCGCGGTCGCGGAACAGCGAGTGGAAAAACATGTCCCCGAGGACGTCGATCGCGGCGGGAAGCTGCTCGTCGAGCGTCCGGAAGTAGAACGTCGTGTTCTCCTTCGTCGTAAAGGCGTTGAACTGGCCGCCGAGGTGGTCCATCTGCGCCGCGATGTCCGACGCGGAGCGCGAGGGCGTGCCCTTGAAGAGCATATGCTCGATGAAATGCGAGATGCCGTTTTCCGCGGCGCTCTCATAGCGGCTGCCGTTGGCGACCCAGATGCCCAGCGACGCCGAGCGCACCGCCGGCACCTTCTCGTACGCGATGCGCACGCCGTTTGCGCAGGTAATCAGCTCCATTTGCCCGGTACCTCCTTGATGCCGCGGAGTGCGGCGGGATGCTCCCCTCCGCGTTTTTCGCGCGGGGAGAGGGGAAAAAACGGGGGACGGGCAAAAGACCGCCCGCCCCCTGTACAGTTTTCGTATAAACGCTTACCGGATGATCTTTTCCTCGTCGCGGACGTCCTTGCGGGACAGGTTGACGCGGCCCTTCTCGTCGATCTCCATGACCTTGACCCAGGTCATGTCGCCGACGTTCAGCACGTCCTCGACCTTCTCGACGCGGCGGTTTTCGAGCTTCGAGATGTGGACAAGGCCCTCCTTGCCCGGCGCCAGCTCGACGAACGCGCCGATCGGGATGATGCGCGTGACGCGGCCGTAGTAGACGTCGCCCGGCGTCGGATCGTGCGCGATGCCCATGACCCACGCGAGCGCGCGGCGGCAGGCGTCGATGTCGATCGCGGAGATGAAGACGGAGCCGTCGTCCTCGATGTCGATCTTCGTGCCGGTCTCGGCGGTGATCTTCTGGATGACGGAGCCGCCCTTGCCGATGACCTCGCGGATCTTTTCGGGGTCGATCTTCGTCGAGAGCATCTTCGGCGCGTACGGCGACAGCTCGGCGCGCGGCTCGGAGATGCAGGGCAGCATGATCTCGTCGAGGATCTCAAAGCGCGCCTTCTTCGTGCGCTCGAACGCCGACGCGATGATGTCGCGGGTCAGGCCGTCGACCTTGAGGTCCATCTGGATCGCGGTGATGCCCTTCTTCGTACCGGCGACCTTGAAGTCCATGTCGCCGAAGAAGTCCTCGACGCCCTGGATGTCGGTGAAGGTGCGCCACTCGTCGCCCTTCGTGATCAGGCCGCAGGAGATGCCGGCGACGGGCGCCTTGATCGGCACGCCGGCGTCCATCAGCGCGAGCGTCGAGCCGCAGATCGAGCCCTGCGACGTCGAGCCGTTCGACGACAGCACCTCGGAGACGAGGCGGATGCAGTAGGGGAACTCGTCCTCGGAGGGGATGACGGGATCGAGCGCACGCTCGCCGAGCGCGCCGTGGCCGATCTCGCGGCGTCCGGGGCCGCGGGAGGGCTTGGCCTCGCCGACGGAGTAGGACGGGAAGTTGTAGTGGTGCATATAGCGCTTGGTCTCTTCCTCGCCGATGGTGTCGAGCGCCTGGACGTCGGCCATCGTGCCGAGCGTCGCGACGGTGAGCACCTGGGTCTGGCCGCGGGTGAAGAGTCCCGAGCCGTGGGTGCGCGGCAGCACGCCGACCTCGGCGGCCAGCGGGCGCACCTGATCCATCGCGCGGCCGTCGACGCGCTTGCCCTGCATCAGCCAGTCGCGCACGACGAACTTCTCGAGCTTATAGAGCGCGTCGCCGAGCAGCGCGTCGGCATCCGGGTATTCCTCGGCGAAGTGTTCCTTCACGTCGGCGGTGAGGACGGCCAGACGCGCGTCGCGGACGGTCTTGTCGTCGGTGTCCATGCACTCGCGCATCTTCTCGAGCGCGTAGTCGTGCACCTTCGCGGTCAGCTCGTCGTCATGCGGCGCGAGGCAGATGTTCGTGGTCTTTTCCTTGCCGACGGCGGCGACGATCGTGTCGATGAACTCGATGACGGTGCGGTTCAACTCATGCGCCTTCATGATGCCCTCGAGGACGATCTCATCCTCGACCTGGTCGGCGCCGGCCTCGATCATCGCGACCTTGTCGCGCGTGGAGGCGACGGTGACATACATCTTGCTCTCCTTGCGCTGGGCGGCGGTGGGGTTCATCACATACTCGCCGTCGATGAGGCCGACGACGGTGCCGGAGATCGGGCCGTTCCACGGGATGTCGGAGATGGAGATCGCGACGGAGGTGCCGATCATCGCGACGACCTCGGGGATGTTGTCGTGGTCGACGCTCATGACGGTGCAGGCGACGGCGACGTCGTTGCGCATATCCTTGTTAAAGAGCGGACGCACGGGGCGGTCGATCAGGCGGGAGGCGAGGATGGCCTTCTCGGACGGACGGCCCTCGCGGCGTCCCCAGCTGCCGGGCACGCGGCCGACGGCGTAGAGGCGCTCCTCGAAGTCGACGGAGAGGGGGAAGAAGTCGATGCCGGCGCGGGGGGTCTGGGACATCGTCGCGGTGACGAGCAGGACGGTATCGCCGTAGCGGATCAGGCACGAGCCGTTGGCGAGCTGGGCGACCTTGCCGGTCTCGACGGTGAGCGTGCGGCCGCACAGCTCCATGGAGAAGCTGTGGTAGTTCGGAAACTGCATGTGGGTAATCATAGCTGCTGCTCCTTTTTTTCATGACTCGCCGCACGTTTAGCACTTGAAACGGCGTTTATCCGGGCGATAAAGCGCTCTTTCAAATACTAAACCGATGCGGCGGCTAAAATTTGGCGGCAAAACGGCGGTCTTTCCCGCCTTTTTGGGGGAAGGGTGCGTTCACGCCCGCGCGCCGCGCATTTTCGCCGGCGTGAAAAACGAAGGGAAGGAGGCGCCGCGTTCGTTCCGGCGCTCCCGCCCTTCGCAGTTTTCTTGACTTACTTGCGCAGACCGAGCTTCGCGATCAGGGCGCGGTAACGCTCGATATCCTTTTTCTGGAGGTAGTTGAGGAGCTTGCGGCGCTGGCCGACCATCTTCAGCAGACCGGTGCGGGAGTGCTTGTCCTTCTTGAAGACGGCGAGGTGCGCGTTGAGCTGGTTGATGCGCTCGGTCAGGATGGCGATCTGGACTTCGGGAGAGCCGGTGTCGGTCTCGTGGGTGCGGTTGGCTTCGATAATGGCGGTTTTCTGTTCCTTCAGAAGCATGTTTGGGGTTCCTCCGTTACATAGTAATTGCCCTGAGCCCGGGATGAGGACGGGGAGGCGGCTTGCCCCACCCTGCGCAGAGGGTTCCGTGGCGCACTTCGGTTATCCAAAACCGTGCGCCAGATTATCATAACACTTATTATCCCCTCTGTCAAGGGGGAAATACGCAAAAAAACGCGTTTTTTATCCGGTTTCCGTGCCGCCTTCCGCCGGGCAGGGCGGATCGCCGGGCTTTCGCACATACCGGCAGGCCTCGCGCCGGTTTTCCGCGTACAGCCCGAGCGTTTTCGGAATGGGGAAGACGCCCTCGGGCCGGAAGCCCGCGCGCAGGGCGGTTTTCCGCGACGCCGTGTTGTCGGGAACGCAGGTGATGGCGAGCTGCGGCAGTCCCGCGCGGAAGGCAAAGTCCGCCATCGTGCGCGCGGCGTCGGCGGCATAGCCGCGGCCGCGGAACGCGGGGAAGACGGTATAGCTGAGGTTGCCGCCGTAAAAGAGCGCCTCGTTATAGCCGGTGCGCAGCGAGCAGGTCCCCACGCGCAGCAGCCCCGCACAGATGTCGAAATGCTCCGCCGCGACCCAGCCGCGTTCGGTGTCCGGCGCATCCGAGCGCGTGCGGCGCAGCGTGACGCGCTCGCCGTACAGCGTTTGTCCGCCGGGCAGCGCTTCCCAGGCGCAGGGAACGGGCGCGCCGCCGCAGTCCAGCTCGCAGATGCCGAAGCGGTGCGGCACGAAGCGCAGAAAGAGCGCCGCCGCGTCCTCCGCGAGCGTCTCGGGGGCGGAGAGCTCGAAGCGGAAGCCGTCGTGAAAGGGCGCGAGCGCGGCGTACCCGAGGGAGGCGTCCGTTCCCGCGGCGCAGACCGCGAGCGTGTACGACGTCCACGCGTGCACGGGATGGCGCGACGACGCCTCGATGCGCTCGCGCAGCGTGCCCTCTCCCCCGGGCAGCGCGAGGCTCTCGTCCTCCGGCACGAGCGGACGCAGCCGCACGCGCGCGTTTTCCACGAGATACGGCGTCACGACGCCGCGTCCTCCGTCTCCTCATAGTCGTCGTACACCGGCGGCGTATAGGTGCCCGAGAGGATGGAGAGCGTGCGCTCGGACTGGAATTCGTCGGCGAGGTAGAAGCGGCCGTTCACGCGGAACAGCGCAAGCCCCGTATCGAGGAACCACAGCTCCGCCGTGACGGCGGCGGGACGGTCCCCGTCGGGATTTGCAAACGTCAGCCGGTATTCCGCCTCGCGCTCGACGGTGGAGGTGGCGGCCTGGGCGAAATTGACCGCCTCGGCCAGCGCGTAGCCGTATTCGAAGCCGTCCGCGGTGCGCAGCGTGACCTCTCCCGCCGCGACGGGGGCTGCCGGCTCGACGTCGCAGTCGGTCTGCACGCTCCAGACGAGGTGGTTTGTGAAGTTCGCGACCGGGGTCTCCGGATCGTAGAGCATCCGCGACGGCAGCAGGTACATCGTCGGCAGCGTCAGCACGGCGAGCGTCAGCGCGGTGCTGCGAAAAAGCTTTTCCGATAAGTCGAGCTTTGCAAGGGTGATCTTCCGGTGGAAGAAATACGACGCGATGCCCGCGACGGCGATGCCCGCGACGGTGAAGACGAGCGCGTAGACGTTGTCGAGCGGGTTTAAGGCGACCGGCGTCGTGATGAATTCGTACCACCACTCGCCGAAATTGCCCTGCGAGAGGAACAGAAACAGCGAGCCGATGATCTGCGACGTCAGGTTGACCGCCAGCGCCTTGAGAATGGTCTTCTTATAGAAGTCCTTGAAGCCGCCGACGGAAAAGAGCTTCGACGAGAGGAACAGCACGACGGTGCAGACGAGGAAATCCAACGGCAGCAGAATCAGCCACATGCTCGGAACGGCGATCATAAACCAGAACGGTACCATGCTTTTTTGCTCTCCTTTGCAAATTCCGGGAAAAAACGGTCGTCGGACGGCGGCGGTCAGCGGGATTCCGCGCGCGACAGCCGCCACAAAAGCCCCGCGATGCGCGCGGGCTCCTCGCGCAGGCCGGAGGCGATCCAGGCGCGGATGACGCCCACCGCGCCGCAGACCACAAAGCGGATCTCGTACCGCGCGTTGACCGGGTCAGTGCGGGAGTCAGCTGTGCTGACGCGGGCGTCAGACTTATCGACGCGGGAGTCAGCTGTGCTGACAGGGGCGCCGGACGGCAGCTCCGCGCAGGCGAGGTCGAGCACCCGCGAAACGAAGCGGCGGTCTCCGTTTTCCGACAGGAGGACGCTGCACAGGTCGGCGTTTTTGCCGATGCATTCGACGATCCGCACGAGCGTTTCGCGCATCGCGGGGGAGTTGGAGCGGTACTGCTCCAGCAGCTCGCGGAGCTGGGCATAGAGCTCGCCTTCGATCTGCCCGAGCAGGTCGGCGCAGTCGCGGTAATGCGTATAGAACGTGCCCCGTCCGACGGCTGCGCGCTGGCAGAGCGCCGAGACGGTGATCTTCTCGAGCGGCAGCTCCCGCAGCATCGAAAGCAGCGCCGTGCGCAGCGAAAGCTTCGTCGCCCGGACACGGCGGTCCGTTTTTATCCTGTCCAAAGCCTCCGGAATCCCCCTTTCCTTCCCGAACCGTCAAATGCGGTGCCGTTTTTACGGGCATGACCGCAAAAAAACCGCACGTTTTTTGTACAGAATACAGCCGTATTATACACTACCCGCCGGGGCGTTGTCAATCGCACTTAATTTTTTTACAAATGCCCGCGCGCCGCCGTCCGCGAAACGCGAAAAAGGGGCTTGCGCTTTGAAAAAAGGTGGTGTATACTGACGCTGAGCTTCGAAAAAATCCTAAAAGGAGGCGCCGTTATGCCCGCCCTGGAAGAATTCAAGGCAAAGCTTGCCCGACGCGAGGCCGTCGTCGGCTCGACGTTCATGTTCATCAACAATCTCTACACGCCGAAGACGCTCAAGGCCGCAGGACTCGATTTCATGCTCTTTGACTGCGAACACGGCAATTTCGCGCCCGAGAGCGCCGCCGATATGCTGCAGATGTGCCGCGCCTGCGACCTGCCGACGATCGTGCGCGTGCAGGACTGCGAGTACCACTGCATCTCCAAATGCCTCGACGTCGGCGCGGACGGCGTGCTGATCCCGCGCACCGAGACGCTCGAGCAGGTGCAGCTCGCCGTCGAGTCCGTCCGCTTTGCGCCGAAGGGACGCAAGGGCGCGGGCGGCATCGGCCTGCTGCGTCCCGGTGAGGACGCCGCCGCGTTCAACGAAAACCGCCTGCTCGTCATCCAGATCGAGTCGCCCAAAGGCGTGCAGAACCTCGACGCGATGCTCGCCGCCTACGGCGAGGAGATCGCCGGCATCCTGATCGGCCCGTGCGACCTGTCCATCATGAGCGGCACGCCGCTCGACACCGGCTCCGACATCGTGCAGTCGCAGATCCGCGAGGTCGTGGCGACCGCGCAGAAGCACGGCAAGTCCGTCGGCATCTTCATGTCGCGCACGGAGATCCCGAAATACCTCGCGATGGGGATGAATTTCCTGTGGTGCGAGTCGGACATGGGCCTGATGGCGGCGGGGGCGGAGGCGCTCGTCCGCACGGCGCATCCGGACGCTGCGGGAGGTGCGGGCGTATGATCCGCATCGTCAACGTCAACGCGCTGACGCAGGACCTCTGCGAGGCGGAGACGTTTGCGCGGTACGATACGGAGTACCGCTGCGTGATGACCCGCACCGCGGAGGAGCTGATCGACGCCGCCCGGGACGCCGAGGTCGTGCTGTTCACCTTCTCCGCCTTCACCGAGGAGGTGTTCGCGGCGCTGCCGAAGCTGCGGCTGCTCGTGCGCTACGGCATCGGCTACGACACCGTCGATCTCGCCGCCGCGCGCGCGCACGGCGTCACGGTCTGCAACGCGCCGACCTACGGCACGATCGACGTCGCGGAGCACGCCTTCGCGCTGCTGCAGGCGGCAAACCGCAAGATCCCGTCCTTCGACGCAGGCGTGCGCGCCGGAAGCTGGGGCGCGTGCGCCGCCTATCCGTCGCACCGGCTGCGGGGCGCGGTGCTGGGGCTTGTCGGCTTCGGGCGCATCGCGCGGAACATGGCGCGCATCGCGGAAGGATTCGGCATGGAGACCGCGGCGTACGACCCCTTCGTTTCGCAGGAGGACGCGGGAAAGACCCGGATGCTGCCGCTCGAGGAGCTGCTCCGGGTGTCCGACTATGTAAGCCTCCACGCGCCGCTGAACGCGGAGAACCGGCATCTGATCCGCCGGGAGACGCTCGCGCGCATGAAGGACGGCGCGGTGCTCATCAATACCGCGCGCGGGGGGCTGGTCGATACGGCGGCGCTCGCGGACGCGCTGAAGGCAGGAAAGCTGCGCGCGGCGGGGCTTGACGTCTTTGACGCGGAGCCGCTGCCCGCGGATTCGCCGCTTTTCGCGCTCGAAAACGTGGTTTTGACGCCGCATACCGCATGGCTGACCGAGGAAAGCCTCGTGTCGCTGCATGAGGAGGTCACGGACGAGGTCGTGCGCTATCTCGAGGGAAAGCCGAACCTGCATGTCGTGAACCGGTGACGGAAAAATGATAAAAAAACCCCGTCGGGGCGGTTTTTTGCCGCTGCCGACGGGGTTTTTCGTGTGAATATACCGGTTTTTCGGCTCAGCCGAGCATGGTCAGGTAGCGGTCCATGTTCTCCTTGCCGATGGTGATGGCCATCAGCGTCTCCTCGATGCCTTCGAACTCGAGGGAGATGTAGCCGTCGTAGCCGTTGCGCTTGAGGGTCTGCAGGCACTGGAAGGTCGGGATGTTGCCCTGACCGAAGATCGTGCCGCGGAAGTAGTTGCCGCCGCGGGTACGTCCCCAGCCGCGGCCGGGGTCGGGCAGCAGGCCGGAGCGCAGGAACATATCCTTGACATGGCAGTGGAAGCACAGCGGCGCGAGCTTGCCGACGCTGATCGCCGAATCCTCGTCCGCGCAGCAGAAGTTGCCGACGTCGCAGAGCCAGCCGTAGTTCGTGCTGCCGACGGCGGTGAAGACCTTGGCCAGACGGTCGGCGTCCTGCGCGAAGTAGCCGTGGTTCTCGCTCATCGTGCGGATGCCCTTCGTTTTGGCGTATTCCGTGACCTCGCGGATCGCGGGGGCGATGATCGGGACGATGGCGTCGAAGGTGCGCACGCCCTCGTAGCCCTCATAGAAGCCGTAGCAGATGTCGTGGCGCATCACCGGCGCGCCGAGGATCTCCGCGCGGTCGACATGCTCCTTGACGCGCTCGATCTCCTTTTCCACGTCGGCGACGAGGAAGTTTGCGCCCGTGGTGTAGCTCGCGACCGGAAGGCCGACTTCCTTGCATTTGTCGCGCAGCTTCGCGACGGTCTCGCGGCCGCCCGGCAGCTCGTCGCCGATCGAGAACTCGATCGCGTCGAAGCCGAGCTCCTTCGTCTTTTCGATGACGTCGAAGTAGGACATCTTGCCCGAGCGGAGCAGGGGGCTGTAGGAATAAGAGCTGATACAGGTTTTCATGTTCCGTTCTCCTTTTTATGCTTCAAAGTCGTGACTTTGGGAACTGACGGATGAAAAAGGGGCATTTTCAGCGGAAATACCGCACGCCGCCCTCGAAGATCGGCTGATAGCGCGCGCCCGCGATGTTCGCGCCGATGCCCGCGCCCGCGCGCTCCGTATGCGCCATCTTGCCGAGGACGCGGCCGTCGGGGCTCGTGATGCCCTCGATCGCCCAGACCGAGCCGTTGGGGTTTGCCGCGATGTCCATCGACGGCGCGCCGGAGGCGTCCGCGTACTGGAACGCGATCTGCCCCGCGTCGCGCAGCGCCTCGAGCGTCCGGGCGTCCGCGACGAAGCGTCCCTCGCCGTGGGAGACCGGCACCGCGTGGAGCTGTCCCGGCTCGCACAGCGACAGCCACGGCGACTTGACGGACGCGACGCGCGTCGTCACATAGCGCGCCTCGTGGCGGCCGATGTTGTTGTAGGTCAGCGTCGGGCAGGACGCGTCCATCGGACGGATGCGTCCGAACGGCACGAGGCCGAGCTTGATGAGCGCCTGGAAGCCGTTGCAGATGCCGAGGATCAGGCCGTCGCGGTCGAGCAGCGCGTGCACCGCGTCCTCGAGCGCCGGATTGCGGAAGTACGCCGCGATGAACTTGCCCGAGCCGTCGGGCTCGTCGCCGCCGGAGAAGCCGCCGGGGAAGATGAGCATCTGCGCGTCCCGGAGCGCGGCCTCGGTCTCACGGATCGACTCCGCGAGGGCGTCCGGCGTCAGGTTGCGCACGACGACGATCTGCGCCTCGCCTCCCGCGCGCTCGACGGCGGCGGCGGTGTCGTATTCGCAGTTCGTGCCGGGGAAGACCGGGATGACCGCGCGGGGGCGGTTGACGAGGATCGCGGGCTTTGCGGCGCTGCGTTCCGTATACAGGACGGCGGGCACCTCGCCTGCGTCGGCGGTGCGCGTCGGGAAGACCGGCTCGAGCGGCGCTTCCCAGACGGCGGTCAGCTCGTCGAGAGAAAGCGTCTCGCCTTCGAGCGCGATCGACTCGCCGTCCGTCGTATGGCCGAGCAGCAGCGCGCCGGGGATCTCCTCGTCCGACTCCACGACGATGCTGCCGGGAGCGGCGTCCGCGAACAGGTCGGCAGCCGCGGCAAAGCCGATCTTATTGCCGACGGCGAGCTTGAAGACCGCCTCCGCGATGCCGCCCGACTCGAGCGCGCGCGCGGAGAGGATGTGCTCGCGGCGGGAAAGCAGGGTGTCCCACGCGGCGAGGGTGCCCGGATAATCGGGCGTGCCGTCCGCGTGACGCGGCGCGGCGATGAGATAGACGGGGTGCCCTGGCCTCTGGAAGTCCGGCAGGATGCAGCCGCCGGCGTTCGAGGACGCGACGGCGAAGGAGACGAGCGTCGGCGGGACGTCGAGGTCGCGGTAGGAGCCGGACATGCTGTCCTTACCGCCGATGGCGGCGATGCCGAGGCCGGTCTGCGCCGAAAACGCGCCGAGCAGGGCGGCAAGCGGCAGTCCCCAGCGCTCCGGGGACTCGCCGAGCTTCGGGAAGTATTCCTGCAGCGTCAGATAGGCGTCGCGGTAGTCAAAACCGGCGGCGATGAGCTTCGAAACGGAGGAAACGACGGCGTAGGCCGCGCCGAGATAGGGATTCTGCTCGAGCACGTCCGGGTCTCCGCCGTAGGCCATCGCGGAGAGCGTCGTGCAGGAGCCGCCGGGGAAGGGCAGCTTCGACACCATCAGCGGCGCGGGGGACAGCCCCGTTTTGCCGCCGTAGGGCGCGAGCACCGACGACGCGCCGATCGAGCCGTCGAAGCGCTCGCCGAGACCGCGCTGGGAGCAGACGTTCAGGTCGGACAGCAGCGCGCGGTATTTTTCGCCCGCCGTGCCGGTAAAGCGCTTTGCCGCGGGGACGGGCTTCGGATGGACGAACGCGGCGGCCTCCCGCGACGCGCCGTTCGTCGCGAGGAACGCGCGGGAGATGTCAACGAGCGTCCGGCCTCTCCACGTCATGACGAGCCGGGGCTCCGCCGTCACCTCCGCGACGACGGTCGACTCGAGGTTCTCGCGCGCCGCGGCGGCCATGAAGGCTTCGGCGTTTTCGGGCGCGACGACGACCGCCATGCGCTCCTGCGATTCGGAGATCGCAAGCTCGGTGCCGTCGAGGCCCTCGTATTTCTTCGGAACGAGGTCGAGGTTGATGCGCAGGCCATCGGCAAGCTCGCCGATGGCGACGGAGACGCCGCCCGCGCCGAAGTCGTTGCAGCGCTT
>JAEDGJ010000022.1 GCA_016297585.1 Clostridiaceae bacterium
GGCAAACGCCGGCTTGTCGAGATAGTAGACCAGCCCCAGCATCGCGCAGACGGTGCGTTTTGCGGGGTCGAAGCCCGCCTCCGCCAGCGCCGCCGTCCACGCGTCCCCGGCAAGCTCCGTCCGGAGCAGATGCGCGTTTGCGGGATAGTCGATGCCCGCGCGCGCAAGCCGCCGGCACCGGTCGTCCGCCGTCGCCGGATGGTCGAGCTCGAAGATCTCGAGCCCCCTCGCCCAGTCAGGCTGCCGGAAGGCGAAGGTGTCGTAGCCCGCGCCGGGCAGCAGGACCTGCCGCGCGCCGAGGCGGCACTCGTTTTCAAGCACCTCCTCCGCATATGCCGCGCGCGCGAGTGGGGACGGCGCCAGCTCGCCGTCCACGATCCGCCGCAGCGCCGCCTCCCGGCTGCCCGCAAAGCCCGGTTCGAAAAACCGGATGCCGTGCGCGAGATGCCCGGAGATGCCCTCGTACTCCTCCGCCGATAACAGCCTCTCCGCGAGCGGATCGCGGAATACGCAGACCGAATGATTCTTTGCGTGATACGCCCGGATATAGGCGCACATCAGCGCCGTCATGCTTCTCTGTTCCATCGTTTCATCCCTCCTGTCCTATTCTATACGCCCTTTTCCCGCAGAACGCAAGACTTGACTTTTGGCCGGATTTGTGGTATAATAGAGGGGTAATCGAGGATGATAATTTACAGTTTGTCCACATTTTCTCCGTGCTGCGGCCATCCGGGCTTTGCGGCGCGGTCTTTTTGTTTTGCCTGTCCGGAATGCAAAAAAACGGCGCGCCCCCGGGTTCGACTCGGAGGACGCGCCGTTTTGTATTTTCGTCAGAAGTACATATACAGGTTGCACTTGATCATGCCGTTGTAGAGCTTGCGCTTTTTCGCCGCGCGGCGGCCGAAGCTGCGCTCGAACTCCGCGTCGGAGGAGATGACGTACAGCCGCGCGCGCGGGTTGACCGCTTTCCCGAACGCCGCGTACAGCGTCCTCGCCTGCAGCTGATCTCCCAGCCGTTCGCCGTAGGGAGGATTCGTCACGATCACGCCGTCGAAGCCGCAGGGCTCGCACGCGTCGGCCACGGAAAAGCGGATATGGTCGGCGACGCCCGCCTTGCGCGCGTTGCTGCGCGCGAGCTCGACGCAGGCCGGGTCGATGTCGCGCGCCTCGATGTCGAGCGCGCCGGGCGGCGTGTGCCACTCGTCGTCCCGGGCGGCGTCGCGGGCATCCTTCCAGACCTTTTCGGGGATAAACGCCCATTTTTCCGCCGCAAACGTGCGGGAAATGCCCGGCGCACGGTTGATCGCCTTGAGCGCCGCCTCGATCGCGATTGTCCCGGAGCCGCAGAACGGGTCGAGGAACGGATCGCGTCCCCGGTAGCGCGCGAGATCGACCATCGCGCAGCCCAGCGTCTCCTTCAGCGGCGCGGCGTTGCCGATCTCGCGGTAGCCGCGCTTGTGGAGCCCCTCGCCCGACGTGTCGAGCCCCACGCTCACCTCGTCGCGCAGGATGGAGAAGCGGATCTTATAGGTCGCGCCCGTCTCCGGGAACCACTCCACGCCGTGCTTCTGCTGCAGCGCCGTCACGACGGCTTTTTTGATGATCTTCTGGCAGTCCGGCACGCTCGCGAGCTTCGAATGCACGCTGTAGCCGTCGACCGGGAACGCCGCGTCGCGGGGCAGGAAGCGCTCCCACGGGGCGGCCTTCACGCCGTCGAAAAGCTGCGTGAACGTCGTCGCCGGGAAACGCGCCAGCTCCAGCAGGATGCGCTCGGTGTAGCGCGAACGGATATTGGCCGCCGCGAGGGTCTCGATCGACCCGGAAAAGGTCACGCGGCCGTCGGCGGCGGCAACGTTTGCGAATCCCAGCCGGCGCAGCTCGTCGGCGGCGACGCCCTCGATGCCGAACAGGCAAGGCGCCGCAAAGGTTAATTCATCCATCAGTCGTAATACTCCGCTGTAATCTGATCGACGTAGCGGGCAAGGACGCCCTTCTCGTCGGCGTAATTGAGAATGGTGTACCGGGGACGCATATCCTTTGCCGTCAGCAGAACGCGGTGGAAGGTCTCGCGGTCGATGTCAAAGTCCTGCGGACGCGTCGGGCCGCCCACGCGCTCGATCAGGGACAGCACCTCGTCCCGTCCGGGCAGGTCGTAGTGCACATAGCCGTCGGCCGTCGCCATCTCGTAGAACCGCGCCATCACGATCGCGCACATGCCGACCGTGTTGCCGTGCAGCGGGTAGTCGAGGCCGCGCGAGATCTTGTCGATGTCGAAGCAATGCGTCAGAATGTGCTCGGCGCCGGACGCGGGACGCGTCACGCCGGAAAGCCCCATCGACATACCGGCAAGACACAGCGCTTCTGCAAGCGACTTCATCGCCTCGGGATCCCGCGCGTTCACGCCGTCGATCGACGCGACCAGCTTTTCGAGCGCGCCGTACATCAGCCCCGAGATGCTCTCGCAGTAGTATTCGCCCCGGACGTCGCGCGCGAGCTTCCAGTCGGTCAGCGCGATGTATTTGCCGATGACGTCGCCGAAGCCCGCGGTGATCATCCGGTGCGGCGCGGCGGCGAGGATGTCCGTGTCGAGCAGGATCGCCGACGCGTAATGTCCCCAGAAGCTGATCTTGTTATTCCGGCAGACGATCGCGGAGCTGTCCCCGGCATAGCCGTCCATCGACGGCGCGGTGCCGACGATGATGTACGGGATGCCGAGCCGGTGGGAGACATAGCGGGTGGAATCGTTGATCGAACCGGAGCCGACGGCGACCATCAGCGCGGTCGGCGCTTCGGACGCCTCGATCAGGAGCGTGCCGAGCGTCTTCGCATTCGGGATGAGGTGTTCGTCGGGAAAAACAAAGCTCGCCGTGTCAAAACCGGCGTCGCGCAGCTGCGCTTCGACGCTTTTGCCGAGGATGTCGTAGGTATGCGTATCGGCGACGATAAAGGTCCTGCCGGGACGCTCGACGGCATAGGGCCGCGCCGCGCGGACGATCTCCCGGGATGCGCCGCGGCCGATCAGCAGCTCGCCGATGCGGATGGCGTGATGCCGTCCGCAGGAGCAGTCATAGTTCAGATTCGTCATGTCGCTCGGATCCATATGCAGGATTTTCCGCTCCATCGGTTCTTTTTCCATCGTTTTTTCCTCTTTTCCTGGTATACTGTCCGGTTTATGCGTCAAAATCCGTTAAAAGCGGCGGTTCAAGTCGGCGGTCAGAAGCCGGAGCTGCTCCATCTCGCTGCGGTAGGTCTCCGTCAGCTCATGCGCGTCGCGCGTGCGGCAGATGCGCGTCATCGGCACGCCCTCGCCCTCGAGATAGTATTTCGCGTTGACGGGATAGCACTGGCGCTCGATCAGGGCGCACATCGTCAGCTGCGCCTGCAGAAGCTCCGCTCCCGGCGCGTCCGGCGCCGCGAGAAGCTTCTTATAGAGCTCCGGATGGATGTTCGCCATCACGCCGGAGTAGCCCGCCGCGCCCGCCCGGACGGAATCCAGCAGCGTCGCGGTATTCGCGTTGTAGAGCTCAAGCCCCGTGCCGCGCAGGATCTCCAGCCGTCCGCGGATGCGCCTGGCGTCGCAGCAGGTGTCCTTTAAGAAGCGGAAGCGTCCCGTCGAGGCGGCGTAGGCAAGCTCCTTATCGGAAAGCACCCATTTATACGGATAGGGGCACTCGTACAGCCCCAGCGGCACGTCCGGGAGCTTCGCGAGCAGCTTGTCGAACGCGGCAAGCCAGGCGTCGCTTCCGTCGAACTGCCCGCAGAAGCGGTTCGTCAGCAGGATCACCGCGTCCACGCCGGTATCGGCCATCGCCGCCAGCTCATACGCCTGACCGTCCAGCGCGTCGGCGATATGTCCGGACGCGACGACCGGCACATGCGCGTGCTCCTTGACGAATTTCGCGAGCGCGACGCGCTCCTCAAGGCTTAAAAAGAACATCTCGCTCGACTGGCAGACGGCAAACAGCCCGTCCACACCCTTCTCCTCGTACCAGGCGATGAGCTTTTCGAGCGCGGCGTAGTCGATGGAGCGGTCTCCGTGAAACGGCGTCAGCATGACGGGAAAAACCTTTGCGGACGGCATGGAAAAGTCCCCCTTTTATACAGTTTTCGTTGGATTGCGTCAAAAAAACGTCAGCGCCCGTTTTCCAGCTCCGCGACCCGGCGCAGGATGTCCTGACTCTCTCCGGGGATGCGTCCGAGTCCGTCCGGGCCGACGTTGATCAGATAGTTGATACCCAGCTCGTTTAAGTGCCGCTTGCAGCGCAGCAGCTCCTCCGGACTCTTCCAGTCGTGATCGCGGTAGGAAAAGCCCCACGAATGGTTCAGCGTGCAGGCGGACTCGTAAAGCCCGGAGGGGCTCGGCTTGAAGCCGCCGATGCTGCGGTAGTCCACCGCAGCGGGATCGACGCGGGAGACCCGCTCCCATTCCTCCCGGCTCGCGGGAATCTCGTTGTCCCCGAGGGACACATAGTCATACGCGCCGTTGCCGAGGCGGGAATTGACGAGGCAGTCCGGCTGCAGCCGCTTGACCGTGTCATAAAGGCGCCGGCTCTGCTCCGCGTTGATCGTCATCGGCACGTCGAACCACGTGAGGAAGACGGGGCCGTAATTTCGCATCAGCTCCTCGACCTGCGGCAGGATCTTATTCTCAAAGCAGATGGAAAAGTCCTTGTCCGCCGTCTCCGGATAGTCCCAGCTGTTGTCCCAGGACACGCCCGAGCAGCGGATGTCCCGCGACAGATACCCGCCCCCGTGCTTTTCGTGCCAGTCGAGATCCTGCGAATAGTAAAAGCCCAGCCGCAGCCCGTATTTCGCGCAGGCTTCCGCGAGCTCCCCGATGATGTCGCGTCCGAACGGGGTCGCGTCGACGACGTTGTAGCGGTCGGCCTTCGAACGGAACAGCGCAAAGCCGTCGTGATGCTTGGTCGTCACGACGAGATAGCGCATCCCGCAGTCCCGGGCAAAGCGCACCCATTCGCCGGCGTCGAAATAAATCGGATTGAACGCCGACGCCAGTTTTTCGTATTCCTTCTGCGGGATCGCAAAGTACGAGCCGATCCATTCGGCGTAATTGCTGCTCTTTTTCCCGCGGTACTCGCCCGCAAGCAGCGAATACAGCCCGAAATGCACCATCATGCCGTATCCGGCCTCGCGGAAGAATTCGATATTGTTCATTTTATCACCCGGTTTTCATTATACACACCCGGTCCGGAAATGTCAAGAATCGTCTTGCAAAGTGCCTTCCGCTGCGGTATAATTAAGTTTGCCATTCAGATAACAGGAGGACTCATACCCCATGCTGCATACCGAATTCCGCCCCGGCGAACGCTGGTGGGGCGGCGCCGTTCACCACGGCTCCCGGATGCCCTTTACCGCCGGCAGCGTCTATCAGATCGACCTCTCCGTCGAGTGCGCCGGCAACCAGAGCGTCCCCTTCTTCCTTTCCAGCGCCGGACGCTATATCTGGAGCGAAACGCCCTTCACGATCCGCTTCGACCACGGCGTCATCACCGCCGACGGCGACGCCGCGCTCTATGAAGCGGGCAGCACCCTCGCCGAAACCTACCGCGCCGCGATGAAAAAGCACTTTCCGCCCACGGGAGACTGCCCCGATCTGCGCTTCTACCGCACGCCGCAGTACAACACCTGGGCGGAGCTGACCTATAACCAGTGCCAGAGCGCCATCACCGCCTATGCCGACGCCATCGTCGCCAACGGCTATACCCCCGGCATCCTGATGATCGACGACACCTGGCAGACGGGCTACGGCATCTGGCGCTTCAACCGCGAGCGCTTCGACGACGCCCGCGCGATGATCGACCACCTCCACGAGCTCGGCTTTACCGTCATGGTCTGGATCGTCCCCTATCTCTGCGCCGATTCCCCCGAATTCCGCGAGGCGGAGGCCGATCCCACCCGCCTGCTGCGCAATCCCGACGGCACGCCCTTCCTCCTGCGCTGGTGGAACGGCTACTCCGCGGCGCTCGACATGACGAGCGAGGGCGACGTGCGCTGGCTGCGCAGCGTCCTCGACTCGCTGATCCGCGACCTCGGCGTCGACGGCTTCAAGTTCGACGGCGGCTCGCTCGACTGCTATCCGGAGCTTCCGGGCAAGCCCCGCGCGGAGCTGACGCATGCGTGGAACCGGTTTGCGCTGTCCTATCGGTTCAACGAGGTCAAGGATACCTGGAAGGCCGGCGGTCTGCCGCTCAACCAGCGCCTGCGCGACAAGGATCACGCCTGGAACGGCGAGGGGCTCTCCTGCGTCATCCCCGACGCGCTGACCGCGTCGCTGACGGGACACAATTTCCTCTGCCCGGACATGGTCGGCGGCGGAAGCTGGATCTGCTTTGTGGACGGCTACCCGCTCGATCAGGAGCTGATCGTCCGCTTCGCGCAGGCGTCGGCGCTCTTCCCCGCGATGCAGTTCTCCGTCGCGCCGTGGCGCATCCTCACGCCGGAAAACGCCGCGCTCGTCCGCGCGACGCAGGATCTCCACGTGGAAATGGGCGGCTACATCGCCGACTGCGTGACGCGCGCCGCCGAAACCGGCGAGCCGGTGCTCCGTCCGCTCGCGTACAACTATCCCGGCGAGGATTTCGAGGACGTGACCGACGAGTTCCTGCTCGGAGACGACATCCTCGTCGCGCCCGTGCTCGAAAAGGGCGCGGTGACAAGGCAGGTCCGCTTCCCCTCCGGCGTCTGGGAGAGCCGGGACTGCGGCACCTTCACCGGTCCCTGCACGGCCGTCGTGGACGCGCCCCTCTCCGTTCTGCCCTGGTTTAAGAAAAAAGCATAAAAAACGCGGGAGCGCCCTTTTTCCCCACCGGGGATCGAGGAGCGCTCCCGCTCTTTTACTGCGGATTGACGATGGTGCGCACGCCTTCGATATGCAGAAAGCGCACCTTCCGGAACGAATAGGTATCCAGAGGACGGCAGTCGACGTCGCGCGAGTGCGCCGCGACCAAGACATTGGAAAAGTCCGGCACCAGCCCCGTTTTGACGATGACCGGCGTATGGTGAAACGTATCGCGGTCGAGCGCGAGCTGGCAGACGTCCCCGGGCTGGATCTCCGTGATGTCGACCTCGCGCGCGTATGGACCCACGCCTTCGTTCTGCGTCAGGAAATTGTACAGGTAGACGACTCCCGTCCACGACGCGGTGCGGTTGTTGCCGTTGATGTAGTACCAGCCGTACACGGGCGTGTAGTTCATGATGCCCGCGCCCGCGAAAATGCACTGCGACGCAAAGTTCGTGCAGTCGCCGCCCAGCTCCTGAAAGTCCAGAAACGCCGGATTGCGCCGGTACGCCCACTGATGCGCGTACGCCACGGCCTTTTCCCGGTTATAGGCAAATTCGATCATCTCTCCCGGCATAGGATAAACCCTCTCCTTTCCACTCAAAAAAAGGGGACGCTATCCTACCATATGCCTATAATCCGGTTTTTGTGAAACGGGGCTTAATCCGCCAGCAGCATTTCGCCGAAATAGCGCGGCACATGGAAGTCCGGCCGCGGCACGTCCGCCGTATCGAACGGCGCCCAGGTCAGATAGTGGGAAACCTGCCGCGTCGAGCCGCATTTGTAGAGGTTCGCGCGCAGGATCTGCCCCTTTTCAAACGACGCGCCGGGCACATAGCGGCGCACCATATCGAGCGGCACGATGAAATTCGCCTGCCAGTACACGCCGCCGCCCATCGAGCAGGCGTCGCTGTCCCGCGTCACGGTCAGCCGGAACGCCTCCAGCGGCCAGTCAACGCAGAAGCGCTCCGTGTGCTTCGAAACGAGCCCGTAGTGCAAAAGCAGCGTCGGATTGGCGTTCATCTCGAAGTTGAAATACCCCGCCGAATTGTCGGCGCTCGGCGAAAAGAAGAATTCCAGACACGAATCGCAGCAGACGTTGCCGTTTCTCTCGGTCACGTCGGCGACGGGATTGACTTCATAGGCGCGCAGGTGCACGATCAGCCGGTCGTCCTGCCAGCCGATGTAAAAGCGCGCGTCGGGACGGTATTCCGCGCCCCAGGGCGCAAGCGCGATGCGTCCTTCCTCCATCCGGGCGATGTCGTCGGTCTTATGAATGACATACTGCATGTTTACACGCTCCTTTTGCAGGCCTTTTCCCCGTTTTTCATCGAAACGCGGGGTTATTTCGTCAGTTTTGTGATCAGATCGCGCATCAGCGCGTCGCGGTTTATGTACCAGACGTATTTTGCCGGATGCCGCGACGGATCGTGGCTGTAATGGTGGTCATACTGCGGGATCGGCGACGGGACGATGCGGTCCTCCATCAGATCTCCGCCCATCAGCCAGCCCACGGCGGTCACGTCCCAGATCACGCGGCTCCAGATGCCGTCGGTGTTGTAGGCGGCGACCTCCTCGCAGGTATGCCGCACGAGATAGTCGCAGAGCGCGTTTTTGCCCGCAAGGTGCTCTTTCAGCTCGGGTCCCGTCGTCGTAAAGGACGACACGACGCCCATGCACGGCAGCTGTACCACCGCCGCGCCGCAGCCGAACACCACGCGCGCCGCCGCGACGTCCTGACGCATATTGAATTCCTCGGTATTCGGCCACTCGAAGCTGTGCCCGCCGAGCCAGACGATCACGATCCGCTCGCGGATCGCAGGCTCAAGCAGCACCGCGGACGCGACGTTCGTGATCGCGCCGATGGCGACGACGTACAGCGGCGCCTCCGGCGTATGCGCCATCGCCTCCGCGATCAGCGCACGCGCGGCGGGAGAGTCCACCGCCTCCGTCTCCGACGGCAGATAGCGCTCAGAGCCGCGGAAGGTGACGGCCTCGAGGTCGCGCCGCCCGGCGAGCCGCAGCAGGTTCAGGATCTCCTGATAGCTTCTCTCCATTCCGTCGGCAGGGCCGGAGGAATGCTGGTTGAAAAACGGCGCGGCATACAGGCCGCGGACGCGGATGCGCTCCGTCGAGCGGATCAGGTAGGAAAGCGCGAACTGATCGTCAATCTCGTTGAAGGTGTCGGTGTCGAGTACGGCGTCGATCATGCCCTCCGGCCGCTGCAGGCGGCGAAGAAGTGCGAGGTCTTCCTGTTTCATTCCGGATTTCCTTCCCTTTCAAAGTATTGTTCGTCGAACAGCGGCGTGGAGAAGTAGCGCTCGGCGGTATCCGGCAGGATCGTGACGACGGTCTTGCCCTCGCCGAGCTTGCGCGCGAGCCGCAGCGCCGCCGCGACGTTCGTGCCGCTGGAGATGCCGCACATCAGGCCCTCAAGCCGCGCAAGCTTCCGCGCCGTCTCGATCGCCTCCCGGTCGGTGATGATCGCGATGTCGGAGTAGATCTCCCGGTTCAGATTCTCCGGAATCAGCCCGTCGCCGATGCCCATCTGCAGATGCGTGCCGATGTTGCCGCCCGCGAGGATCGCCGCGTGCTCCGGCTCGACCGCCCAGATCTCGATGTCCGGATTCAGCGCGCGCAGCACCTCTCCGATGCCGGAGATCGTGCCGCCGGTACCGACGCCCGAGCAGAAGCCGTCGATCGGCCCCGCGACCTGCTCGAGGATCTCCAGCGCGGTGTGGTTTTTATGCACCATCGGGTTTGCCGGATTCGAAAACTGCTGGGGAATGAACACGCGCGGATCCTCCCGCGCCATACGCTCGGCCGTCTCGATGCACTCCGAGATGCACGCGCCGATGTCGCCGGCGTCGTGAACGAGCACGACCTCCGCGCCGTAGTGCCCGACGAGCAGCCGCCGCTCCTCGCTGACGGAATCCGGCATGATGATGACGGTTTTATACCCCCTCACCGCGCCGATCAGCGCGAGTCCGATGCCCTGATTGCCGGACGTCGGCTCCACAATGACGGTATCCGGCCGGATTATCCCCTGCCGCTCTCCCTCGAGAATCATATTATAAGCGGTTCTCGTCTTGATCGAGCCGCCGACGTTCAAGCCTTCGTATTTGACCAGCACCTCGGCCGCGCCCGGTTCGTGCATCCGGTTCAAGCGGACAATCGGCGTATAGCCGATCGCATCGAGCACACTGTCGCAGATCATATTGGGTTTTCCGCGCACGCTAACACTCCCTATTGTTATTTTCCTGAACTTATCCTTCCTGGTACGGCGCGCGCCGGTTCGGACAGGATGCTTTCGGGCACAGCCTGCAGTTGACATAGCCCGTCTCATTGGTGAAAAAGATGCCGGAAACGCTCTTTTCGGGCACCATCAGGAACGACTTTTTCAGCCGGACGCCGATCGGCCGCAGCAGGCCGTCCTCCGCGCCCAGCGCGCGGAAAAGCGCCACCTGCTCGGAGATCGGCCACACCGGAAGCGAGCCGGGATTCATGCTCGCGTACTTTCTCCCGCCGAACACCTCCTGCGCCACTTCCCGGTTGAGCGCCTGCACCGCCTGCGCGTGGTACTCGAGCATGATCGCGTCCGCCCAGAACTGCGCCAGGAAATCGTCCCGGAACCCGTCCGCCCACGCGGCAAGCTCCGTGCCGCAGGTCGCTACATACGGCACGCAGATCCCGCAGTCTTTCAGGTTCTCCGCCACGAGCGCCGAGGAAAACCGCACCTCTCCCAGCCGCACGAAGTCCTCTCCGTGCTCGTCGATCGGCGCGACCCGGTACATCGCGCGGGGCTTTGCCAGCGCCTGCGCCTCTCCGGCGAGCTGTCCGACCCGTTCGATATCCTCGGGGTCGCTTTCTTCATTCATATGCAGCTTTTCAAGAAGCGTGCCGATCTGCAAAGGCTCGGCCTTCGGGGAAGCAATCCTGTATTGCATCTCAAACCTCCGTGTGGTATACTAAAGGTATCAAATCTCTTCAGAAATGGAGGAATCATCCATGTGGAAAACAGGGCTGACTTCCGTCACCTTCCGTAAGCTCTCCTGCGAGGAAATCATCCGGCTCGCCTCCCGCGCCCGGCTCGACGGCATCGAATGGGGCGGAGACGGCCATGTTCTGCCCGGCGCTCCCGAAGCCGCAGCCAAGGTCGCCGCGGATACCCGCGCGGCGGGGCTGGAGGTGCTTTCTCTCGGCTCCTATTACCGCGCCGGCTCGGACGACGCAAGCGTCGGCGATCAGGTGCTCGAACTCGCGCGCGCAATGGATACGCGCATGGTACGCGTCTGGGCGGGAAAGCTCGGCAGCGCCGCCGCCGAAGGGGAGCCGCGCCGCCGGGTCGTCGAGGCGCTCATCCGGCTCTGCGACGAGGCCGCGCGCATGGGCGTCACGATCGCGACGGAGTACCATGCGAACACGCTGACGGACAACGCGCCCTCCGCGCTGCGGCTCCTGCACGAGGTCGGCCGCGATAACTTCCGCACCTACTGGCAGCCCGTCGTCTACGATCCCTGCGAGGTCAATGTCCGCGCGCTCTCGGCCGTACTGCCCCGGACGGCAAACATCCACGTCTTCTCCTGGACGCTGGAAAACGGCGCGCTCGTGCGTCAGCCGCTGGAAAACGGCGCGCGGGACTGGACGCGGTACCTGGATGTTCTCCGCGGTTCCGACGAGTCCCGCGCGTTTATCATGGAATTTGTCCGCGGCGACGATCCCGACGCCTTCCTTGCGGATGCGGCGGTACTCAATCGCTGGATTCGTTCCTGATTTTTGCGCTTTTCAGCACGGACAGTTCCAATTCCGCCTCCGAGATGCCGAAGACGGCCGGCGATGCGGGCACGGGGCAGCGCAGCGCGCCGCACTCTCCTTCGGGGAGGACGAATACCATCGCATGACCGTCTTCGCGGCTCAGGCATTCCAGCGTGCTCCCCTGCATTCTCAGCAGATCGCGGGACAGCCCAAGCCCGGAGGCATTCGGCGCCGTCTCGATCCGCTCCCGGCCATCGTCAAAGCGCAGGCCCGCCGCGTCGACCGATATGCGGATGCCCTTTTCCGTCCGTTCGGCCGCGGCCTCGATTCTCGTGCCGTGCTGCGCGGCGCCGACCGCGTTCTCGAGCAGATACCACAGCACCTGCCCGACCGCCTCCGCGTCGCAGCAGGCGATCAGTCCCGGCGGCGCCGCAGTCCGGAGCTCCACGCCCCGTTCCGCCGCCGGTCCTCTCAGCGGCGTGCACACCCGCTCCAGGATCCCCGCAGCCGGATACGGCTCCGGATCCATCCGCAGCTTTCCCGTCCGGATCGCTTCCGCAAGATCATACTTGCGTATGGCGCGATACATCCGCAGCACGTTTCTGCGCGTTTCCTGTACGGTCTCCTGCAGATTTTCCTCGACGGACGCACACAGCAAATCCAAGTTGGACAGTGCAAGACTTAAAGGCGCCGTCATGCTCTGTCCGGCAACCGACCTCGATAAATCAGTCATTTTCATGTCGCACCATCATTTCAGCAAGCATATACAAAAACTCTTTATTCGACGGCCTTTTGTCCGACGAATACGCTTTTCTCAGCTGTCCGTTTGTAAATGCATCCTGCACTGCCGTTCGAATCGCGCTCTCCACGTTTTCCGGTGACGTCCGCTCCCTCTGCGCCACTTCCATATATACGGTTTTCATCGGCATCGTCGCATTGCCGTATAAAAGCCGCGATGAAAGCTCTATGAATCTCGTTCCCAGCAGCCTCCGCTGGAATCCCCATACGGACAGCAGCTTCCGGCAGCGGTTCTCGGCGTCCGAATCGGTCTTGACATGCAGCCGCTCCTGAATCACATCCAGCAGCCGGGACAGGGAAAACGGCTTGCAGACAATGAGATCCGCGCCCTCCATCCAATACCGGACAAGCTCCGGCGATTCTCTCGGCAATGCAGTCAGAATTACAATCAGAATTTTGCGGTCCATCTTTCTCAGCGAACGGATCAAATCGATGCACGTCTTGCCCAGAGCCTCGGGTTCCAATAAAACGAGTCCGTAAAAGCGTTTCTGATACGCCTCCAGCGCCGAGTCCGCATCATAGACGACGTGCGTTCCGAGGATGGCCATACACCGGAGCAGTCCCCGCTCCAATATACCGCATACTTCTTCGTCTTTCTCCACGATTAGCGCATGATAGCCTTCTTGCGATGACATAGGTGCCCCCCGCGATCTTCCGATCTTGTTAAAATCCCTATTCCTTCACAATTTCCGCTTGCGGCTTCCTGCATCGCCGTTTTCCCTCTCCCCCTTTCAACAGCGATGGCAGCGTTTTTATCCCGCCGATTCACTCTTTTCATTATATCGCAATTCCTGACAACTTTCAAGTGTTCGGCTACAGGTTTTTCCATATTTTTTTACTTCTATCCGGTTTTTTTATCGTCATCCGGGAAAACCGTCTTTTTCGCGTCTTTTCCCGCCATTCGGAGTGAACATGAAACAGTATGATAAAATGGCCGCCGTCGACGGCGGCGGCACCAAAACGGAATTTGTTCTGTTCCGCGCCTCGGGCGACGTGCTCCGCCGCGTCTGTCTTGGGTCCTCCAACCCCTTTGACATCGGCTTTGACCGCACGGCGGCGCTGCTGCGCGAGGGCGTGGAGCGCCTTCTGCAGGATACGGACGGCATCGACGCCCTGTTTGCCGGTCTTTCCGGCGGCGCGTCCGGCGACAGCACCGAAAAGCTCCGCGCCATCGTCCGCGCCATTCTGCCCGGCATCCCCTGCGACGCCGGCAGCGATATGATCAACGCCATCGCCTCCGGCTCCCTTTCCGGCGACGGCTGCGCGCTCATCGCCGGCACCGGCTCGTCCGCTTTTGCCCGCGTCGGCGGCACGCTCACCCGCTGCGGCGGCTGGGGCTATCTCTTTGACGGCGCGGGTTCGGGCTACGACCTCGGCGCCGGCGCGATCGCCCATGCGCTGCGCGTTCACGACGGCCGCTGCTCCCCCTCTCCCCTCTCCGAGCTTCTCGAGCGCGCGCTCGGAGGCTCCCCCGCCGCGCAGCTGACGGAGATCTACGCGCAGGGGAAGCGCTATATCGCTTCCTTCGCGCCAGTCGTCTTCGACGCGTTTGACGCGGGCGATCCGACGGCCGCCGCGCTGCTCGACCGCACCGGCGCCTACCTCTCGGAGCTCGCGTCCACCGCCGCCCGGCGCGCCGGGCTCGCCGAGTCGGACGTCGTCTGCATCGGCGGGCTCTGGAAGCGGCGCGACGTTCTGCTGCCCCGCGTGCTGCGCGGCCTGCCCGAAGGCCTGCACCCGGTTTTCCCGGACGCGCCCCCGGTTTTCGGCGCCGCCGCCGAAGCCGCACGCCTGGCGGGCGTACCCGTGACCGAAGCGTTCCGTTCCCGATTCATCACAACATGGAGGTCTTTTGCAAATGGCTCAGTATGACGTTCTCTCCACGGAAAAACCCAACGAAAAAACGGCTCATATCGATGAAATGAGCACCCTCGACATGGTCAGGCTCCTCAACGAGGAGGACAAGCTCGTCGCCGAAGCCGTCGGACAGACGCTGCCCGAGATCGCCACGGCGATCGACGTCATCGCGGCGGCGCTCCGTGCCGGCGGACGGCTGTTCTACCTCGGCGCCGGCACCTCGGGGCGGCTCGGCGTCCTCGACGCGTCCGAAGGCCCCCCCACCTACGGCGTCCCTTATGAAACGGTGCAGGGCGTCATGGTCGGCGGCGAACGGGCGATCACGCGCTCCGTGGAGAACGCGGAGGACGATCCGCAGGCCGGCATCCGGGAGCTGACCGCCCGCGGCTTTACGAAGGACGACGTTCTCGTCGGCATTTCCGCCTCCGGACACGCGCCCTCCGTCGTCCACGCCGTCGAATGGGCGCGCGAGCTCGGCGCGAAAACGGTCGCCATCGCGACGAATCCCGGCACGCCGCTTCCCCGGACGGCGGACATCGCCATCACGCCGGTCGTCGGCCCTGAGGTCATCAACGGCTCGACGCGCATGAAGTCCGGCACCGCGCAGAAGATGATCCTGAACATGCTCTCGACCGGCTCGATGGTCAAAACCGGCCGCGTCTGGCGCAATTACATGGTCTGCATGAAGCCGACCAACGCCAAGCTGCGCCGCCGTGCCGAGCGCATCATCCGCGAGGCGACCGGCTGCGACGACGAGACCGCGGCCAAGCTGCTCCGGGAAAACGGCGACTCCATCCGCGGCGCGATCGAGGCATTCGAAAGCGGGGCGGCAAAATGAGCCGTCCGTGGGAAGGCGCCATGCCGCCGTTTCGCATCTGGGGGCCGGTCTGCTTTGTCGGTACGGTTCCCGCCTCCTCGCACCTGATCGACACCGGCGACGGGCTGATCCTGCTGGATGCCGGGTATCCGCAGTCGCTGTACCTGGTTTTCGAGGGCATCCGCACATTGGGCTACGACCCGCACGACATCAAAATCGTCCTTTTGACGCACGGGCACTACGATCATCTGGGCGCCGCACGCGCGATCGTCGAGTACACCGGCGCAAAGACTTATCTCGGCGCCGCCGACCGCGATTACGCCAACGGCACCGTCGATCTGACCTGGGCGCGCGAGCTGGGGTATGTCTACGACGAGGCCTTCGAGCCGGACGTGCTGCTTGCCGACGGCGACGTCATAACGCTCGGCGGCATCTCGATCCGCGCGCGTTCCACCCCCGGGCATACGCCCGGCACGATGTCGTTTTTCTTCGAGGCCGCGGGGATGCGCTTCGGCATGCACGGCGGCGTCGGCGTCAACTCGATGCAGCGGGACTTTCTGGAGCGCTACGGGCTTTCCTTCCACTGCCGCGACGAGTTTCTGGAGGGACTGGAGCGCGTCCGTTCGGAGCCCGTGGACATTTTCCTCGGCAATCACGTCGGCAACAACGACGAGCAGGCACGCTTCGCCCGGCTCGCCGCCGGAGACGCCCGCGCCTTCGTCGATCCGGACGCGTGGGGACGTTTTCTGGACCGCTCCCGCGCGAATCTGCTCGACGTCATCGCGCAGGAAACGCGGCAATCATAAAAAACGGCACTTTTCCCTTTATACAAGCGGGAAAGTGCCGTTTTCGCACCGGTTTTGCACAAGGCAAAGGCTGTTCCGGATTTTATCCGCAAGGAAAGGAATACGACTATGAAACGGTTTACGGGTTTTGAACACGGGATGGGCATCGGCGGCTGGCTGACGAATTATAAGCGCTTCAACGTCCTGCCGGATGACAGACGGCTCTGTCTGACCATAGGCGATATGGAACACTTTGCCGGTTACATCACCGAACGGGACATCCGGTATATCGCGAGCCTCGGCATGGACCACATACGTCTCGGTTTCGATCAGATCGTGATCGAAGCGTCGCCTTTTGTATATCGCGAGGAAACCCTGGCGCATATTGACGCTTTTATCGGCTGGTGTGAAAAGTACGGCCTGAACGTTGTACTCAATCTGCACAAGGCCGTCGGAAACTACTGTGACATTCGGGAGGAGGTGGCGCTCCTCGACAATGACGAGCTGCAGGAACGGTTTATTTCGCTTTGGACCATGCTGGAGCAACGATACGCGGGGCATACCGGGATCGCCTTCGAGCTGCTGAACGAGGTGCGGGACGTCGATCCGGAGAAATGGAACGCGCTTGCCGAAAAGACCGTCCTGGCGCTCCGCAGGCTGAATCAGACGAGAACGCTCATCATCGGCTCCACCTGCTGGAACAATCCCGGGACCCTGAATAAGCTGAGGCTGTTTGACGACGACCATATCGTCTATACCTTTCATATGTACGCCCCCTTCGAGTTCACGCATCAAAGAGGCGTTCTGCAGCCGGGCCCGCTGTATTACAACCGGGAGATGCCCTATCCGGGCGATATCGAACGCTACCGGGATTACCAGCGCACGGTATGCGGCAATCCCGCGGCCTATCCGGGGTTCGAGCGGATGGACATCGACTATATTCGCGGCTGTCTGCAGCCTGCCGCAGACTTTGTAAAGCTCCACCCCGATAAAATCCTGTGGTGCGGCGAATTCGGCACCATACGCCACGCGAACATCCAATGGCGCGAAAACTGGATGAGGGATGTCATCACCGTTCTTCTGGAAAACGGCATTCCGTACTGCGTATGGAATTACCTGAGCACCCCGAATGACGGAAACCGGTTCAGTCTGGTCGACGACGATACGCGCGGGATTTTAAGCGGCGCCATGGCGGAAATAATCCGCGGCGCGGTGTAAGCACGCGAAAAAAGTTCTGTATGGAAAAATCCGGGGTCAGGCATGAATCCTGACCCCGGATTTTTTTGGCTTTGTGCGTCAATCCACCAGTGTGATGGGCTGGAATTCCGAATACTGCCAGACATGGGAGCCGTTCCAGCCGATGTAATGGGCCGTACCGTCCTTATTGAATTCGCGGTAGAAGTATCCGAACAGCGTCGTACCGGCGGTTACGCTGTCAATCCCGAGCTGGGTAAAGGGGATTGCCTGAATGACCACCCAGCGGTCGTCGAATAGTTTCGTCGCCGCTCTCCATTCGCCGGGATCGGCAACGTAGGTCGGCCCCGCCTCATAGACGATCTGATCTCCATCGGGATTCGTAAAGAACACACGGAAGTTCGCGTTCGGGTTTCCCTTCGGGTTTTCCGACCCGATGTACGTTTCCACATCGTCCGATGCGCTGCTCCACCAGTTCCCGGCGCTGTTCAATCCTGCGGCCACGAGCTCGCTCATCCGGTCGTCAAAGTTCTCGTAGGCGACAAACAGCGTCGTATCGTTCCACAGCAGACGGACCCGGGTCTCCGTCCCCTCGACGGGAAGTCCGGTCTTGGTATGGAGGAATCGGGTCGCCGGGGTCGCTGCACTCCAGATATCGCTGCTCATATCAAATTCCGCAAGGATTTCGGCTTGCGTCGCCGTGGTCCTTTTCGCGGTTACGGACTCCGCCTGATCACTGACAAATGCGGAGCACTCCATAAAAGCGTCTCTGATAGGCGCGATGCGCTGCCTGACCGTATCATCGGCAACTTCCCAGGCCGCATCGAGCTGGGCCTGCATCAGCGCGTTGTGTTCGGGATCGCTGTAGAAGGTTTTTACATACGACGACAGCGTAGCGTTCCAAAGCAGCGCCGTATAATTTTCGTCCCAGGTCTGCAGCAGGAGGCGATAGTACTCGCGCATATAAGGCGCTGCTTCGCCGTAGGCTTTTTCGCAGAACAGATTCGTCAGGGCATCGATGTCCGCATTGGGATCCCACGCAAGCTTGGAGTACAGCCACAGGGTCAGCGTACTGATCGCCCACGTATCGGTGCCGTTATCCACGATACCCTCGGGCAGCAGCCCCATGAAACCATTGGAAACATAGTACTGCAGGTCGGACTGGATACGATCCGCGATAGGACGCTCAAACTGCTCGGCTGCGTAGGGGAAACAACCGTAGTAGTTGTAAACCAGGATGTTTTCGGTCTTCTGCACCCATTCGTCCATGTTCGCGACGATCTTCCGGTTAGCACTCGAATCGGGATCGGTCAACGGAAGCTTCATATCCTCGTAGATCGGCGCAATAAGGATGGCAACGTTGTCCTCAATGCCGCATTTGGGCGGCGTTTCGGTGAACAAATAGGCATAGGTCGTCACGATCACGTCGGGATGCTCCGCTTTCACGCGGCGGGCAACGTCGTTGAGGAATGTGAAGAACACCGTGGACAGGTATTTCGGGTCGTCCGGCTGCACAAATTCACCGTCCGCATACTCGAAGGGCAGGGTATCCTCCGGCTTCTGCACGCAGGAAGCCGTGTCCTCCATACCGACACCGACATAGCGGATGTCGGTAACGTCGAGGAAAGCGTTGACGCTCTGCGCAATGGCAATGGCGACATCCGGGTTCCAGAAGTTGAGCTGGCCAAGGCCGGAAGACGCGCCCATTTTGCTGTTGCCGTCGTTGTCCGTGTTCCAGCAGGCCTTTTTCGCGTCCTCGGACAGCGACTGATAGTACGGGCTTTTCGTCAGCCAGTAGTGCAGGTTATGCCCCATATTGACCGGCTCGAGCCCGATGGATTGCTGCCAGGTCCAGCAGGACATATTCGAGAACTCCGCGAATTTGGCATTGAGTTTGTTGCGCGCCATCATGATCTCGGTGGCCGGGTCAGAGTGCGACTCTCCTCCGGCTCCCGACCCGCACAGATGCCAGCCGCGCACCTCAAACGGAGACTTCTCGGCATAGTTGACATGGGTCAGCGGGATGGAAGGGGTCACGTCGTACAGCGTACCCAGCTCGATGCTGCGCGTCCAGAGGATGCCCGCGTTGTCCTCAAGGAAGTCATAGACGCCGTTCAGCGCGCCGCGCGGGATGGTGCCGAAGATATAGACGGTGTTTCCGGTCTTGCGGATGGCAAAGCCGTCGGAATCCGCAAGGTAGGAGGCATCGTAAGGGTACATCATCGTCAGCTTCGGAAGGCTTTCGGTCGTTGCGACATACAGTTTCAGCTCACTGCTTCCGAGCGATCGGATTTCCGTCGTGGAGAGCTGCGGCTTTTCGGGCATAGGCAGCGGAACAAGCGTGCCGGGGTACTCGGAACTATCCTTGACGGAGGGGGTAATCCGAAGCGTCGTATTTGCCGTATACTCCGTCGCGGGGCCGACTTCGATCAGGGTCAGGTTGTCAAGGTACATCACGCCCTTGCTGCCGCGCACGAAATAATCCGGCCAATGCGCTCCGGCATACGCCTCCAGCTCGCTGTCGGATGCGACAAACTCGACTTCGAAGCGCTGCCATTCCTGGGTGATATCCTCCGAGGTGGTCGTGAGCTTTTGGGTTCCAAGTCCCAGACTGGGCGGAAGCGCCGTCAGGCACAAATCCAAATACGCGTCACAGCCGTCTCCGATTTTCTTCGCATCGGCGCCAAAACGGTACACATACCCCTTTTTGAGGCTGATCGATCCGTGATACAAATGCTGCTGACCCGAAAGTTTTTCAAAATCGTACTTGATGACATAGCTGCCGCTGATAGCGTCATCGGTTTCGAACCGGTAAAAACCGGGGTTGTCTGCTCCGTTATTGTCAAAGTTATAGCCCGCTGCCTGCTGCGGGGTTGATCCCGCAATCTCGAATCCGCTGTTGTTCAGCAGATTCCCCTCAGGAATGCTGCTCACAGCCGGGGTATACCCTTCAACCGTTCCGACGCACCGCAGCACGAAATCATCCATATAAATCATGCCCGTTTCGTCGCCGAACAGGTTATAGTTGAACCAGCACCGCTTATAACTGTCGTTCTTTGAAGGGTTCACGAAAAAGACGCCCGTCGTATACTGCGCCCATTCGTCCGTCAGCGTGAAGTCCTGATTGACCGCCGTGCGTATCTGTGCGTTATTCGAATCAAGTTCAACAATGTCGAAATGCACATTCGGCGTACCCTCGGCGCGCTTGGCCCAGAAGGTCAGCTCGTACGCATACGCTTCCGAATTCGAGGCTAATATCCCGACGTTATAGCCGGAGCGCGCGTTTTTCAGGAACATCGATTTCGAACCGGAATGCGCGTCCGCGTCAGTGGCGCCATTCAAGTCTGCAACAGGCCACCACGGACTGAAGCTGATATCTTCGAATCCCGGATTGGAAAGCAGATTTGCACCCGCATATTCGACCGACAGCTCCAGCGTTTCGATCGTGTTTCCGCCGGCGGTCACCGTAATGTCCAGCGTATGAATGCCGGACAGCGTGTCATTGCCGACGGTCACAAGACCGCCTACCTCCGCATAGCTCTGCGCGGGAAGCGTCAGAAAGGTATCCGACAGCTCAACCGCCGGTGCATCCACACCCAAGTCTTCCGCAGACAGGGTGATCGCGACATCGGCATTGGTAGGATTCGTCACAAGCACCGTAAAGGTATAATATCCCGCCTGTACCGCGCTGATAGCGGCAGGCTCCATCGTGGCATACGGTGCGGCGTTCCCCGACGTATCCCGGATGATATTCAGCCGCGCGCCGCTGACAAGCTCAATATGCGTCTGCAGCTCCTGCGCGGCATAGATCTCCATCTCAGTTGCATTCGGCGAGAGCATGATGACGCCGTTGGCAACTCCATCCTTTGTTATGTAAGCCTGCGACGGATCGATGGGCTGCGGGGGGATGATCCCGGGATTGGAAGGCCGGGTGCTTGCAGGCGGCGTTACGGCTGACGGAGTCTGCGGCGTGTCCTGCGTATCGGAAGGCTTCTCGTCCGGCTGAGACGGCGTTGACGCCGCTTCGGAATAACGCCGCGCCCGGTCGAGGAGCGTGACGCTTTCCGCGCGGGTGATGCTGCGTCCGGCTCCAAAGGTGTTGTCCCCGTAGCCGGTCATCAGCCCTTCACGCAGCAGTGCCGAAACGGCGCCGCGTGCCCATTCCGGGATCATTGCGGAGTCAAGGAAGCGCTCTGCATAAGATGTATCTTCCATAGTCAGTTCAAGCAGCCGCGCAAGCATAACGGCGGCTTCCTCACGTGTAATCGGGTCGTCGGGACGGAATTTCCCGTCCGGATCGCCCTTCGCGTATCCCTTGCCAACGGCAATGGCGATATCGGAATACGCCCAGTGGCTTCTCGGTACGTCATCGAAGTCGATTTCCGCAGGAGTGGTCAATGAAAACACACGGTTGATCATCGCGCACAATTCCGCACGGGTGACCGGTGCGTCAGGCTTGACACTGCCGTCACGGTAGCCGTTGAGCAGACCCCTACTCATCCAGTCGCGCAGGACGCTCTCCGCCCAATGACCGGCAACGTCGTCGACCGCCTGCGTCATAGGCAGGAGCGTCAGAAGCAGCGAAACGGCCAGCGTGATTGCCAAAACGCGATGTAAGGCTCGTCTGCATGGGGATGCTGTCACTTTGTTCATGGGAAACCTCCTTGAAATCGTTTTATTGCTTCCCCCGCCGTCCCATTCTGCATTCCGAGTCGGCGGAAGGTATGCGTGAAACCGTATTTTTTCTTGCCGTTAACGCCGTTATACGCGGTTTTTTCTTTCAAGGTTCGTCTTATCAAAGCAGATGTGCATTTTACCGGTACGCAGCTGCGTCAGTCCTTATATAACCGAATCCCCGCTTCTACGAAAATTTCCTATACGGGCAGTTTATCATGAAGTTCCTAAAATGTCAATACTTTCAAATATTTTATCTGGATAAAGAGCCTCAAAGCGATCCATATAACCCTTGAATTTGAAATGGCAAATGGTATCAGCAACAAAAAACGCCACTGTCTTAAAAGACAATGGCGTTTTGATGGCAGGGGCAGAAGGGATCGAACCCTCGGCACTCGGTTTTGGAGACCGATGCTCTACCAGCTGAGCTATACCCCTATATATGTGGTGGGCCTTCAGGGACTTGAACCCGGGACCGACCGGTTATGAGCCGGCTGCTCTAACCAACTGAGCTAAAGGCCCATAATTCACGCGGTACTGTTTTCCCCCTGATGAAGAAGAAGGGACTCCTACTCTGGTAGGAGTCCCTTTCGTGGCTCCCCCTGTTGGGCTCGAACCAACGACCCTGCGGTTAACAGCCGCATGCTCTACCAACTGAGCTAAGGAGGAATGTCGGCGAAGACCTATTTTCCCAGGACGTTTCCATCCAAGTATCGTTGGCGCGC
>JAEDGJ010000023.1 GCA_016297585.1 Clostridiaceae bacterium
CGTTCAAGGACACGGCGGGCCCGTCCATCAACACGCAGATCACGGTCGTGTCCCTCGTCGCGTCGCTGCTGTCCACGCTGTTTTTAACGCTGTCCATTTTCTGAACATCTTATCCGCGCCGCCGGACGCGCCGGGACGATCGAGCCCGGAGCGTCCGGCAAAAAAGACCGTTTTCGAAGAAAGAATTGCCCCCGGGGCGGATGCTCCCGTCCCGGGGGCAAAAGGATCATCAAACCGGAACCGAAGGAGGACGTTACCATGAATTCACAGCTTGCGGCGCTGCAGGCGCTGGAGCTACGCGGCTATGCGGCGGAGCGCGCGCTGGCGGAGCTTTCGTATGCGTATGAGCTTTGCCGGCTGCATCCGGAATACATGGCGCTGACCGACGGCGCCTGCGGACGGCTGTACGAGGCGTACCGGGCGGAGGGCGCGGTCACGAAGGCGGCGCTCGCGGAGATGGAAAAGACGCTTGCCCCGCTCTCCCCTGCCGCGAAATCGCTGCGCGTGCTTCTGGCCGCCCATGCGCACATCGACATGAACTGGATGTGGGGCTATCAGGAGACGGCGGCGGTGACGCTGGACACCTTCCGGACGATGCTCGATCTGATGCGCGAGTACCCGGAGTTCACCTTTTCGCAGTCGCAGGCGTCCGTCTACCGCATCGTTGAGCAGTATGCCCCCGAGATGCTCGACGAGATCCGCGCGCGTGTACGGGAGGGACGCTGGGAGCTGACCGCGTCGACCTGGGTTGAGACGGACAAAAATATGCCCGACGGCGAGAGCCTGTCGCGGCATATCCTGATGACGAAGCGCTATCTGCACGAGCTGTTCGGCGTCGACCCGGATGAGCTGAAGATCGATTTCGAGCCGGACACCTTCGGACACAACGCCAATGTCCCGGAGATCTGTACTGCGGGCGGCGTTTCCTATTATTATCACTGCCGCGGCTACGACGGACACCATATCTACCGCTGGCGCGCGCCGTCCGGCGCCGAGCTGCTGTGCTACCGCGAGCCGGTGTGGTACAACGCCGAGGTAAAGCCGGAGAGCTTTCTGCATCTGCCGTCCTTCTGCGCCGAAAACGGCATCGATACGGCGCTGTTTGTCTACGGCGTCGGCGATCACGGCGGCGGACCGACGAGACGCGATCTTTCCCGGCTGCTCGATATGCGGGAGTGGCCGCTGATGCCGACGCTGGAGTTCGGCACGTTCCGCCGGTTCTTCGACAGCCTGAACGAGCGCCGCGAGCGCTTCCCCGTCGTCGAAGGAGAGCTGAATTTCGTCTTTACGGGCTGCTATACGACCCAGTCGCGCATCAAGGCCGCCAACCGCATCGCCGAGGCGCGCATGAACGAGGCGGAGGCGCTGCTTTCGATGGACAGCGTGCTGACGGGGGAAGCCCATCCGGCGTCGAAGCTGCATGACGCGTGGGAGGGGCTGCTGTTCAACCATTTCCACGACATCATCCCCGGCTCCGGCACCGTCGATACGCGCGAATACGCGCTCGGACAGTTCCAGCGCGTCCTCGCGTCGGTCGATACGCAGGCCGCCGCCGCGATGCGCGGCATCGCGAACGCGATCGATACCGCCGCGTGGGCGTCCGAACCCGACCCGGAGTCCCGTTCCGAGGGCGCGGGCGTCGGCTACGGCGTCGGCACGCGGGACAGCGGCATGTTCGCGTTCCCGCAGGCCGGACGCGGAAACGGCGAAACGCGGCTGTTTACGGTGTTCAACACGACGCCGTACGAGCGCGACGAGACGGCGGAGCTGACCGTGTGGGACTACCCTGTCTGCCAGGAGCGCCTGACGGTGACGGACGCGGCGGGTGCGCCGCTGCCGTTTGAGACCTGCGGCGAGACGAAGGGCTACTGGGGACACCGGGCGCTGAAGGTGTCCGTGCGCGTCAAAATGCCGCCGATGGGCTACCGGACGGTCGTCCTGCGCGCGGGAGAGACGCCCGACCGGGTCTGGGGACGTCCGGATCCGCGCGTCGACCGCTATTCGGACGACGATCTCGTGCTGGAGAACGAAAACCTGCGCGCGGTGTTCGAAAGAAGCACGATGGCGCTGACATCGCTGACGGACAAACACAGCGGAAAGGCGCTGACGGACCGCCCTGCCTGTCTGTTCCGCGACATTCTGGAGAGCAGCGAAAACGGCATGACCTCCTGGCGTGTCGGGCCGTACGAGCAGCTCCGCGTCCTCAACGAGACGGAGCCTGTGCATATGACCGGACGGGAGGCGCACGGGTTTACCTATACCCTCGCCTACCGCGAAAATCTGCTGACGGTGCGCGTGACGCTTGCGCCGGGCGCGTTTGCGCTGCGCTTCGACGTTCAGGCGGACTGGTTTGAAAAAGGCTCGAAGCAGAGGGGCATCCCGCAGCTCAATTTCACCGTGCCGCTGGCGGAACCGGCCTCGGGGTACCTCTATGACATCCCTTACGGCGTTTTGCGGCGCGAGCCGCTGCGCCATGACGTTCCCGCGTGCTCGTTTGCGGCGGGAGAGGACGGCGTGTTCCTGTTTGCCGATACGAAGTACGGCTTCCGCGGCGCGGACGGCGCGCTGTCCGTCACGCTGCTGCGTGCGGCGTACGATCCCGATCCGTACCCTGAGCTCGGGCGGCATCATTTTACGCTGTATGTCGGCGCGGCGCCCGGACGGGATCTGCTGCGCGCGTCGTCGCTGCTTGCCCATCCGCTGCACGCGGTGTCCGTCCCGGCGCATGCGGGAACGCTTCCCGCCGACGGGTCGCTGCTGTGCGCGGAGGGCGGCGCGCGGATCTATGCCGTCAAGCCCGCCGAGGAGGGCGGCATCGCCGTCCGGCTTGTGGGCGAGCGCGACGGCGAGGCGGTGCTGCGTTTTGCGCGGCCTGCCGCGTCCTGCACGGTCACGGATACCGTGGAACACGGCGGTGAGCCTCTCGTGCCGGACGGCGGCTGCGTCCGCGTACCGGTAAAGGCGGGCGGCATCACGACGCTGCGGGTCACGTTCTGACGCTACACGCGTTTTGACGCCATGCGGCTGTATTCCGTGGGACTGACGCCCTCGCGGGCGCGGAATACGCGCGAAAAATAGCCTGCGGAGGAGTATCCCAGCTCCTCCGCAATTTCCGTGAAGTTCTGCGCGCTGTGCGCGATGCGGTTTTTGGCGTAGTCCATCTTCATTCGCGTGAAATCCTCGACGATGGACACCCCGAATTCCCGCTTATAGAGCTTCATCAGCGCCGTCTGACTCAAGCCGAACGTCTCCGCGAGCGTCGCGATGCGGATGCGTTCGCAGACGCGCTCCTCCAGATACCGCCGTACCGCGCCAGCCGTCTGGGACTGGCCGGTATGGCGGTTGCTTTTTTCGGATTCGTCCGTTAACAGGCCGATGCCGGACAGACGGCAGCCGACCATCAGCAGAAAGCGCTCCAGCGACACGCCGACAAATTCCAGCGCCGCCGGCGGCGTGTCGGGCTTTAAGGCAAAGCCCATGGCCGCCTCGCTTTCCCGCAGCGGCTCGCAGATGCGCCGCAGCGTGCGGATCAGATCGAGCAGCGTCGCGCGCTCCTCGCCGTAGAGCCTGACCGGAGCGGCGGGAAACGCGTCCATGACCTCCGTACCGCAGTCGAAGCTGATGATGGCATAGCTGACGGGGGCGCCGCGGCGGTAGGCGATGCGCGTCGTGCGGTTCGGACGCCGGAACAGCACCTCGCCCGCGCGGAACGGGTATACGGTGCCCTCCGCCGTATAGGTGCCTTCTCCCTCGAGCAGGAACGTGACCTGCGAGAACCGGTAGCACTCGTCGTAGGGCTCCACGCTGGGCATGACCTGCTCGCGGAGGTACACCGAGAGCACCGTCGCGACGCGGAAGCTGCGCCGGATATGGATGGGGTTCATCTCCTTGGGCATGGCGCGCGCCCCCTTTTTACCATTCGCAGTGTACGATGCCGTCCCGCAGCGTCATTTTGGTGCCGTAGGGCGCCGACATCGCGGCAAGCCGCTCGATGAAGTCCGCATTTTCCGCCTTCTGCGGCAGCCCCTGCAGCGCGTGCGTGCCGTCCATCGACAGCGTGACCGGCAAAAGCTCGAGCCGCGTCAGCTCGCCGCCGCGCGTCTCCCAGTACGGCACGACCGTCTGCGCCATGCGCCGGTCCTCCATCAGGCCGCGCGTAAACCCGGCGGAGCGCTTCTTCAAGAGCTCGTGCACCGTGCTGTCCGAGGTCAGCCCCTGCGTCCGGTAGAAGTCCTCCGGGGCGAGGGCCACGTTGTAGAGCTGCAGGACGAAGTCGCCGAGCGAGTAGAAAATGGGGCGGTTTTTATAGATCTCGATCGGACGCAGCAGATGCGGTCCGTGGCCGATCACCGCGTCCGCTCCGGCGTCGATGCAGCGGCGCGCAAACGTCTCGAGAAACTCCGACGGCGTCTCCTTCGAGCGTCCCGCGAGCTCGTGCGAGTGGACGGAGATCATGATATAGTCCGCCTGCAGCTGCGCCTCGAAGATCGCCTTTTCCACGCGCGCCATGTCCTCCCGATTCGGGGCGGTGTGCCGGGAAGCTTCCGTGCCGCAGGTAAAGCGAAGCGGCCCGAGCTCGTAGACGCCTTCCTCGGCCGGTTTTCCGTACCCTTCGGCTCTGGTGATGTTTGTCTGCACGTTGACGCCGGTTTTTTCGCCGATCTCGCGGATTTTTTCGAAATCCTCCGGCCCAAGCTCCAGGATTTCCTCAAAACGCAGCCCGTTGATGCCCGGTCTGCCCGGTACGCGCCGCGACTGCTCCCCCGCCATCATCGCCGGGTGAAAAGTCGAATTGACGGCGATCAGCGCGACGCGTCCGCCCGGTGTCTCAAGATACGCAGGCGCCGAGGCCTCGGCGAGATTCCGCCCGGCGCCGCTCTGCACGACGCCGTAGGACGCGACGGCTTCCCTCGTCTTTAAGAGTCCCTCGTAGGAAAAATCCATCGCGTGGTTGTTGTTGAAGCTCGTCAGATTGAAGCCGTATGCCAGCAGATCGCCGAACACCTCCGGATCCGCGCGCAGATAGGTGCCGCCTGAAAACTGCGAGGCGAAGCACTCCCCTTCGCGGTTCAGCGTGGTTTCCAGATTGAAAAACCGCGCGTCTCCGCGGAGGACGAAGTCGCGTACCTCCTTCATCCCCTCGTATCCCTGCGGGATCCGCCGCTGGATCAGCGCATCCCCGGCTGCCGTAAATTTCATAACCTTTCACCTCTGTTTTAGACTCAAAGCAGGATCATGCAAGGATTGTGCAGGATTCTGCATGGACAAACGCGCGGGATTTGCTATACTGTAGCCGTAAGCTCTTTTGGCCTGCCGGCAGCAAACCTGTGCTTACAGACGCCAATAACACGATATTCTTAAAAAAACAGGGAGGATATGGACATGGAACGAATCCGTCTCGGCATCATCGGCTGCGGAGGGATGGGCGCGTCGCATCTTGCGGGAATGTCCGAGCTTTCGGACGCCGCCGACATCACGGCGGCCTGCGACATCGATCCGGAGCGCGCAGCGGACGCCGCGAAGATCCTCGGAGAAGCGGCGGGGCATCCGATTTTCACCTGTACGGACTATAAGGATATGCTCGACCATGTGGACGCGGTCGTCATCGTGCTGCCGCACCACCTGCATTACGAGGCCGGCATGTTCTTTGCGCGGCGCGGCAAGCACATTCTGATGGAAAAGCCGATGTGCAACACGGAGGCTGAGTGCGAGAACCTGATCGAAGCCTGTGAGGAAAACGGCGTAACGCTGATGACGGCGTACCCGGTGCGCTACTGGCCGGAGATCGTCAAATTAAAGGAGCTCGTGGATTCGGGCGAATACGGCGAGCTGTTCAATATGTCGATCTGGACGGAGCAGTATACGAACTACACCGGCACGAAGACCTGGCCGATGTCCGCCAAGCGGCTGGGCGGCGGGCAGTTTTTCAGTCACGGCTGCCACTATGTGGACATCCTGCTGTGGTTTCTCGGCAATCCCGTCGAGGGCACGCACCTCGGCACGAATTACGGCACGCCGTGGATGGAGCGCGAGGGCACGTCCAACGCGATCATGAAGTTCGAAAACGGCGCGATGGGCTATCACTTCGGCACCTGGGGCGCCCGCGGCACGGAGCACGGCTACTGCTTCCAGCTCCACATGACGAAGGGGCTGCTCGACTTCCACCGGGCGTCCGGAAAGATCGTCTTTTACGAAAACTGCAATCCCGACCTGCCCGCGGATGTCCCGGAGGGGGATAAGGTGCATGTTCTGTGGGAGGATCCGGACCGCACGAAGAAGACGCAGTACGAGACGCGCCACTTCCTCGAGTGCATCCGCGACGGGAAGCGCCCGGATACCGACGGGTACGCAAGCCTGCAGGGGCTGCGCTGCATCTGGCGTATGTACGACGCCGAGGAGCGCGGCGTGATGGCCGACCTGCGCGGGTTAGGGCTCGATCAGGGACGCAAGTAAAGAACAGAGCGCCCTCAGACGCACGGCGGCATGCCATGCGTTCGGGGGCGCATTATGCTATCCTTATATATGCTGCGCCGGGAAGCAGAGGTCGAGAATGACGCAGCCCTTTTCGTCGGGCGTCGTGAAGCGCGGGCAGACGTAGCGCTCGGCGCACCAGATCGCGCCGTCCGGCGTCCGGGCGACGGGGATGCCGGCCTCCTCCAGCGCGTGCATCGCGTCCTCCTCGCGGCCGTAGACCTCGCCCTCGGAGCCGTATACCCATGCGACGGCCATCTCTCCGGCGGAAAAGTCGACACAGGCAAAGCCGTCCGGGACGGGCGTTCCGGCGGCGGCATACATGCCGATCCAGTACTCAAAGGGCTCGCCTTCCCGGTACCGCATCAGACCGACATAGGCGTCGCTGTCCGGGTACCCGGGGATCTCCCCGACGATCGGTTCCAGAGCCGCAAAGGTGCCGCGGGAGAACCACTCGCCCCATTTGGCGGCAAAGCTGCCGTTTTCGCGGTCGGCTTCCCCGTAACGGATGCCGATGAAGCGGAGCGCGGGTACGGGCTGACGGTAGGTTTTGACGATTTCGGACATGTTCGGCGCCTCCGTTCCTGTATTTGCCTTCATTGTAGCAGGAAAAGCGGACGATGTCAACAAAAGAAAACCGGATACGCTTTGTTTTGCGTATCCGGTTTACACCATGGAGCGGGTTACGAGATTCGAACTCGCTACCTCCACCTTGGCAAGGTGGCGCTCTACCAAATGAGCTAAACCCGCGGATATGACCGACCCCAACCCGGTCTGACGGGGGAAAGTGGAGCGGGTTACGAGATTCGAACTCGCTACCTCCACCTTGGCAAGGTGGCGCTCTACCAAATGAGCTAAACCCGCAAATGGTGCCTCCGGGCGGAATCGAACCACCGACACGGGGATTTTCAGTCCCCTGCTCTACCAACTGAGCTACAGAGGCATATCGAAGAAGGAGAAAGTGGCGACCCGAATGGGGCTCGAACCCATGACCTCTAGCGTGACAGGCTAGCGTTCTAACCAGCTGAACTACCGGGCCGCATATTGCGCTGCGGTCTCAAGGCGTATTGTCCACCTCAGTACCGTGGTGGAAACAACAGGGCTCGAACCTGTGACCCCATGCTTGTAAGGCATGTGCTCTTCCAGCTGAGCTATGCTTCCATGCCGCATTTCCGGTCATCAGCTTCGCTCTCTCGCAACCGACGAATGCTATTATACACGATAAATCCGGATTTGTCAAGCACTAATTTCGAAAATCCGCAAGTTTTTTCCGGATCGTCCGGAATTGACCGAAAAAGGCAGAAAAAGGACGAAAAGCGCGGATTACCCGGTGCCGCCGGTTCCGTATTTCGGATGGTGTTTTTTCGAAAACGGCCGCGCGGACGAAAAATCTTTTTTCTCGGGGGCGTGCCGAGCGCCTCCCGTTTCCCCGCCCCTTTTTCCGCGGTGTCATCCCACATGTACCAGGGTGGCCGACGCAGAGATTTGCGTCTCCGGTTTTTTGCGAGGTTCCCGGCAGCCGCGTCTCACAGCTTTTCCAATGTGCGCAGGAGCATATGCGCGGCATTAACGGAGGCGCCGGAAAAATTTTGCGGGGGATTTGGCGCCGCGGCAAAGGAAAAGTGCCGGTGTGCGGACACCGAGGGAAGGGTTTCTTCCGATAATCCGTCAGAAGACGGCAGAAAAACCGTATTTTTTTGCCGCCGACAAAAAAATGCAATTTCCCTCTTGACAAATCGGAAAAGATGCGCTATAATACATGACTGTCGGCGGTCGAAAGCGCCGCGGATAAAACGGGGTGTAGCTCAGTTTGGTAGAGCGCTTGGTTCGGGACCAAGAGGCCGGAGGTTCAAGTCCTCTCACTCCGACCACGAAAAGACGGATTCTTCGGAATCCGTCTTTTTTTCTGCTGCTTTAGCCGCAAAAATGATTGCAGACGGCGGCAAACTATGGTATACTCAAAAACGGCGACACGAATACGGCGGAATGCCGATATTGATGGAGGATGCGTATGGAGATTCTGTTTTTGGGAACCGGCGCCGCGGACTGGCCGAGGGATACCGCCCATCTTGCCGACGAAAAAGCGCAAAACCGCCGCTGCACATCCGTGCTGATCGACGGCTGCATTCTGATCGACCCGAACCCCGATGTGCCGGAGGCGCTCGCTGCGTACGGCGCCGATCCGGAGAAGATCCGCTGGGTGCTGATCTCGCACAGCCATGGCGACCATTACAGCGCCGAGACGCTGAAAGTCCTTGCTGCGACGCATGCGATCGATGTCTACGGCGACGGCGGCTATCCGGAAAAGCTGCCCGCGCATCCCGGCATCCGTTTTCACGCGATGGAACGCCGCCGCCCGACGGAGCTGCCGTTCGGCACGCTGACGGCGGTGCTGTCGACGCACGACGTGGAGGATACCGAGGAGTTCTGCCTGCATTACATCCTCGAACGGGACGGCAAAACGGTCTTTTACGGCCCGGACGGCGCGTGGTTCGGCGGCGGAACGTGGTACGAGCTGGAAAAGCACCGCTTCGACTGCGCGATCCTCGACGCGACGTTCGGCGACGATCCGTCGAAGTTCCGCTTCAACTCAAGCCATATCTGGTTTTATCACAACAGCGCGTCCATGCTCCGCACCATCCGCGCGGCGTTCTTTGATAAGAAGATGGCCGACGAAAAGACCGTGTTCGTTGCCGATCATCTGGCGCGCGGATATTACCCGGATATCGAGGCGGCACGGGCGGTATTTGAGCCGATGGGGTATCTGGCGGCCTATGACGGCCTGCGTCTGACGGTCTGACGATTCGCAAAACGGAAGGAAGAGAAGCTATGCGGGGTTGCAGGGTCGGCATCATCGGCGGCGGCGCGGCGGGACTGTGCGCGGCAGTGCTGCTGTCGAGGGAACGGGTGCCCGTCACCGTGTTCGAGGCGCTGCCGCGCGTCGGAAAGAAGCTCCTCGCGACGGGCAACGGACGGTGCAATCTGTCGAATCTCGGCGTCTCGCCCGCGCGTTACCGCGGGGACCGGGACGGCATTGCCGCCGTGCTGGACGGGCTCTCCCCTGCCGGCGTGCGGGACTTCTTCCGCTCGATCGGCGTCTATACCTACGCGGACGAGGAGGGCCGCGTCTATCCGCGCTCCGGTACAGCGGCGGCGGTGCTCGACGCGCTGCGGCTGTATGCCGCGGAACACGGCGCGGTCATCGAGGCCGGCGCGCCCGTCACGGCGGTAAGGCGGGTGCGGGACGGCTTTGCGGTCGTCCGGGGAGACGAAGAAGCCGCGGTCGGACGGCTGATCCTCGCGTCCGGCGGGAAGGCGGCGTCGGCGTTTGACGGCTATGCGCTTGCAAAGTCCCTGGGGCACGGCGTGACGCCCCTTTCTCCGGCGCTCTGTCCGGTTCCCGTCGCGGAGGACGTGGTGCGGAGCCTGAAGGGTCTGCGCACCCAGGCGGCGGTGCGGCTGCTGGCGTCCGGCGTGACCGTCCGGGAGACGCGCGGCGAGGTGCAGTTTGCCGACCGTGCGCTGTCCGGCATCTGCGTCTTCGAGCTTGCGGGAGAGGCCTTCGTCCGCCGGGCGCGCGGCGAGCGTGTGGCGCTGGAGCTCGACCTGCTGCCGGAGGAGGACGACCCGCGCGCGCTTCTGGCGGCGCTTGCCCGGGCGATTCCGGAGCGTGCCGCAGAGGATTTCCTGTCGGGACTTGTCCCGAAGCGCGTCGGCATGGCCGTACTGCGCGGCGCGTTCGGCGGGCCGATGACGACGCCCGTCCTGGAGCTGCCGCGGCGGGTGCTCGACGGGACGGCGGCACGCCTGCGCGGCTGGCGCTTTACGCCGTCGGGCGTGTCTCCGTGGAGCGCCGCGCAGGTGACGCACGGCGGCGTACCGCTGTCCGAGCTCGGCCGCGGCACGCTCGAGAGCCTGCGCTGCGCGGGGCTGTACATCGCCGGGGAGGCGCTGGACGTGGACGGCGACTGCGGCGGGTTTAATCTGCACTGGGCGTTTGCCTCCGCGCACGCGGCGGCGGCGGACATTCTGAGACATCTGCAAAAGGAGAGATGAAAATGGTGAAGCTGGGCTGCGATGAACTGCGGGACGCGCTGAAGGGGAAAAAACTCGCCCTGATGATGAACCACTCCTCGCTCGACAATGAAGGGCGCAATCTGATCGATACGATCGCCACGGACTGGGGCTGCGACGTGCGGATGCTCTTCGGTATGGAGCACGGCGTCCGCGGCAATATGTCGAAGGGATTTGACGAGCTCGCGGGAAAGGACGAACGGACCGGCATCCCGCTCGAATGCCTGTACAAGTTCCCGGATAACCGGCCGCCGGCGGAGCTGCTGCGGACGGTGGACGCGGCGGTGTTCTCCGCGCAGGACGCGGGTTGCCGCTGCTATACCTACGCGCCGTGGATGTGCTACCTGATGGACGCCGCCGCGCAGGCGGGCTGCGAGGTGATCGTGCTCGACCGCCCCAACCCCATCGGCGGCGAAGCGGTGGAGGGCGCGTATATCGACCCGTCGCAGTACGGCCTGATCGGGGTGTTCCCCTATACGCTGCGGCACGGGCTGACGATCGGCGAAATGGCGCGGATGTACAACGACGTCATGCACGTCGGCGCAGATCTCCGCGTGATCCCGATGGAGGGGTACCGCCGCGAAATGTTCTACGCGGACACGGGGCTTCTTTGGACGCCCGCGAGCCCGAATATCCCGACGCCGGAGACGTTTGTCCCGTATTGCGGCATGGTGCTGTTTGAAAACGTCTCCGTCAGCTACGGACGGGGCACGACGGCGCCGTTCTATTACTGCGGCGCGCCGTTTGTCGACGGCCGGTGGCTCGCCGACCGCATGAATGCGCAGAAGCTTCCGGGCGTGCGCTTTGTGGAGGCGCACTGGCAGCCGCTGTTCAATAACTGCGCGGACGAGGACTGCGAGGGCGTTTTCATCAACGTTACCGACCCGCGCGCGTACCGCTCGGCCGAATGCGCCGTCCGGCTGCTGTTTGCGCTGACGGAGCGGTATGCGGACAGGCTGACCTGGAACGAGAGCTATATGCATACGGAATCCGGCACAACGCTGCTATACGACACGCTGACGGGACGGCGCCCGGGAGACGCGGACACCGTGCTGCGGACGTGGGAGGCGGATGCCGCCGATTTTGAAAAGAAGCGCGCGCCGTATCTGCTCTATTGACGGGAATGCGGCCGGTGTCGTAATCTGTCACAAGCCGGGACGGGCTTGCATACATGAATTTTGGGAAAACCGGATATTGCAGAATCCGGGGAAAAGGGTGTATAATAAAGGCGGATTTGACGGACAGCAGGTTTTGACTTGCATTTTGAGCCGCCGGTCCCCGCTGCAGCGCCAATGGCGGCGCTGCGGACGGCAGTTTTTCGGATAACCAGCGTTTTGCACGCCTGAGTGAAGCAATGGAGCTTTCACTCAGGCGTTTTGCGCCCTTTTTGGGGGAATCCTCGATATGGTTGGGAGTGTTTTTGTGACTATGACGAACTCGGAAAATCTTGCGATGCGCGAACGCGACGCCTGCGGCATCGGCGCGGTGGTCTCCATCGACGGCGTGCCGGAAAGAAGCGTGGTCGACGCGGCGCTGAAGATCGTCGAAAAGCTCGAGCACCGCGCGGGCAAGGACGCTGCGGGAGAGACCGGCGACGGCGTCGGCATTCTGATGCAGATCCCGCACAAATTCTTTTCGAAAGCCGCGTCCTCTCTCGGAATGACGCTCGAGGGCGCACGGGACTACGGCGTCGGCATGTTCTATCTGCCGGTCAATCCGCTGCGCCGCAAGGAAGCGCGCACGATGTTCGAGCTGATCGCGCGCAAGGCGGGCGTCACGGTGCTCGGCTGGCGCGACGTGCCGGTCGCCGCGGACATTCTCGGTGCGCGCGCGAGGGACTGCATGCCCCATATCGCGCAGTGCTTCCTTGCGCGGCCATCGTCCTGCGAAAAGGGGCTCGCCTTCGACCGCATCCTCTATTGCATCCGCCGCGAGTTTGAGCAGAGCGCCGAGGGCACCTACATCGTCTCCCTTTCCTCCCGTACCATCGTCTATAAGGGCATGTTCCTCGTCGGGCAGCTGCGGCGGTTCTATCCGGATCTGCAGGATCCCGACTGCGAGTCCGCGCTCGCCATCGTCCATTCCCGCTTCTCCACCAATACGAATCCGAGCTGGGAGCGCGCGCATCCCTACCGTTTCCTCGCGCACAACGGCGAGATCAACACCATCCGCGGCAACATCGACCGTATGCTCGCCCGTGAGGAGACGATGCGCACCGAGGTCTTCGGCGACGACGCCGACCGCGTGCTGCCCGTCGTCAACACCGCGGGCTCCGACTCCGCGATGCTCGACAATACGCTCGAATTTCTCGTCATGAGCGGCATGGAGCCGGGACTCGCGATGACCATCCTCTCCCCCGAGCCGTGGAAGAACGACCCGGCGATGGACGGCGAGCTGCGCGATTTCTACCATTACTGGGCGACGATGATGGAGCCGTGGGACGGCCCCGCGGCGGTGCTGTTCTCCGACGGCGATACCGTCGGCGCGATGCTCGACCGCAACGGGCTGCGTCCGCTGCGCTATTACGTCACCCGCAGCCGCACGCTGATCCTCGCGTCCGAGGTCGGCGTGCTGGATATCCCGCCCGAGGAGATCGTCGAGAAAAACCGCCTGCGTCCGGGCAAGCTCCTGCTCTGCGACACGGTGCGCCATCGCGTCATCTCCGACGAGGAGGCCAAATCCTCCTATGCGGCGCGCCGTCCGTACGGCGAATGGCTGTCGCGCTATCTGGAGAAGCTCGACGACCTCCCGATCCCGAACAAGAAGCTCGAAACGCACACCCCCGAGCGCCGCGCGCGTCTCTACCGTGCGTTCGGTTATACCTATGAGGACATCCACGGCACGATCCTGCCGATGGCGCGCGACGGACGCGAGCCGATCGCGTCGATGGGCTGCGACATTCCGCTCGCCGTGCTCTCCGAGAAGCATCAGCCGCTGTTCCGCTACTTCAAGCAGCTCTTTGCGCAGGTCACGAATCCCCCCATCGACTCGCTGCGCGAGGAGATCGTCACCGACACCACGGTCTACGCCGGCTCCGACGGCAATCTGCTCGACGAACGGCCGGAAAACTGCCGCGTGCTGGAGATCGAAAACCCCATCCTCACCGGCGTGGAGCTCGCGAAGATCCGCGCGCTCGACCGTCCCGGCCTGAAGAGCGAGACGGTGTCGCTGCTGTATTATGTCAATACGCCGCTGGAGAAGGCGGTCGAGCGGCTGTTTGTGGACTGCGACCGCGCCTACCGCCGCGGCGCGAACATCCTGATCCTCTCCGACCGCGGCGTGGACGAGAACCGCGTGGCGATCCCGTCGCTGCTCGCCGTGTCCGCGATGGAGCAGTACCTCGTGCGTACGAAGAAGCGCACGGCCGTGTCGATCATCCTCGAGAGCGCGGAGCCGCGCGAGGTGCACCATTTCGCGGCGCTGCTCGGCTACGGCGCGCGGGCGATCCATCCGTATCTCGCGCACGAGTGCATTTCGGCGCTGATCGACGAGCGTTCGCTCGACAAGGACTATCACACCGCGATTCACGACTATAACGAGGCGATTCTGCACGGCGTCGTCAAGATTGCCGCGAAAATGGGCGTTTCGACGCTCCAGTCGTACCAGTCGGCGCAGATTTTCGAGGCGATCGGCATCCGCCGCGACGTGATCGACCGCTATTTCACGAATACGGTCAGCCGCGTCGGCGGCATCGGGCTTGAGGAGATCGCCGAGGGCGTTTCCTACCGCCACAGCCACGCGTTCGACCCGCTCGGTCTCGGCGTCGACCCGACGCCCGACAGCGTCGGCTTCCATAAGCTGCGCCGCGGAGACGATACGGAAGACCATATGTATAACCCCGAGACGATCATCGCGCTGCAGCAGGCGACGCAGAACGGCGATTACCGCCGCTTCAAGGAGTATTCCGCGATGGTCGACGACGAGGACATGCCGCATACGCTGCGCGGACTGCTGGAGTTCGCGTTCGACGCCCGCGAGCCGATCGACATCTCGGAGGTCGAGCCCGCGTCGGAGATCGTCCGGCGCTTCAAGACGGGCGCGATGTCCTACGGCTCGATCTCGCAGGAGGCGCACGAATGCCTTGCGACGGCGATGAACCGGCTCGGCGGCAAGTCAAACAGCGGCGAGGGCGGCGAGGATCCCGCGCGGCTCGGCACCGAGCGCGGCAGCGCGATCAAGCAGGTCGCCTCGGGACGCTTCGGCGTGACGAGCGCGTACCTTGCGAGCGCAAAGGAGATCCAGATCAAGATGGCGCAGGGCGCAAAGCCCGGCGAGGGCGGACATCTGCCCGGCGCGAAGGTCTACCCGTGGATCGCCCGCACGCGCGGCTCGTCCCCGGGCGTCGCGCTGATCTCTCCCCCGCCCCACCACGACATCTATTCGATCGAGGACCTCGCGGAGCTGATCTATGACCTGAAAAACGCGAATTCCGACGCGCGCATCACGGTCAAGCTCGTCTCGGAGGCCGGCGTCGGCACGATCGCGGCGGGCGTCGCCAAGGCGGGCGCGGAGGTCATCCTGATCTCCGGCGATACCGGCGGCACGGGCGCCGCGCCGCAGAGCTCCATCCACAACGCGGGGCTTCCGTGGGAGCTGGGCGTCTCCGAAACGCACCGCACGCTCGTCGAAAACGGCCTGCGCTCCCGCGTGCGCATCGAAACGGACGGCAAGCTGATGACCGGACGCGACGTCGCCATCGCGGCGATGCTCGGCGCGGAGGAATTCGGGTTCGCGACGGCGCCGCTCGTCACGATGGGCTGCATGATGATGCGCGTCTGCAATCTCGACACCTGCCCGTTCGGCATCGCGACGCAGAACGAGGAGCTGCGCCGCCGCTTCCGCGGAAAGCCGGAGTATGTGATGAATTTCATGCTCTACATCGCGGAAGAGGTGCGGGAGATCCTCGCAAAATTTGGTTTCCGCACGCTCGACGAGCTGGTCGGACGCACCGATCTGCTCCGTCCGCGCAAAAAGCGCATCACGCACCGCGCGGAGACCGTCGACCTCGGCTGCATCGTCGACGCAAGCTGCGCCGCCGCGCCGAAGACGCGCTTTGACCCGGCCGACCGCTACGATTTCCACCTCGAGCGCACGCTCGACGAGCGCGTGCTGCTGCCGAAATTCGCTTCCTCGCTGAAGTCCGGCAGAGCGCATACGGAATCGGTCGCCGTCACGAGCACCGACCGCGCGTTCGGCACCATCCTCGGCTCCGCCGTGACGCGCCGCTTCGGCAGCACGCTCGACGCGGACACGTTCACCGTCCGCTGCACCGGCGGCGGCGGCCAGTCCTTCGGCGCGTTCATCCCGAAGGGCGTGACGCTCCTGCTGGAGGGCGACGCCAACGACGGCTTCGGCAAGGGGCTTTCCGGCGGTAAGCTCGTGCTGTATCCGCCGGAAAAGAGCACCTTTACCGCCTCGGAGAACACGATCGTCGGCAACGTCGCGCTGTACGGCGCGACCTCGGGTGAGGTGTACATCGCGGGACTTGCCGGAGAGCGGTTCTGCGTGCGCAACTCCGGCGCGGAGGCCGTTGTCGAGGGCTGCGGCGACCACGGCTGCGAGTACATGACCGGCGGCGTCGCGCTGATCCTCGGACGCACCGGCAAAAACTTTGCGGCAGGCATGAGCGGCGGCGTCGCCTATGTGCTCGACTCCGACCACACGCTGTACCGCAGGCTCAACCGCGAGCTCGTCGAGATGGACGAGGTGCACGAAAAGCAGGACGTGCTGCGGATAAAGTCCATGCTGTCGCGCCATGTCGAGGCGACCGGCTCCGTCAAGGGACGGGAGATCCTCGACCACTTCGCCGAGTATCTGCCGCAGTTCAAGCGCATCATCCCCACCGTGTACCGCCAGGTGCTGGCGCAGCTTGCCGAATGCGAGGAAGCGGGGCTTTCTCCCGAAGCGGCGGCGCTCGAGGCGTTCCATGCGGTCACCGCACACAAGGAGGGTTAAAAATGGGCAAGCCTACCGGTTTTCTGGAATATTCCCGCTGTGAAAACGCGACCGTCGCGCCGCTCGAGCGGATCCGGGACTTTTCGGAGTTCCATCCCCCGCTCGACGAGCCCGCGCGGCGCGAACAGGCGGCCCGCTGCATGAACTGCGGCGTGCCGTTCTGCCAGTCCGCCATCCGTCTTTCCGGGATGGTCACGGGCTGCCCGCTGCACAACCTCATCCCCGAATGGAACGACGAGATCTACCGCGGCAACTTCGCGGAGGCCGCCGCGCGGCTGATGAAGACGGCGAGCTTCCCCGAGTTTACCGGCCGCGTCTGTCCCGCGCTCTGCGAGAAGGCCTGCATCAACGGCCGCGACGGCGACCCGGTCACGATCCGCGAAAACGAGCTTTACACCATCGAGCGCGCGTTCGCGGAGGGCATCCTGAAGCCGCGCATCCCCGCCGCCCGCTCGGATTACCGCATCGCCGTCGTCGGCAGCGGCCCTGCGGGACTGGCGGCCGCCGACGTGCTGAACCGCCGCGGGCACAACGTCACCGTGTACGAGCGCGAGGACCGTCCGGGCGGGCTGCTGATGTACGGCATCCCCAACATGAAGCTCGATAAGTCCGTCGTCGAGCGCCGCATCCGGCTGATGGAGGCGGAGGGCGTCGTGTTCCGCACGAACGCGGACGTCGGACGCAATGTCGATGCGGCGGAGCTGGTCGAAAGCCACGACGCGGTCATCCTCTGCTGCGGCGCAAAGCAGCCCCGGCCGCTCGCCGTCGACACAAAGGACGTGCGGGGCGTCCATTACGCGGTGGATTTCCTGACGGCCGCGACCCGCAGCCTTTCCGGCACGACGCTTTCCGAAAACGTGCCGCTGTCCGCGAAGGGGCTTGACGTCGTCATCGTCGGCGGCGGCGACACCGGCAACGACTGCGTCGGCACCTGCATCCGCATGGGCTGCCGTTCCGTGACGCAGCTCGAGATGATGCCGTGCCCGCCCCAGACGCGCGCGGAGTCGAACCCGTGGCCGGAGTGGCCGCGCGTGCTGAAGACCGACTACGGCCAGCAGGAGGCGATCGCGCTGTTCGGACATGACCCGCGCATCTACGAGACGACCGTCGCCGCGCTGGAGACCGACGCGGAGGGACGGCTCCAGGCCGTCAAGACCGTGCGCGTCGGCTTCGAGACCGTCGACGGCAAGCGCCGCATGGTGACGCGGGAGGGTACGGAGGAGACGATTCCCGCGCAGCTTCTGCTGATCGCGGCGGGCTTTACGGGCTGCGAGAGCTATGTCCCGGACGCGTTCGGCGTGCAGAGAACGCCGCGCGGCTGTGTCGACGCGGGAGAGCGCGATTACCGCACCGCCGTGCCGAAGGTCTTTTCCGCGGGCGATATGCGCCGCGGGCAGTCGCTCGTCGTCTGGGCGATCGCGGAGGGACGCGCCTGCGCGAAGGCCGTCGAGGAGTTCCTGACCGGTTCGGACGGCATCGACTGACGGAATCGAAAAAAAGCGCTCCTTTTTCTCTAAAAAAAAGGGGCGCTTTTGACTGTGCTCAGGCGGTGAAAAACGGCATCAGATCGATCGTGACGTCCTCTCCCGGGGGTTCACAGAAGACGATCCGCCATTCCGTGTGCTCCGGCGGCGCAAAATGCAGCGAGCCCGCGGCGGTCAGGCACGAATCCCCCGCACTGCCGCCGAAAACCAGAGCGGTCGGGCCGTCCGCGCCGCCGATGACGGCGAATGCCGCGCCGGGGGCGGCGTCCGGTGCAAAAGGGGCGTTGCCGGCCGGCATCCGGTCGCTTTCCGCGCAATCGAGGAGTTGTATGCGCGACGCCGGAAGCGCCGGGGAGAGCGTATACGCCAGGACCCGGCAAAAGCCCGTGCGGCGGGAGGAGCTGGACGCGGGGATTGGGATCTCCTGCAGGGTATAGCGCTGCACCGTCAGCGTATGGCGGACGCCGGTCAGAGGGTGCGTAAAGCCGACGCTGTCCCCCGGCGTGGAAACGCGGAAATGCGGTCCCGGGAGACAGACGGGCGTGCCGGACAGCGTAAGGGTCATGCTGCGGATCGCCGGACGGCGCGCACCGGGCCACGAGAAACAGGCTCTGCCGATGCTCCAGCCGCACGACGGGTCGAGTCCGTAGTGGTCGAGTACGGCGCGGGCGCCGGGATCGTTTTGCACGCCGTCCGGCAGGCAGGGGTTCCAGACGGTGCCGAAGCTCACGGTGTGCGAAAGCGAGCTGCCGCTGTGCGAAAGCGAGCGACCGTTCAGGAGGACCCGGAGCCGGAAATCCGGGTTTAATGGGTTCTCCGCCTCGAGCCGCAGCCGCTGTTCGGCGTCGGCCGGTGCCGCCTCATCGCCGTCGGGGAACCAACGCGCCATAAACGCGCGGATCTCGTCAGGCTCCGTCTGCCGGCAGAGATCGACGACGAGACCGCGGGCGCAGGCGGTGACGGCGGGGATGAGAAAGCGCTCGACGCCGCGGGAAAACGTCTTTCCGACGGGGATCTCCCGTCCGGCGCGTCCTTCGCCACCAAGACCTGTGAAGTTGCCGCCGAACCGGACCTTCCACTCGGGGATCCACGGCTCCGGGCGCAGGTCGTTGTCGTAAAAATCCTCGGTAAAGCGGAGCTTTGCGCAGTCAAAAGACGCCTGCAGCGTCCGCACATAGGAAAACGCATCCTCCATCGGCAAAAGCCCCAGCCTGCATCGGAGGGCGTCCAGCACCGTGCGCTGTTCTTCCGAGGGCGTCTGACTGCGCACGAGGGCGTCAAACTCCTCTCTCGACAGCGCGTGGAGCGGTTCGAGCAGCGCTGCGTCGCCGCAGGCGAGGAGGAGCCGCAGAAAATCCGTGAAATTTTCCGCGATCGGATGCACATACTCCCCTGCCCCGTTCATCGGGCTGACGGCAAAGACCGTCTCCCCGAAGCCGCGGACAAAACAGAAGTGGATGCCGTCCGACCCGGTCTGCCCGATGATCTCCGCGCCGCGCGGCGTGCAGAAGTACGGGCAGGCGTCCGGGTCGTACCCCGCGCCCAGCGCGTCGAGCGGAATGTTCTGCTTCCGGAATTGCTGAAAAACCTTTTTCATGGCGGCTCCTTTGCGGCACGGCGTTTTGAAACGAAATCAGGATTGTATTATACCACATCGCGCCGCCTCTGACAAGCCGCTTTACTTTTCGCGGGGCTTGTGCTACAATACAGACAGGATTCAACGACTTTTTAGAAACGGGAGGGCTTTTTTATGCTCCGCAAAAAAATCGCCGTCATCGCGGGCGACGGCATCGGCCCGGAGGTCATCGCCCAGGGGCTGCGGCTGCTGCGCGCGGTGCCGTCGCTCGAGCTCTGCGCGGACGAGTTCCCGTGGGGCTGCGAGTACTATCTCCGCACGGGAAAGATGATGCCCGACGACGGCATTGCGACGCTTTCGGGCTACGACGCGATCTTTCTCGGCGCGGTGGGTGCGCCGGGCGTGCCGGATCACATCTCGCTTTGGGATCTGCTCCTGAAGATCCGCAAGAGCTTTGACCAGTACATCAACCTGCGTCCCGTCAGGCTGCTGCGCGGCGCGCCCTGTCCGCTGAAAAACGCGCGGCGGGAGGACATCGACATGCTCTTCATCCGCGAAAACAGCGAGGGCGAGTATGCCGGCGCGGGCGAGCATCTCTTCCCCGGCCGTCCGGACGAGGTCGTGCTGCAGACGGGCGTGTTCTCCCGCTTCGGCACCGAGCGCGTCATCCGCTACGCCTTTGAAACGGCGCGGCGGCTGGGAAAATCCCTGACCTCCATCTCGAAGGGCAACGCGCTGAACTATTCGATGGTGTTCTGGGACGAGGTGTTCCGCGAGATCGCGCGCGAGTACCCGGATGTCGAGACGCATTCGCTGCTCGTCGACGCGGCGTCGATGCTGATGGTGCTGCATCCGGAGCGCTTCGGCGTCGTCGTCTGCTCGAACCTGTTCGGAGACATCCTGACGGACCTCGGCGCGGCGATCTCCGGCGGTATGGGACTTGCCGCCGGCGCAAACCTCAATCCCGAGGGACGCTTCCCCTCCATGTTCGAGCCGATCCACGGCTCGGCGCCCGACATCGCGGGACGCGGCATCGCGAATCCCCTTGCCACCTTCTGGTCGGTCTCGCAGATGCTCGATTCGTTCGGTCTCTTCGACGACGCGGCGAAGGTGCTTGCCGCCATCGAGGACGTCCTGACGGACGGACGCGTGCGCACCCCCGATCTCGGCGGCACCGGCAGCACCGCGGAGGTGGGCGACGCCGTCCTGCGGGCGTATACCGCGCGGCTGTAAGAAAAATCAAACCGGGCTTTTCGGCATCCGATGCGAAAAGTCCGGTTTTTCTTTTGTTTTTTTGAAAAAATGCTTCTGCGCGTCTTGCGGGAGGCTATGCGGGACTGCCGGAGGTGTCCGGATCCCCGGGTTCCGCGTCCGTGCCGGAGAGAAACTGGCCCGGACTGGCGCCGTAATAGCGTTTGAAGGCTTTATAGAACGCGTTGACGGACGAAAAGCCGCAGAGAGAGGCCGTATCGCGGACGGAGCGCTCCGAAAGCAGCGAGACGGCGCGTTCCATCCGCAGCCGCAGCAGGAACTCCGAAAAGCCCGCGCCCTGCAGGTCGCGCACGATCGCATAGACCTGCCGGCCGGAGATGCCGAACTGCGCCGAGACCCCGTCGACGCACAGCAGCGGGTCAAAGGCGTGCTCCCGGATATACTGCACCACGGCGGTTTTATAGCCGCTGCGGGCGGAGAGCTTTTTCCGGACGCGCTCCGCCGTACAGACGCATTCGCCGCGGAGGCGTTCGAGCTGCTCCCAGGGGTCTCCGGCTTCCTCATAAAACGGCAGCGCGCTCCCCTGCCCCGCGAGCTGCAGCAGCAGGACGCGGAGCTGGTCGAACTGGTTGCGCGCGTCACGGACGGTTTCGGGTCGGAGCGTCTGTGACAGCGCTTCTTCGCTGAAAAAGCTCCGCACCAGTGCGGGGTCTCCGGCCCGGATCAGGTCGGCAAGCCGCTGCAGCTCTCCTTCGGAATAGAAGGCGCCCGCCGCCGGGACATCCGCGAGATGCGTACCGTCCGCGACGGCACCCGGCTCGGCAGGGATGCCGCAGGCGGCGAGATAGGCCTGCCGCAGCGCGCCGCTGCCCAGGGCAGAAGGCGAGAGCGATGCGGCGGGGCGGCTTCCCTTGCCGATCGCGAGATTGATCTCGTTGACGGCGAGCAGAAAATCCGGCTTGCGGCGTTCCGGGACGCAGACGGCAAGGCGGCCCGTGCCGAGAGGGGCAGCGAGGATGCCGAGGCGCTCGAGGATGCCGGCAACGGAGGACGCGGCATCGACGGACGAGGACGGGTCAAAGAGCAGCAGCGCGATCTGATACGGTTCCCCGAGCTCCGGCAGGCATTCCGTATCCTGTTCGCCGGTGCGGGTTCCGGTGAGCAGCTCGAGAAAGCAGTGTTCTCGCAGCGCGTGGCGCAGCCGGGACAGGGTTTCGGCAAGACGGCGGTCTTTTTCCTCCAGATCGAGCGCGCTCCGTTCGAAAATGTCGCGGATGCAGCCGAGCTCGTCGATGCGGCGGTGCTTTTTCCCGGCGGATGTGTCCTCCGCCAGCTCGCGCCGCACGAGACGGCGGATGGGATAGGAATTGAAGACGCCCATAGCGACGGAAAACGCGAGACCGAGCAGCAGCGCGGCGCAGAGGCTGCCGGACAGTGCGCGGTAGACGGGCTGCACCAGCGCCAGAAAATAGCTTTCCGGGATGCCGACCTCCACGGTCACGCCGAACGAGTCTGCGCTGCCGCGCAGCAGTACGAAGCCGTCGTTTCCGGCACTGCGGGAGGTATAGACCGCCGCGTCTCCCTGATACACACGCAGAAAGGT
>JAEDGJ010000024.1 GCA_016297585.1 Clostridiaceae bacterium
GTTCGCTGGAGTCTGGAAAGCTCGAATGGACGCCCGACACGCATTTTGAAAGCCCGCAGACGCTCGACGATACCGTGTCTCCGTCCGATCTCGCCGCCGTCCTGAGCGCGGATTCCTCCCAGCTCGCCGCCGTGAAGGCCGCGGGCGAGGGAAAAAGCTTCGTGCTCCACGGCCCGCCCGGCACCGGCAAGTCGCAGACCATCACCAACATGATCGCAAACGTCCTCTATCAGGGCAAGACCGTCCTGTTCATCGCCGAAAAGCAGGCGGCGCTCTCCGTCGTGCAGCGGCGTCTTTCGTCCGTCGGGCTCGACCCGTTCTGCCTCGAGCTGCATTCGAACAAGGCCAAAAAGCGCGACGTGCTCGCAAAGCTCGATGCCGTGCTCTCCGTCGGCGCCATCCGGCCGCCGGAGTCCTTTGCCGCCGCCGCCGACCGTCTCCGTGCGCAGCGGGACGCCCGCAACGCCGTCGCGCGTGCGCTGCACCGCGTCTACCCCTGCGGACTGTCCCTCTATGACGCCATCGCCGCGCGCGAGCAGTACCGCGACTATCCCGATCTGCTGAAATTCCCCGAGGGGACGCTCTCGTCGCTGTCCGCCGAACGCTACGCGCACTGGCGGGAGCTTGCCGATCAGTGCGGCGCCGTCGGGAAACTGCTCGGCGGCATCCACGGGCACCCGCTCTCCGAATTTACGCGCCTTACCTATACGCCGAAGCTGCGGGAGGAGCTTTCCGCGCTGCTCGCGGACTACGACGGCGCGCTGCACTCGTTTGCTTCACACGCGCAGACGCTGACCGGCTCCGTCGGCATGGCGGAGGCCGCCGACCGCTTCTCGTTTGAACAGCTCTCCGCCCTCGTCAATCTCGCCCGGGCGCTGGCCTCTCTGGAGGTCATGCCCACAGGGCTCCTGCTCAACCGCGACCTGACCCTGCTGCGGCAGCGCTTCGTCGCCGTCTGTGTCTCCGGACGCCGCCGCGATGCGCTGCGCCGGAGCATCCTCTCCCGGTTTACGGACGACGCCTTTGCGTTCGACGCCCGCGCCGCCCGTCAGGAGCTCCGGGAAGCCGAATCGGGCTGGTTTCTGAAAAAGGCGCTCGGCCGCTCCCGCACGCTCAAAGCCCTCCGGCGCATCGCCCGCGACCCCGCGTCGCTGGATGTCACCCCCGCCGCCGTCGACGACGCGCTGCGCGAGCTGATCGAATACCACGACCGCACCGCCGAGGTCGATGCCGCCGCGTCCGTCTTCGAGCCGGTGTTCGGCCTGCTCTGGAACGGCGGCTCTCCCGACTGGGACGCGCTCGAGCGCGTGTTCGAGCAGGCGTCCGTGCTGTCGAACGCCCTGCAGCTCCTCTGCCCCGACGCGGCAGCGCGCGCGGCCGTGTCGGATGCGCTCGAAAACCGGGTCTTTGCCGCCCTTGACTCCTTCCATGCCCGTTTTGACGCCATTCTGGACGCGTTTTCCGCCGGTTTTGACCGCATTTCCGCCTGTGCGCAGCGGCTTCTCGCCCTCTGCGGCGTCGATCCGAATCCGCTGCATGTCCGCGCGCCGTGGATCCCCGCGATGCTGGACGCCGTCGGGCGCTGGGCGGGCGCGCTCGGGCAGCTCCGCGACTGGAGCGCGTGGCTTGCGCTGCGCCGTTCCCTGCACACGGATGGGCTGTCCTCCCTGGCCGCGGTACTCGAGGAAGGCCGCCTTTCCCCCTCCGACGCGCTGCCCGCGCTGACGCGCTCCGTCGCCTCCGGGCTCGCGCTCGAGATTTCCGCGCGGGAGCACGCGCTCGAAGGCTTTAACGGCCCGCTTTTCGAGCAGAAGCTCGCGCGCTACCGGGAAGCCGCCGCCGAGTTTGAGCTGCTCACCCGGCATGAGCTGATCGCGCGGCTCTCCTCCCGCATCCCCGACGCCGGTTCGGACGCCGCCGCGTCCTCCGAGATCGCCATCCTGCGCCGCGCCATCAAAAGCGGCGGGCGCGCGCTCTCCATCCGCCGTCTGTTCTCCCAGATCCCGAATCTCCTGCCGCGGCTCGCGCCCTGCATGCTGATGTCCCCCATCTCCGCCGCGCAGTACATCGACCCCTCCTTCCCGAAATTCGACCTCGTCATCTTCGACGAGGCTTCCCAGATGCCCACCTGCGAAGCCGTCGGCGCCATCGCCCGCGGCCGCTCCCTCGTGGTCGTCGGCGACCCGCGCCAGCTCCCGCCGACCTCCTTTTTCAACACCAACCGCGTCGACGAGGAAAACATCGACCGCGAGGATCTCGAAAGCGTCCTCGACGACTGCATGGCGCTCGACATGCCCGGGACGGCGCTCCTGTGGCACTACCGCTCCCGCCATGAAAGCCTGATCGCGTTCTCCAACCGCCGTTTCTACGACAACCGCCTCTATACCTTCCCCTCCCCGAACGACCTCGAAAGCCGCGTGACCCATATCCCCGTCGAGGGCTTCTACGACCGCGCGAAGACCAAGCAGAACCGTGCCGAGGCGGAGGCGGTCGTGCGCGAGATCGTCAGACGGCTCTCGGATCCGCAGCTGAAAAAGCGCAGCATGGGCGTCGTCACCTTCAGCCTTGCCCAGCAGAACCTGATCGAAGACCTCCTGTCCGCCGAATTTGCGCTCCATCCGGCGCTCGACGAGCAGAACAGCGCCTCCGCCGAGCCGGTCTTCATCAAGAACCTCGAAAACGTGCAGGGCGACGAGCGCGACGTCATCCTGTTCTCCGTCGGCTACGGCCCGGACGAGCGCGGCGCCGTCACCTACAATTTCGGCCCGTTGAACCGCGACGGCGGCTGGCGGCGCTTAAACGTCGCCGTGTCCCGCGCGCGCTGCGAGATGCTGGTGTTCTCCGTGCTGCGCCCCGAGCAGATCGACCTTGCCCGCGCCCATTCAGACGGCGTCGTCGCCCTGCGCGCCTTTCTCGAGTTTGCCATGCGCGGCAGCAGCGCCCTTTCCGTGCCCCATGAGGAGCCGGACGCGCTCGTCGCCTCGATTGCGGACTCGCTCGGCTCGCTCGGGTACGAGACCCGGACGAATATCGGCACGTCCGCCTTCAAGATCGACGTCGGCATCGTCCATCCCGAGCATCCGGACGCCTACGTCCTCGGCATTCTGGTCGACAGCGCCCGCCGCGACGAAACCTGTGCCGCGCGCGACCGCGACATCGTCCAGACCGGCGTGCTCTCCTCGCTCGGCTGGCGCATCCATCACGTCTGGGCGCTCGACTGGTGGGAAAACTCCGAAAAGGAGCTGCTGCGCATCCGTGCCGCCGTCCGCGAGGTACTCAGCGAGACCGCCGCGGAGACGCCGCAGCCCGCCGCACCGCCGTCCGCCGGCACGCAGCCGAAGCTTGCCTCCCTTGCCGATCTGCCGCGCGCCGCAGCCTCTCCCCGCGCCGAGAAAAAGCCGGACGTCTACCGCATCGCCACCCTCGACCGCGTTGCCGCCGGCTTCGGCGATCCGCAGGAGTTCGCCCAGCCCCGCCGTGCGCGCACGATCAAGGCGCAGATCAACCGCGTCCTCGCCGCCGAAGCGCCCATCGAGCGCGGCGCGCTCCGACGCCGCGTGCTCGACGCATGGGGCATCTCCCGCGCCGGCGCGCGCATCGACCGCCGGTTCGACGAGATCCTCGCCGAGCTGGACATCCCGGTCACCCACGCAGGCGACCGCGTCTTTTACTGGCTGCCCACGCAGGACAGCACGGCCTACAAAACCTTCCGCGTCCCCTCCGGGCCCGACGCCGCACGCCGCGCCATGGAGGATATCCCGCCGCAGGAGCTGGCCGCCGCCGCGTACGACATCCTGTCGCGCCAGCTCGGCATGGATATGTCCGATCTCGAGCGCGCCGTCGCCGCCCTGTTCGGCTACACCCGTCTGACCGCCGCCATCGCGCCCTACATCCGTTCCGGCATCCAGGCCGCCGTCGGACGCGGCTATATCACCGTCGACGGCAGCCGCGTCTCGCTTGCCAAAGAAGTATAACCGCATCCGCAAAAAAGGAGGAACCTCTATGCCCCGGCGCCATTTTCTGCCCACCAACTCGCTTCTCGTCGCCCTGATCGCCGTCATATTCGTCGCCGTTGCCATCGGGCTGCCGTCCTGCGACGGTCAGGCCCTTCTCGGCTCGATCATGGTGATGATCGTCCTCGTCGTGGCAGCCGTCATGCTCATCCGCGCCGGACGGCGCCGGGACGCCCGCCGCTTAATCGGCGCGGAGATCTTCGAGGATCCCAAAACCGCCGCCAAAAACCGCGCAAGCGGCGTGACGACCTTCTCCCTGACCTATCAGGACGGCTCCCACGAGTTTGTCACCGTCCGCGACGGCAGCATCGACTATAAGCAGTATCTCGCGCTCGGACGCCCGGAAAAATAGGCGCGGGACCGGCCGCTCATTCCCACTCTCCCGGAAATATTTTCGTCTGCCGCAAAAAATCACTTGACAAAACGGTTTTCCTGTGGTATACTAAATCCCGCAATGTTTGAGGTGAAAACGCTTCCTGCATGGCGGAAATGGCGGCATAGCTCAGCTGGCTAGAGCATACGGTTCATACCCGTACGGTCGTAGGTTCGAATCCGACTGCCGCTACCATAAAAGGGGACAGTTATCCGTCCCCTTTTCTTTGGCCCGATGGTCAAGCGGCTAAGACACCGCCCTTTCACGGCGGTAACGCGAGTTCGATTCTCGCTCGGGTCACCATGACGGGAGACGGTCATACCCGTCTTCCGTCTTTCCTTTTCCGGAGGCATAGCTCAGCTGGCTAGAGCGCGTGCTTCACACGCACGAGGTCACAGGTTCGAGCCCTGTTGTCTCCACCATGGAAAACGTCTTTGTCGCACAGACAAAGACGTTTTTTGTTTGCCCGCAAAAAGGGTAATTCCGCCTGCGCGGCACGCAGGCAAAGGAGCCGAAATCCGCTATGAATATCCAGTACATCCATCCCGCCGACCAGCTTGTCATGTTCATGCAGCGCATCTACGACAAGGGGCTGACCACGACCTCCGGCGGCAACCTTTCCATCATGGATTCCGACGGCAACGTCTGGATCACCCCCGCCGGCGTTGACAAGGGCACCCTGACGCGCAGGGACATTATCTGCGTCCGTCCCGACGGCACCTGCGAGGGGCCTCACAAGCCCTCCTCCGAGCTGCCGTTCCATCAGTCCGTCTACCGGATGCGTCCCGATCTCAAAGCCGTGCTCCACGCCCATCCGCCGGAGCTGGTCGCGTTTTCCATCATCCGCAAGATCCCCAATCTCGACCTGATCCCCTCGGTGCGCAAGGTCTGTCCCGAGGTGCGCATCGCCCAATACGACGTTCCCGGCAGCGACGCGCTCGGTGAAAAGATCGGCAGCGTCTTTGCCGACGGCTGCGATATCGCGATCCTCGAAAACCACGGCGTCTGCATCGGCGCGCCGGATATGTTCACGGCGTTCCAGCGGTTTGAGACGCTGAACTTTACCGCGGGTCTGGAGATCCTCGCCGGCCGCATCGGCACCCCCAAAACCCTCGACAAGGATGCCCGGCGGATGTCGGAAACCGACTATCACACCCGCATGGACGATTTCATCCCCCGGAGCCGCAGCGCGGAGGAGCTGTCCGCCCGGCGCGATATGATCACCCTGATCCGCCGCTCCTACCGCATGGGGCTCTTCACCGCGACCCACGGCACCTATTCCGTGCGCCTTGCCGACGACAGCTTCCTCATCACGCCCTTCGGACAGGACCGCGCCTATCTCGAGGAGGAGGATCTGGTGCGGGTCAAGGCCGGCATGAAGGAGCTCGGCAAGATCCCCTCCCGCGCGGTGCATCTCCATGACCAGATCTACCGCAACAATCCGGAGATCCGCGCCGTTCTGCAGGCGCATCCGCTCAACGCGATGGCCTTTGCGGTCACGGACGCGGAGTTCGACGCCCGGACCATCCCGGAAAGCTATATCCTGCTGCGGGACATCAAGAGAATGCCCTACCGCGAGCTCTATTCCGACCCCGCCCGGGCGTCGAAGGAGTTCCGCCCGTCCTGCCCCGCGATCATGATCGAGGGCGACTGCGTCATCGTCACCGGCGACTCGCTGCTCAAAGCCTTCGACCGTCTCGAGGTGCTCGAAGCCACCGCGCATTCCATCATCAACAGCGCCGGTCTCGGGCAGATCGTTCACATCACCGACAGCGAGATCGAAGACCTGAAAGAGGCCTTCCATCTCGTGGATTGAGCGCTTTTTCCCCTCTTTCCCACACAAATAAAACGCAGTCTGCACGGGTTCTGTGCAGACTGCGTTTTGCATATCCGGGAAAAACGGGGGGCTTTAGGCCGCCGTCTTTTCGCTCTTTGCCTTGAAATAGGAGCGCAGCGAATTGACGACGATGATGATGCCCAGCACGATCAGCAGCACGGCGATGATGAGCTGCAGTCCCTCGAGGAGGAACGTCGCGCTGCCGGCGGCGATCGCACGCACCAGCGCGATCGTGCGCTGCACCAGCGCGGTACCGGTCACGCAGAGCATGATAACGAGCGGGGGGAAGAGCATCTTGTTGCTCCGGCCGGTCACCTTCAGGAACACGCAGAGGGTGATCAGCACGAGCGCGGACAGAAGCTGGTTCGCGGAGCCGAAGAGCGGCCAGATGTTGGCGTAGCCGACCTTCGTCAGCACAAACGCCGCGGCCAGCGTGATGACGGTCGCAAAATACTTGTTGCAGGCCACGCGTCTCCAGACCGGCGCATGCTCCATATCGTCGACGAGGAAGAGCTCCTGGAAGCTCATTCTGCCGATACGGGCAACCGCGTCGAGGCTGGTCAGCGCCAGCGCGGACACGCACATCGTCATGAAGCACTGGGCGACGTAGACCGGGATGCCGAACATCTCGAGGAAGCCCGCGACGCCGTTCGAGAAGATCTGGAAGGGCGTACCGGCGGCAGGCGTACCGTCCGCGGCAGCGGCGGCGCCGGCGACGCAGAGGGCGATGACGGCCAGCAGGCTCTCGAGCACCATCGCGCCGTAGCCGACCTTGAGCATATCCTTCTCATTGCGCACGGTCTTCGAGGAGGTGCCGGACGAAACGAGGCTGTGGAAGCCGGACACCGCGCCGCACGCGACGGTGACGAACAGGATCGGGAACAGATTGCCGAGCTTCGCGTTCGTAAAGCCCGTGAAAACCGGCAGATTCATCGTCGGATGCGCGACAAACAGGCCGAGCACCGCGCCGGCGATCATGCCGACGAACATATAGGTCGTCATGATGTCGCGGGGCTGCTTCAGAATCCACATGGGGACGACCGCAGCAAAGAAGATGTAGACGAAGGTGATGTAGGACCACGCGGTCTTGCCCGCGGTGATCGGCAGGAGCATACCGAGCGCCAGCGACGCGACCGTGAAGACGAGTCCCAGCACCGTGCTCTTCCAGCCGGTCAGGTTGCACTTCCGGACGATCAGGCCGAGCACGACGGCAAACGCCATGAAGAAGATGGAGATCGAACCGGCGGCGCCGTTCGGTCTCGCGGCGGCGGCCAGCACGCTCTCGCCCGCTTCATTCACGGTGAAGGCGTTGAAGGTGCCCGCGACCATGTCGGCAAACGCCGCGATGACGAGCCAGGTAAACAGCCAGCAGAACACGAGGAACAGCTTTCTGCCGAATTTGCCGATATACTGCTCAATCAGCATACCCATCGACTTGCCCTTGTTCTTCACGCTCGCATACAGCGCGCCGAAATCCGTCACGGCTCCGAAGAAAATGCCGCCGAGCAGGACCCAGAGAAGCACCGGGACCCAGCCGAATACCGCCGCCTGGATCGCGCCGGTAACAGGGCCCGCGCCCGCGATGGAGGAAAACTGGTGGCTGAAAACCGTCCAGCCGTTGGTGGGGACATAATCCTGTCCGTCCTCCAGCTCGACAGCCGGCGTCTTGGCTTTGGGATCGATACCCCATTTGTTCGCCAGCCAGCGGCCGTAGAAGACATAGGCGGCGATCAGGAGTACCGCCGCAATCAGGACGATAACCAGTGTGTTCATGGAAAACCGCTTCTTTCTTAGTTTTTGATCTATCAGCAGCGGGCAAGGGGATCCGAAGGGAACCGTTCCTCTCCGTACGGTTTTCGAGGCGCCTTTCGAAAACGGAGAGTGCGGCCTGCCCTCTTTTTCCGCCGGAGCCGTCCGCAAATGGGCGGCTCCGGCATGAAAAACGGATCCGATGTCCGACCGTTGAGCTGCGGTTTTTGACGGCTTCGGGACGGCAAAAAAACGCTTCCGTCTCCCAAAGCCCATCCGAAAAGATGCGTTCAAAGAGACGAAAGCGTCAAAAATCCGGGAAATTCGACCTTCCGCGGTACCACTCTTTTTCATCCTGCGTACAGGATGCACTCAAAGGCGCCGTCACGCCTTTTCTCTGTCACGGGAGCACCCGTCTGCATTTACTCTCCTGCGATTTCCATGCAGCCACTCCATGGCGAGCTCCGACGGCCTTTCCTCATGTCTCGCACCAACCGACATCTCTCTGCAGGAAGGAAAACCGTCCGATAATCCATTTCCTCGTGTTTACGGTTCTGTATTGTAGCACTTCGTTTTTCATTTGTCAATCCGTTTTTTGGAGAAACGGGGTTTTCACCAAAAAGTGCCTTCAGAGTTTCTACTCACTTTGTTCACTGTTTTGTAACTTTTCCAGCCGTCCCCAGCCGCTCATCTTTCTCTTGACTTTTTCCCCGTTTCCCTTCATAATGACAGTGTCCCATACCACTTTTGAAAGGAGAACCGCCGGATGCCAACGGAATATCGCGGACTGCCTCTGCGCGGCGTCCATTTCGACCTGAAAGCCCATACGATGCGGCCGTCCATGATGATGGAGACCGCCCGCGACATGGCGCGTCTGGGCTATAACACCATCCTGCTCGAATATCAGGACAAATTCCCCTTCTCCGGCGCGCTCGCCGACATCGCATCCCCGGACGCGATGACCCCCGGCGAGGTCGCGGCCTTCGACGCGCTCTGCCGGGAGCTCGGGCTGCGCGTCATTCCGCTCGTACAGTGCCTCGGGCATATGCACTTTGTCCTGCGCCGCCCGAGGTTTTCCTCCCTCGGGGAGACAAACGACGTGCTCTGTCCCTCGGACGCGCGCAGCTTTTCGCTTTTCTGCGAAATGGCGCGGCAGATCATGGCGCTGCATCCGTCCTGCGACTACGTCCACATCGGCGGCGACGAGTGCCGGCTTTCTCCGGACTGCCCCCGCTGCGGCGATGCGCCAAAAGCCGCGCTGCTCGCGCCCTATTACGAAAAATGCGCCGATTTCATCCTGTCCCACGGCAAAAAGCCTATTTTATGGGGCGATATGCTGCTTGCACATCCGGAAACGCTCGACCGCGTGCGGGGCAAGGCCGTCGTGATGGACTGGGACTACTGGACGACGGGACGTCCCGGCTGCCGCAGCATCGTCTGGGGCTGCGATGCCGCCGACCCGGAAAGCTGGAGCGACCTGCACAAGCGCCTCATCCGCCCGTACATCTTCTCCTGCGAGCCGTATCTGCGCCGTCCGTTCCCCTACCTCCGCTTCCTGCGCGACCAGGGCTTCGAGGTGATCGCCGCGCCCGCCGTCCGCTGCGCCGGCGACTCCCACTTTGCCCCGATGTCCCTTCACGCCGGCAACTGCCGCGAGGCGGTGCGCAGGGCGGCGTCCGCAAACGCACTCGGCGTCATCGTGACGAGCTGGGCGGCACGGCGCGGCCCGTGGGCGCTGACCGAAAACGGCCTCGTCTCCGCCGCGGCGCTGATGAAGAACCCGGGGCTGTCCGATGAGGAAGCCGACGCCGCCTACGCGCAGGACTCCTTCGGCGTCGCCGACCCGGCGCTCGGCCATATGCCCGCCATCCTCGCGGACGCCGCCGCAAAGGCCGCCGCCGTCTGCGATCTCTGCGTCGTCGGCATCCTGCACCCGAACGAGGACATCGGCGAGGTCGAGCCCTACGAGGTGCGCCAACGCGTGCGCGGGCAGGTCTGGCGCGGCAATGACGCCATCGCGCCCGCCTATGCCGCGCTTGCGGAGGCCGCCGGGGAAGCGGAGGCGCTGCTCTCCCGCGCCCGTCCCGCAGACGACCGCCAGCGCTACCGCGTCGAGCTGTGGCGGTGGTCGATCGGGACCGCGCGCGTCATGGCGGACTACGCGCCGCTGCTCGCGCTCGACGCCATTCCCCGGGACGCCGCCGCGTCGCTGCTTGCCCGCTTTGAAGCGCTGCGGGAGACCGGAGACCGGCTGATCGCGCCGCGCTATACCGCCGAATCGATGAAAAACGACGACTATTTCCGCTACGGGATGCACATGGAGCATCTCCGGAAATTCCTTTGAGCTTTTTTCCCGGAAAGGATCCCTCTATGACAAAGAAACGCTGGCTTATCCTCGCCGTCGCCGCGGCCGTCGTGTCGCTCGTCGGACTCGCCGCCTACTTCGGCGGCGTGCGCCGCGTCAATCCCGGCGCGTTCTTCTTTCCCGCCGTCATCGCGCTCTGGGCGCATACGAAATACCGCACCTTCGGAAAAAAGTGACGGCCTCCCATAAAGCATAAAAAGCCGCGTTCTCCCCCGGTCTTTTCCGGGGAAGAACGCGGTTTTATTGCATTTTTGAGAGGTTTTCCGAGGAAAAACCGGGAGCCGCTCAAGCACCCGCCGCGGGAGCCTCCGCCTGCGGTTCGATGCGCTCCGACTGAAAATCCGCCCGGATCACGAGGATGCAGGAATAGTCCGCCAGGCGCGTCCCGTCCTCCGCAAGGGTTTCGCAGTCCACCGTCCGCACCCCGGAGCCGGTGTCAAAGGCCATCGCGGCAAGGATCCTTTCCTCGTCCGGACGGACCTCGAGCGTTTCCCCGTCCTCATAGGCGGTAAAGGAATACCCGAGCACCTTTTCGGGCAGCTCGAAATGGGTCAGCACGGAGCCGGAGACCTCGCCGGTCTCCAGCTGCACGTCCAGTCCCCGGGCGTCCTGCCCGGAGCCGACGCCGCCGACCCGGAAGGTCATGGAAAGCACCGGGGTATCGGCGCACAGGGTCACGGGCGTGCTGCTGATGCATTCGCCGTCCAGCCACAGCTCCGCCGCGGCCGACGCGCCGCCCACCCGGTTCCCGAGATTGAGCTCATAGGACGCGCTCCGCGAATTGGGAAGTCCCGAATCGACCTTCCGGAACCGTATCGTGTCCCCCGCATCCGCGCAGCCCGCGAGCACGATCAGCAGCATGAGCAGCGCCGGGAAAGCCAGTTTTCTTCTCATTTTCGTATCCTCCTTTGAAGAACAGCGCCGGTTTACAGAAACATTTCCACGACAAACACGACCGCGCAGCACAGCACGGATACCAAAAAGAGGTTTTCCGTCAGATACGCGACGAGGATGCCCGCCGCGAGCGCCGCGACGCCCGACCAGACGCTGCCCGTCGCCTCGATGATGGCGGGAAACGTCATGACGGTCAGCGTCACATAGGGCACATAGTAGAGAAACGAGCGCAGGAAGCGGTTCTCGATCTTGCGGCGGATGAGCGTCAGCGGCAGCACGCGGATGCAGTAGGTCACGCCCGCCATCGCCAGGATGGCAAGCCAGATGTAGCTTCTCACGGCGCTTCCTCCTTCGCCTCTTCGTCCTTGACCGGGAACAGCAGCGCCGCCGCCGCGGCCAGCGCCACCGTCAGCACGATCGTGCGCATTCCCTCCGACAGCGCCGCAAAAACCGCAAGCTTCGACACGGCAAAGCTCGCCGCGGCCGAAATGAGCACGACGGCGGCGACCACCCGGCTCTTCTTCGCAGGCGGCACGACGATCGCGATGAACATCCCGTAGATGCCGACGCCGAGCGCGGATACGATGCTGACAGGCAGGATGGTGCCGCAGATGACGCCGAACATCGCGCCCAGCGCCCAGCCCGGCAGCGCCATCGTCATCGCGCCGTAGGTATAGAACGGGTCGAGATACCCCGGCACGCTGACGCTGATGCCGAAGATCTCGTCCGTCACGTCATAGCCGATGAGAAAGCGGTGAAAAAACGGCATCTTCGGGTCGAGCTTCTGGCTCAGCGCCGCCGACATCAGCAGATACCGCGCGTTCGCGACGGCCTCCATGATGGCGATCTCCGCCAGTCCCGCTCCGGCGGAGATCAGCGCGATGCCCGCGTACTGTCCCGCCGACGCGTTCGTCGTAAAGCTGCATACAAATGCCTGAAACGCGGTAAAGCCCGCCTTTTTTGCGGTGATGCCGAGCGTGAAGGCGACGGCGAAGTACCCGAGCGCGATCGGTACCCCGTCGCGGAGCCCGCGCCGGTACCAGAGCGCGTGCTCACTGTGCGGTTTTGCCATATCGTTTTCCCTCCGGGAAGTACGTTTTTCCCCTGAAATTCGAGTTTTTATACGTCAAAAGGGGACACGGCCCGCCGTGTCCCCTCCGTTTTTCTCCGTGCGGAAATCTCCCCGCTCACATCGCGGCGATGATCTCGATCTCGCAGAGAAGCCCTTTGGGAATCGCCTTGACCGCGACGCAGGAGCGTGCGGGACGGCTCGTGAAATACTTGCCGTAGACTTCGTTGAAGGCCGCGAAATCGGCCATATCCGCAAGATAGCAGGTCGTCTTGATGACGTTTTCAAAGCCAAGGCCGTTGGCTTCGAGAATCGCCCGGACGTTCTGGCAGCAGCGTTCGGCCTGCTCGGCAATCGTCTCCCCCGCGACCTCGCCGCTACCGGGCACGAGCGCGATCTGACCGGACGCAAATAAAAAGCCGTTATGCGCGATCGCCTGAGAATAGGGGCCGATCGCCGCCGGCGCGTTTTCGGTATTCGTATACTGCATATTCGTTCTTCTCCTTTGTGCGCGGTGCGTTTTATACCGATTTCATTATAACGCACAACCGGTACCCCGTCAAGCCGGATTCTGAATTTATAGGTTCTTTATCATCCTGCGGCGTCCGATTTTCCATGCGTTTTGCCCTTGCGTTCGGCCTGCAATCGCTGTATAATAACAGCGTCATTCTACACGCCGGATCTTTGTCCCGGCAGTCTGCAAAAAGAGGGGTTTTATGCCATGTCCTGTGATATCCTGACCCCGTCCGGGGCCGTCGAGGTCGTCGCCGCGCTCATCCGAGACGGCAGCCGCTTTCTGATCTGTCAGCGTCCCGCACACAAGGCGCGCGGGCTGCTCTGGGAATTTGTCGGCGGCAAGATCGAGCCGGGAGAGACGAAGGAAGCCGCCCTCGTCCGCGAGTGCCGGGAGGAGTTGGGCATTACGCTCGAGGTCGGAGAGGTCTTTGCGGAGGTGCTGCACGAGTACCCGGACATCACCGTCCGCCTGACGCTGTTCTCCGCGCGCATCCGCGAGGGCACGCCCCAAAAGCTTGAGCACAACGACCTCCGCTGGATCACGCCGGAGGAGATCCCGCAGTACCCCTTCTGCCCGGCGGACACCGAGATCCTCGAAAAGCTGCAGGGAAAACGGTAATTTTCCCCCGCGGTTTCCGGCGGCGCGTTTCCCCGTTACCGGGAATGGGTGCGCCGGGAAGCGGGGACTTGCGATCCCCGGTCACGGCTTCTGCGCACGGCGGCGGTACTGCAGCGGGGTGACGCCGAACTGCTCCCGGAAGACCCGGAAGAAGGTGCGCTGACTTTCAAACCCCGCCTCTTCGGCGATTTCCGTCACGGAGCGTCCGGTTTCCGTCAGCAGTCCGCAGGCGCAGGAAAGGCGGACCTGCGAAAGATACGAGGGGAAATTCTGTCCGATTTTCTCGGAAAAGATATGTGAAAGGTGGTATTTGCTGACCCCCAGCGCCTGAGACAGCCCGGTCAGGGTCAGAGGCTCGCGGAAATGCTCGCCGATGCAGCTCGCGATCTGATAGGTCAGCTCCTGATGGTCGGTGCTGCGGCAGCGCTGCAGTACGAGCGTCGGAAGCGTCCGCGCCAGAATCAGCTGGATGAGCGGCGCAAAGACCGGGCTGTCCTCGCGGCTCTGCGCCTCGGCGACCAGCTCCCGCAGGGCAAAGCCGACGTTCGGATGCAGCGCGTCCGGCACGAGGAAGGGCTCCTGCGGAACATGCAGCAGCAGCGTATCGGCGTACCGCCCGGCGTAGGACAGGTCGCAGATCACGAGCAGCGCCTGCGTATCCGGAGAGAGCGCGGTATAGCTGTGAATCTGGTTTGGGAAGATCAGCGCCAGACTGCCTTCCTGCAGGTGTCCCGTCCGGTCGCGGACGGTGATCATGGATTCGCCGGAGAGCACCAGATACAGTTCAAGCTGCGGATGCAGGTGCGGGGGAAAGGACAGCGCCGTCGGGGAAACCGCCTGAAAATGCCGGCTGCGCTGTTCGAAGAATGCGTGCATCCTAAATCCCTCCCTCAAAAAGGCTCCGCAATAAATGGCATAAAAAACTCAAGATCATGCAAGTATTGTAACAAAAAGCATGCTATAATGCAAGCAGATTCCCGGTTTTTTTTGCGCAGCGGCAAGAATAAGCGGAGCCGTCTGGCTTTTTTTCGAGGAAAGGAATGATGCGAAAATGGACTCCGGCAATCCCGTGAGAGTCGCCATGATCGGCGTCGGCGCGATCAGCGGCATCTATCTGAAGAATATCGTGCACACCTTCCGGGATGTGAAGCTGGTCGGGCTGTGCGACCTGATTCCCGAACGCGTGCAGAAGGGCATGGACTACATCCGCGAGCAGCAAGAGCTGGGCGTGTGCGTGGAAACGCCGAAGCGGTACGCGGATATGTTTGAGGCGTTCCGCGACCCGGAGGTGGAGGTAGTTCTGAACCTGACGCGGCCGTATGAGCACTATCAGGTGACAAAACAGGCCCTCCTGCACGGTAAAAACGTGTATTCCGAAAAGCCGCTGGCCGTGGATATGGAGGAAGGCACGGAGCTTGTCCGGCTGGCGCAGGAAAAGAAGCTCCTGCTGGGCGGCGCGCCGGACACCTTCATGGGCGCCGGCATCCAGACCGCCCGCCGCCTGATCGACGCCGGCATGATCGGCGAGATCGTGGGCGCAAACTGCGAGATGATCTGCCACGGCCACGAGACCTGGCATCCCGACCCCGAGTTTTACTACAAGCGCGGCGGCGGCCCGATGATGGATATGGGCCCCTACTATGTCACGGCGCTGATTCAGCTTCTGGGCGAGGCGAAGGCCGTCATGGGCATGACCCGCAAGACCTTCGGCCGGCGTCTGATCACCTCCGAGCCGCACCGCGGCGAATGCATCGAGGTCGACGTGGATACGCATCTGACGGGCAGCATCCGGTTCGCGAGCGGCGCCATCGCCCAGATCTGCACGACCTTCGACGTATACTATACCGGTCAGGCGCGCTTTGAGGTCTACGGGACCCGCGGCACGCTGGTGGTGCCGGACCCGAACACCTTCGGCGGCCCGGTGCTGCTGCTGCGTCCGGAGGATCAGGCGGCGGCGCCGAAGACGGATCCGGGGCTTATGCGCCATGACCGTCCGGACTACTACAAGGGCTGCCGGGAAATCCCGCTGATGTTTGACTATCACGAAAACTCCCGCGCACTGGGGCTTGCGGATCTGTGCATGGCCGTCCGCAGCGGCCGGGCGTTCCGGGCAAACTCCCAGCAGCAGCTGCATGTGCTGGAGATCCTGACCGCGTTCTCAAAATCCAGCGCGGAGGGCCGGACGGTGGAGCTTACGACCCGGTATGAGCGTACCGCGCCGATGTGCTGCGGCGCGATGCACGGCGTACTGGAAGACTGATGAAAGGGAGGGATTTATGATGAAAGTTTGCTATACCGGCTGGACGTGGATCAAAAGCCGGGAACCGGAGGAGGCAAAGCGCCAGCTCGAGCAGTCGTTCCGCGACTGCAAGTACCTCGGCTACGACTATGTGGAGAATTTCGCGTTCATCCGCGACTTCTTTGCGGACGATCCGCAGGCACTGGTCCGGCTGGCGGAGTCCTGCGGCGTCAAGCTCGTGAATCTGTACGGTCACTTTTCCTTTGACGTCGAAGCGTCCCTCGAAACCGCAAAAAAGCAGATCGACTTCATGGCGGAGATCGGGGTGCCGTGGTTCAACTGCCAGAATCAGGGCTTTGGCGACGGCGGACCGTCCGAGCGCCCGATGAACACCGGCATGCTCGATGCGACCTGTGAGATCGCAAACCGGCTCGGCGCGTATGCCAAGGAAAAAGGCGTTACCGTCTGCTTCCATCCGCATTACGGCACCTGTGTGTTCACGCGGGAGGACATCGACTACTTCGCCGCGCACACCGATCCGGACGCGGTTTCCTTCTGCTTCGATACCGCGCACACCACCCTCGCCGGCATCGACCCGGTCGAGCTGATTCACCGGTACGGCAGCCGCATCGCGTTCATGCACCTCAAGGACGTCGATACCTACGCGCTGACAAAGGCGGAAGGCTCCGCCAAAATGGCGACGTTCCGCGCGCTGGGACACGGTACCGTAAACTTCCCGGCCGTCATGGCCGCGCTCGAGGAAGAGGGCTACGACGGCGTGCTCTGCGTGGAGCTTGACCGCCCCGAGGTGAACAATTTCCACTCCGCGGAGGTCTCGAGAACGTATATCCGGGATGTTCTCGGGCTGTAAAAGCCGTTTTTCCGTCCATTTTTGATCCCGAAGAGAAAAAAGGCGCATCCCGTCTTTCCCAAAGGAAGCCGGGCATGCGCCTTTTTTGGGCGGTTATGAGAGGTCTTTTCCTGCGGCGGAGCTTACAGGCGGTATTCCCGATAAACGCTGCCGTCGGACAGCGCCTTCCACCGAAAAACGCCGTCGCAGAGCGTCATGTAGCTCTTTGCGCTTCCTGCCTTCGGAATCGAAACGGAGCCGGGATTGAGGTAGAGAAAGCGCTCATGCGGCGTGCAGGCGGGGATATGGGTATGTCCGCAGAGCAGAATGTCGCCGGAGGACAGGGGCGGCGGCGCATCCTCGGACGCGTGATGCCCGTGCGCCGCGTAGAGGAGCCTGCCGCCGAGCTCGAAGGCGGCGTAATCCGCGAGGATGGGGAAGTCGAGCACCATCTGGTCGACCTCCGCGTCGCAGTTGCCGCGGACGCACAGGAGCCGGTCCCGGACGCCGTTCAGCAGCGCGATGACCTCCTTCGGCGCGTATTCGTCGGGCAGATCGTTGCGCGGCCCGTGGTACAGCAGATCCCCAAGCAGCAGCAGGCGGGAGCACCCCTCCGCCTCCAGCCGCTCAAGCATCGCGCGGCAGCAGGACGCCGAGCCGTGAATATCCGAGGCAATCATCCAGTTCATGGTAATTTTCGATTCCTTTCCGCAAAAAAGTATTGAATCCCCCGAAAAAAGGGCGTATAATAGCGAAAGCAAACGCTGCGCTTTGAGAAAGAGGTTGAAATCAGAGTATGTCTATCGTCATCCGCGCCTACCGCGAAAGCGACGCGCACGAAGCCGCCGCCATCTGGAACGAGGTCGTCGAAGCGGGACAGGCATTCCCGCAGGAAGAGCTGCTGACCGACGCGTCGGGCGACGCGTTTTTCAAAAGCCAGTCCCGCACCGCCGTCGCCGTCGACACGGACACGGACTGTCTCGTCGGGCTCTATATCCTGCACCCGAACAACGTCGGACGCTGCGGGCACATCTGCAACGCAAGCTACGCCGTCCTGGCCAGCGAACGCGGGCGGCACATCGGCGAGGCGCTCGTGCTCGACTGCCGAGCCGAAGCGCGCAAGCTCGGCTTCCGCATCCTGCAGTTCAACGCCGTCGTCCGGACGAATCTGCCCGCGCTGCGGCTCTACGAAAAGCTCGGATTTGTGCAGCTCGGCGTCATCCCCGGCGGCTTCCGCGCAAAAGACGGGCACTACGAGGACATTATCCCGCATTACTGCACCTTATAAAGCCCCCGCCGTTCCGGCTGCCCGAAAAAGGCCTGCCGGAACGGCTCTTTTCTTTATTCGATGCCGCGCACCGTATACCCCGCGTCCTCCACGGCGCGGCGCAGCGGCTCGTCGGGCACGTCGTGCGCAAGCGTCACGGCGGCGGTTCCCTTTTCGAGGCTGACCTCGGCGGCGGTCACGCCGTCCACGGCCTCGAGCGCCCGCTTGACATGGGCGACGCAGTGCTGGCACATCATACCCTCAACGGAAATGGTCTTTTTCACGGTTTTTTCCTCCTGAATGTCATTTTTTACGTTTTCCGCCGCATTTTGCGTCTCCGGACGCAGAAAATCGGGGCAGGCCGGCGGCTTTTTCCGTCCGGCGCGGGCGGGCTTTGACGGATCGAACCAGTTCAGGCGCAGCGCGTTCGTCACGACGCAGACGCTCGACAGGCTCATCGCCGCAGCGCCGAACATCGGCGACAACCCGATGCCGAAGGCGGGAATCAGCACGCCCGCGGCGAGCGGAATGCCGATGCAGTTATAGAAGAACGCCCAGAACAGGTTCTCGCGGATGTTGGTGAGCACCGCACGGGACAGCCGGATGGCGGCGGGCACGTCCGCCAGCGACGACTTCATCAGCACGACGTCGCCCGAGTCGATCGCGATGTCCGAGCCCGCGCCGATCGCGATGCCGACGTCCGCGCGGGTCAGTGCCGGAGCGTCGTTGATGCCGTCGCCGACCATCGCGGTCTTTCCGAGCGCCGCCAGCCTTCCCACAACGGCTTCCTTGTCCGCGGGCAGCACCTCCGCCGCTACGGCGTCGACGCCGACCGTCCGTCCGACGGCCTCCGCCGTCCGGGCATTGTCGCCGGTCAGCAGCACGACGCGCGTTCCCAGCCCGTGCAGCTCCCGTATGGCGGCGGCGCTGTCAGGCTTGGCGACGTCGGCGACGGCGATCAGCCCGAGCAGCCTCCCGCCGCGGGCAAAATACAGCGGCGTTTTGCCTTCCTCCGCAAGTACCTCTCCCGCTTTCCGCAGCGCCTCCGTCAGCAGTCCCTGCTCCCGCATCAGCGCCGCATTGCCGCCGAGCAGCACGGCGCCGCCGGCCTCTCCACGCAGACCGTGCCCCGGCAGCGCTTCGAACCCGGATACCGGCTCGCGCGGCAGCCCCTGCGCCCGTTCCAGCACGGCGCGGGAGAGCGGATGCTCGCTCTTTTCCTCCAGCGATGCGGCATCTGCCAGCAGCTCCTCCTCCGTCACGCCGGACGCGGGCACGACGTCCGTGACATGGGGACGCCCTTCGGTAACGGTGCCGGTCTTGTCGAGCACGACAAAGTCCGTCTTTCCGGCTGCTTCCAGCGCGGCGGCGGTCTTAAAGAGGATGCCGTGCCTGGCCCCCGTGCCGGAGCCGACCATGATCGCGACCGGCGTCGCGAGTCCCAGCGCACAGGGGCAGCTGATGACGAGCACGCTGACCGCCCGGGACAGAACAAACCCCGCGCTCTCGCCCGCAAGCGCCCAGACAAGCGCCGTGACGGCGGCAATGCCGATGACCGTCGGGACGAATACGCCGGAGACGCGGTCGGCGAGCTTCGCGATCGGCGCCTTCGTCGCGGCGGCGTTTTCGACGAGCCCGATGATCTGCGCGAGCGTCGTGTCCTGCCCGACGCGCGTGGCGGTGCAGGTCAGAAAGCCGTTCTGGTTGATCGTCGCGGCGCGCACCTCGCAGCCGGGACCCTTGTCCACGGGCAGGCTCTCGCCGGTCAGCGACGCCTCGTTGACGGCGCTCTCCCCTTCCGTCACGCAGCCGTCGACGGGGATGCTCTCGCCCGGACGGACGAGGAAGGTGTCCCCCACCCGCACTTCCCCGACGGGAACGGTCGTCTCGACGCCGTCACGGAGGACATGCGCGGTCTTTGGCGCGAGATCCATCAGCGCGCGGATGGCGTTCGTGGTCTTTCCCCGACTCCGCGCCTCCAGCGTCTTGCCGACCGTGATCAGCGTCAGGATCATCGCGGCGGACTCAAAATACAGCTCGTGCAGCAGATGATGCGGCATCTCCGAGACGGTCATGCGGAACACCACCGCGGTGCTGTAGAGGAAGGACGCGCCGCTGCCGAGCGCGACGAGCGTGTCCATATTCGGCGCGCCGTGCAGCAGGCTCTTTACCCCGCTGATGAAAAAGCGCTGGTTGACGATCAGAATCACCGCGGTCAGCAGCAGCTCGAACAGCGCGATCGCCATCGGATTGGCCGCAAACGCCGCCGGAACGGGCCAGCTCCACATCAGATGCCCCATCGAGACGTACATCAGCGGCAAAAGCAGCGCCGCCGACACGATCAGACGCCTGAGAAGCTGCGGCGTTTCGCGATCCTCCAGCGCATCCTGCGGCGCCTCGGCGCCGGTCTCCGCCGTCCGCGCCGTTTCCGCGCCGTAGCCCGCCGCCTGCACGGCTTCGCAGATGGTCTGTTCATCCGCCGGCGGCGCAAATTCCACGCGCATGGAATTGGTCAGCAGGCTGACCGTCACGTCCCGCACGCCGACGACGGCGCGGACGGCGCGTTCGACATGCGCGCTGCACGCCGAGCAGGTCATGCCCGTCACCCGAAAATTTTGCGTTTCCGTATCCATTCCTCCCTATTTCAGCTTTTTCATCAGCTCGACCGCCTCGTCCACGATCGCGGTGTTCCCGTCCCGGATCTCCTCGACGACGCAGGTCTCCATATGCTCCCGCAGCACGAGATACCCGAAGCTCTGCAGCGCGCTCTCCGCCGCCGCGACCTGCGTCAGGATGTCGCCGCAGTAGCGGTTGTCGTCGAGCATCGTCCGGATGCCGCCGAGCTGCCCGATGATGCGGTTTAACCGATTTTTGAGGCTCTTCACCGTTTCCTCGCTGCGCGGCGTGTGCTTTTTCCGGCAGCAGGCTGCACAGGATATGTTAGTATCTTCCACTTTCGACCCTCCCATACGGCAAAGCGTTTCTATCGGCGCCTATTATATACCCCCCTGGGGTATTTGTCAAGCGCCGGACGCAAAAAAATCCCGGAAGACCGTAGTCTTCCGGGATTTTTGCCGGGATGCGCACACCGTTACAGCTCGAGCTTGAGGTCACCGGGGCGGATCCAGCCGATTTTCTTGAAGAGCCACGAAAAAACGGGCGTCAGCACGGCGGGGAGGACGAAGCAGATCAGGACGATGCCGAGCCACATCTTCGCGCCGCCGTCGGGCATGGCGGTCAGGATGCCCAGAGGGCCGACGAGTCCGCAGGTGCCCATACCGGCGCCGACGTCGATGTTCTCGAGACGGAAGACGATCGTCGACAGCGGACCCGTGATGGCAGAGGTCAGGATCGTCGGGATCCAGATGCGCGGATTCTTCAGGATATTCGGCACCTGCAGCATCGACGTGCCGAGTCCCTGCGCGATCAGGCCGTTCCAGCCGTTCTCGGAGAAGCTCATGACGGCAAAGCCGATCATCTGCGCACAGCAGCCCGCCGTCGCAGCGCCCGCCGCGATGCCGGAGAGCCCGACCATGACGCACAGCGCCGCGCTCGAGATCGGCAGCGTCAGCACCATGCCGACGACGACGCTGACGATGATGCCCATCCACAGCGGCTGCTGGATCGTCGCGTACTGGATGAACTCGCCCAGTCCCTTCATGACGGTCGAGACGCCGGGGCCGACAAACTGCGCGACCAGCACGCCGGAGATGATCGTCACCGCCGGGGTCACGAGCAGGTCAACCTTCGTCTCCTTCGACACCGCCTTGCCGAGCTCCGTCGCGACCACCGTCGCAAGATACGCGCCGACGGGTCCGCCGAGCGCGTTGCCCGCGATGCCGACCGCCGCCGCGGAGAACAGCACAAACGACGGCGCATGGAGCGCATACGCAATCGCGACGCCGAGCGCCGCGCCCGTCGCGTTTTTGGCGTAGGTCGCGATCGTATTAAACAGCTCCCAGTTCGTCCAGGTATAGATCGTGCCGAAAATCGTGCCGATCAGCAGGGACGAGAAAAGACCCAGCGCCATCGCGCTCAGCGCGTCGAGAAAATAGGCGCGGACGGTCAGATCGATCTGCTTGCGTTCGAGAAACGCGCGGAAGCGACCCGGTTTTTTCTCCGGATTGTTGTTGTTTTTCATGAGTTGTCCTCCCGATTTTTCGCGGCGGGCGCTCTTCTCTGCCCCGCCTTTCTTTGTGATTAAGCATACATGGAACGGCATCAAAATGCAAGACACAAAATCATCAAAGATTGCCATCCCCCGGCGGCATTTTACGGCTCCGAGCTGTTAAAAAAGTCGCATCCGCGCAAATTTTTAACGAGCATCTACAGATAGGACGCGGAGCGGCTTTAGGAAAGACGCGGGCGGCTTTAGGAAAGACGCGGGCGGCTTTGAAAAGACGCGAGCGGCGCAAAAAAG
>JAEDGJ010000171.1 GCA_016297585.1 Clostridiaceae bacterium
GCTTTGCGCGCTACCCGGGGCAGTCGCGCAACCCGACCTACGAACCGGCCCTGCATCCCGAGGTCTGGGAGCGCTTCGTGCGCTTCACGCAGTGCCAGCTTTTAGAGCTCGTGCGGCGCTACGGACCCTTCGACGCGCTCTGGCTCGACGGCGGACAGGTGCGCCCGGACAACGGGCAGGACATCCGCATGCACGAGATCGCGTCACTCTGCCGCGGCATCCAGCCGGGGCTTTTGATGATCGACCGCACGGTCGCGGGCGAGTTTGAAAACGTCATCACGCCCGAGCAGAGCGTGCCGGACGCCTACATCCCGGTGCCGTGGGAGTCCTGCGTGACGATCGGCACGGGGTTTTCGTACCGCTACGACGACGAGTACAAGTCCCCGCGCACGCTCGTGAACCTGCTCGTCTCGGTCGTCTGCCGGGGCGGGTGCCTCGCGCTCAACATCGGCCCGCAGCCGGACGGACGCCTGCCGCGCCGCGCGATGGAGAGCTGCCGCGGCATGGGGGCCTGGCTTGCCGCAAACGGGGACGCGGTCTACGGCACGCGCGCGGCAGAGCCGTACGAGGCGGGGAGCCTTGCCTTTACGCAGAAGGACGGGAAGCTCTACTGCATCGACCGGCTGGAGGAGGGCGAGCGGCTCGGGGGAAGCCTCGTCATCCCGTGCGCGCGCCCCGTGCGGGAGGTGCGGCTCGTCGCGACCGGTCAGGCGCTCGAGCTTGCGCGCTTTGACGGGGGAGTCGCCGTCCGTCTGCCGGAAGGGATCGCGGGAGAGTGTCCGATCGCTCCGGCGTTTGAGCTGACATTCTGATAAAAAAACCGTGTATTTGGAACAGGGAAAAGGAGAAACGGCATGCTGTCTGATATTGAAATCGCCCGCGCGGCGTCGATGCGCCCGATCGCGGAGGTCGCGCAGGACCTCGGCCTTTCGGAGGAGGAGCTGATCCCCTACGGCCGGTATAAGGCCAAAATTTCCGAGGACGCGATGCGGCGGCTTGCGGATAAGCCCGACGGAAAGCTCATCCTCGTCACCGCGATCAATCCGACGCCCGCCGGCGAGGGCAAGACGACGACGACGGTCGGACTCGGCCAGGCGATGAAGAAGCTCGGCAAAAACGCGGTCATCGCGCTGCGCGAGCCGTCGCTGGGGCCGGTTTTCGGCGTCAAGGGCGGCGCCGCGGGCGGCGGATACGCGCAGGTCGTGCCGATGGAGGACATCAACCTGCACTTCACCGGCGATTTCCACGCGATCACCGCGGCGAACAACCTGCTCTGCGCGCTCGTGGACAACCACATCCAGCAGGGCAACGAGCTCGGCATCGACCCGCGCCGCGTCTGTTTCGCGCGCGTGATGGACATGAACGACCGCGCGCTGCGCCGCTGCATCGTCGGGCTCGGCGGGCGCTCGAACGGCGTCCCGCGCGAGGACAGCTTCTCCATCACCGTCGCGAGCGAGGTCATGGCGGTCTTCTGCCTCGCGGAAGACCTCGCCGACCTGAAGGCGCGCCTTGCGCGCATCATCGTCGGCTACACCTATAAGGGACGCGCCGTGACCGCGCACGACCTGCATGCCGAGGGCGCGATGACCGCCCTGCTGCGCGACGCGCTGCAGCCGAACCTCGTCCAGACGCTCGAGGGCACCCCCGCGCTGATGCACGGCGGGCCGTTTGCGAACATCGCCCACGGCTGCAACTCGGTGCGCGCGACGCGGCTCGGGCTCAAGCTCGCGGATTACTGCATCACGGAGGCGGGCTTCGGCGCCGACCTCGGCGCGGAGAAGTTCTTCGACATCAAGTGCCGCGTCACGGGGCTGCGTCCGGCGGCGGTCGTGCTCGTCGCGACGGTGCGCGCGCTCAAGTACAACGGCGGCGTCCCGCGCGACGCGCTCGGGACGGAGGATCTCGACGCGCTGCGGAAGGGCTCGGCAAACCTCTGCCGCCATATCGAGAACCTGCGGAGCTTCGGCGTGCCGGTCTGCGTCGCGATCAACCGCTTCGGGACGGATACGGACGCGGAGCTCGAGCTCCTGCGCGGCATCTGCCGGGAGCAGGGCGCGGAGTTCGCGCTCTCCGAGGTCTTTGCAAAGGGCGGAGAGGGCGGCACGGAGCTTGCGGAAGCCGTCGTGCGGCTCGCGGACTCCGGCAAGGCGGATTTCACGCCCCCCTACACGGACGACACGACGGCGGAGGAGAAGATCGAGGCCGTCGCGAAGAAGATCTACGGCGCGGGCAGCGTCGTCTACTCCGATGCCGCGCGCAAGGCGCTCGAGCGCATCGGACGCGGCAAATACGCGCACGCGCCGGTCTGCATGGCCAAGACCCAGTACTCGCTGTCGGACGATCCCGCGCTGCTCGGACGTCCGGAGGGCTTTGCGCTGCATGTGCGCGACGTGCGCCTGTCCGCGGGCGCGGGCTTCATCGTCGTGCTGACCGGCGACATCATGACGATGCCGGGACTGCCGAAGGTGCCGGCGGCCGAGGCGATCGACGTGGACGAAAACGGAAACATTCTGGGGTTGTTTTAAGCGATGAAAAGCTATGTGACGCACAGTCCCGCCGAGACCGAGGCGGTGGCGGAGGCGCTGGGGCGCACGCTCGTCCCGGGCGACGTCGTCGCGCTGACGGGCGACCTCGCCGCGGGCAAGACGCGCTTCGTCGCGGGACTGGCGCGCGGCATGGGGGTCCGGGACACCGTGACGAGCCCGACCTTCGCGATCGCGCATGAGTACCGCGAGGGGCGCGTGCCGCTGTTTCACTTCGATATGTACCGCCTCTCCTCCGCCGAGGAGCTCTACGACATCGGCTGGGAGGATTACCTGCGCGAAGGCGGCGTCTGCGCGGTCGAGTGGTCGGAAAACGTGGCCGATGCAATCCCTGAGACGGCCGTGCGGGTCGACATCCGCGTGACGGACGACACGACGCGCACGATCGCCGTCACGGACGGCAGGGAAGGGGAGTCCGCATGAAGATCCTGGCACTCGAATCCTCCGCGCAGGCGGCGTCCGCGGCGCTCGCGGTCGACGGGCGCGTCGTCGCCGAAGCGTGGCAGAAGACCGGGCTGACGCACAGCGAAACGCTGCTGCCGATGGCGGTGCATCTGCTCGAAACGGCGAAGACGAAGCTTTCCGAGATCGATCTCTTTGCCGTGGCGAACGGCCCCGGGTCGTTTACCGGGCTGCGCATCGGCGTCGCCGCCGTCAAGGGGCTCGCGCTCGGACTCGGGAAGCCCTGCGCGGGCATCTCGACGCTGTACGGCATGTACCGCGCCTGCGCGCCGTATCCGGAGGACGCGGTCGCCGTCTGTACGATGGACGCGCGCGTCGGTCAGGTCTACTGCGCGGCCTTCGACCCCGCGTCGGACACGCGCATCACGCCCGACCGCGCGATGGCGCTCGACGCGCTCCGGGAGGAGCTCATCACCCTTCACCGCCCGGTATATCTCGTCGGCGACGGCGCGGAGGTGACATATGCCGCGCTGCGGGACATGCCCGGCATCCGCGTGACGCTCGCGCCCGAGCAGACGCGGTATCAGCGCGCGTCCGGCGTCGCGCTTGCGGCGGCGGAGCTTAGCCCCGACGCCTACGTCAGCGCCGGCGCGCTGCGCACGGAGTATCACCGGCTCCCGCAGGCCGAACGGGAGCGTCTGGAGCGGCTGAAGGGCGGCAAGTAAAACACTTTACACCATAAAATGGACTGTAAAGCCGTTTTCTTTACAAATTTGCAAGCGGTTCACGGGCAAAGCGGGAGCTGACCGCCGCGTACCGGGAGACGGTTTTTGCTAAGGAGGCATACAGTATGAAACTCATCATCGGATCGGATCACGCAGGGTACACGCTCAAGGACGCGGTATGCTCGTATCTGCGCGCAAAGGGGCACGAGGTGCAGGACGTCGGCGCGACGTTTCTGCCGGACGGCGAGATGATGGACCCGTCGCAGCGGCACTATCCGCTGGTGGCGGAGCGCGTGGGCACGGAGGTCGCCTCCGGCACCGATACGCGCGGCATCCTGATCTGCGGCACGGGCATCGGCATCGGCATCGCGGCGAACAAGATCCCCGGCATCCGCGCGGCGACCTGCACGAATCATTTCGAGGTGCGCTACGCCCGGCTGCACAACGACATCAACATCCTCTGCCTCGGCGCGCGCATCCTTGCGCCGGAATTTGCCTTCGAGCTCTGCGATCTCTTCCTCGAGACGCCCTTTGAGGGCGGACGGCACGCGATGCGCGTCGAGATGATCCGGGAGCTCGAGAAAAAATACTGAAAAAAGGACGGTGACGGGGCGATGCTGGAGCCTCGGGAG
>JAEDGJ010000172.1 GCA_016297585.1 Clostridiaceae bacterium
AAGGCCGTTTGACTGGGACGTCCCCGCGTTTTCGGAGCTGCCTGCAGGATTTTTTTCGCGCAGGGCGGGAAAAACCCCTTGACAAACGCGGCGAAGGCTGGTATACTATGCCCATAGTTAGTTAGTCAACTAGTTAACCGGTTGCGAAGGAGGGTATCATGCAGTTTGATGAGAACAGCCCGATTTTCCTGCAGCTGGCGGCAATGCTGGAGGACGGGATCGTGTCGGGCGCCTATCCGGAGGAGTCGCAGATCCCGTCGACGCCGGAGCTCGCGGTCGGGTATAAGATCAACCCGGCGACGGCGCTGAAGGGCGTGAACCTGCTGGTCGAGAAGGGGCTGCTGTATAAAAAGCGGGGACTCGGGATGTATGTGGCCGCCGGCGCCAGAGAAAAGCTGACGGCGGAGCGGCGCGAGCGGTTCCGGGAAAAGTATCTGGAGCCGCTGCTCGCGGAAGCGGAGAAGCTGGGCATCAGCCGTGGCGAGCTGAAAAGAATGATAGGAGAGTAGGGGAGAGAAACAATGGGCATTGCGATCGAAAACGTGACGAAGCGCTTCGGAAAGACCTGCGCGCTGGAAGGCGTGTCCTGCACGTTCGGGGAAAACCGCATCTACGGGCTTCTCGGGAACAACGGCGCGGGCAAAACGACGCTCTTAAACCTCATCACAAACCGGCTGTACGCCGACGAGGGCTCGATCACGGTGGACGGCGAGGACGTGCGCGACCGGAATTCGGCGCTCGAGACGATCTTCTACATTGGCGAGCAGAACCTGTACCCGGAGGAAATGCGGGTGGAGAAGGCGCTGCGGACGACGGCGAGCTTCTACCCCGGGTTTGACCTCGAATACGCGTTCTCGCTTGCGGAACGCTTCAAACTGAACACAAGGAAGAAGATCACGTCGCTGTCGACGGGGTACGCGTCGATCTTCCGGCTGATCACCGCGCTGTCGACGGGCGCTGCGTATCTGCTGCTCGACGAGCCGGTGCTGGGACTGGACGCGACGAACCGCGATCTCTTCTACCGGACGCTGCTCGAGCGGTACACCGCAAAGCCCGCGACGATCATCCTGTCGACGCATCTGATCGGCGAGGTCGCGGCGCTGCTGTCGGACGCGGTCATCATCCACAACGGACGGATCCTGCGCTGCGCGGAGGTGGAGACGCTGCTCGAAAGCGGGTATACGGTGACGGGACCCGCGGCAAGGGTGGACGATTACGTTTCCGGCCGGAAGGTGCTGTCATCGAGCACGGTCGGCGGCATCCGGACGGCGTGCATCGAGGGGAAAATGGAAAACAGCCTGCCGGAGGGTCTGGAAGCCGGCAAGCTGAATCTGCAGGACTATTTCATCAGTCTGATGAAAAAAAGTGAGGAATAAAGAGATGAGCAGAGGGTTCAAAGCCGCTTGCGGCTATCGTTTCCGCGACAGTCTCCGGGGCACCTGTATTTTCGGCGGGGTGCTGCTTGCCATCAGCCTGCTGTCGAAGGTGCTGGAGGCGTTCCGGTTTGAGGTGTTCGTCAACGGCGTCAGCGCGGGCGGACTGAGCTTTATGTTTGCGTCGTGGATTTTCGTCTTCGTAGTGGGCATCTGCGCGGTCCGGGAGGATCTGCGGCTGTTTCTGCAGAACGGCGTCGGCCGCCGGACGCTCTTCTCGGTCGAGCTTCTCCATACGCTTCTCGCGCCCATCGCGTGCGCCGTGCTCTGCGTGCTCTGCGATCTGATCCTGAGCATTCCGGGCCTGCGGGAGCCCGCACTCAGCGCGGACGTCTTTACGGGGGACTATTTTGCGGCCCTCGGGATCGGCACGGCCGCCATGGTCCTCGCGATGACGCTCGGTATGTTCATTTCGCTTTCGTTCTACCGGATGAATAGGGCCTGGACGATCGTGTGCGCCGTCGGCGTGCCGGTCGTGGGCGTCAACGCCGCGGTATGGCTCCTGTCCCGGCTGATGGCGCGTCCCTGGTTTGAAACGTTCGTCATGAACTTCATACAGTCCCCGATGCGCATGTCGGGCACGTTCCTCGGGCTCGCGGCGGTGTTTCTCGCCTGCGTTTGGCTGCTGCTGCGGCGCGCGCCGGTCAAGGTGACGGGGAAATAAGCCGCGTTACGCGTCGATCAGCCAGCCGCGCGCGACGGCGTCGCGGAGATTCTCTTCGACGAACGCGCGGAGAGCGGGGGCGAGCCCGCAGACCGGCTCGATGCGCCGTTTGACCTGCGAAAGACGCACATGGCCGAGCTTCCAGGTGTGGCCGCCGGTGGCGAGATTGTTGAGAAAGGGCTGGAGCCGGTCGCACGCGGCGGCAAAGCGCGCGTCGGGCGTCTCCATCGCGTCGAACTCCTCCCAGAGCGCGCGGTAGTACGCGCCCTGCTCTGCCGGCAGCATCGCGTAGATCCGGTCGGCGGCGGCGCGCTCGCGGGCTTCCTTCGTGGCATTCCCCGCTTCGTCATAGGCAAACGTATCCCCGGCGTCGATTTCGACCAGATCGTGCACGAGCGCCATCGTCAGCACGCGGCCGAGATCGACGCCGGGCGGCGCATATTCGGCGAGCACCGACGCGCACATGGCCAGATGCCAGGAGTGCTCGGCGTCGTTTTCGCGGCGGGAGCGGTCGCAGAGCAGCGTCTGCCGCAGGACGGTCTTGGCGCGGTCGATTTCGGTCAGAAATGCAAGCTGGCGGGCAAGTCGGTTATCGGTCATCGGATAAGTTCTCCTTTCAGAATCCGCGCGGCGGCGTCCGGAATGTCCGCGGCGACGGGAACGCCGCAGCGCCGCAGCGTATCGGCGGACTGGTGGCCGCCTTCGACGAGGATGCAGCCGAGCCCTGCGGCGCGGGCGACGGCGGCGTCGTGCGCGGTGTCGCCGATCAGCACGGCGCGGGCGTCCGGATGCCGCTCGCGCCAGGCGTGCGCCAGATGCTCCTTTGACTCGGCGTAGATGCCGTCGAGTGAGAGCACCTCGTGAAAGCTGCCGGAAAGCCCGAGAAAGGCAAGCTGCTCGCGCAGCGTATCGCTCTGCGACGCAGACAGCACGGCCTGCGCAAGTCCCGCGCGGGAAAAGGCGGAAACAGCGTCCCGGACGCCCGCACGCAGCGGAGCCTTGCGCATATGGGCGGTATAGAGCGCAAACCACTCCTGCCCGACGGTGTCGAAGCTCTCGCGCGTAAAATCGATCCCCGCGCGGACGTAATAGTCGCGCACCGGGAAGCCGAAGATCGCGCGGTAGGCGTCGGCATCGGCAAGCTGCGGCAGATTGCGCCGGGCAAGCAGGGTGTTCATGCAGAAAAGGGCGAGCGGCACGTCGTCGTAGAGCGTGCCGTTGAAGTCCCAGAGAATATGGGTCACGTTCATCGTATCAAAAACCGCTTTCCGAGAGGATAGGGGGGCGCCTTACGCCATCGTTTCGAGCATGGCCGCCGTGACCTGCCAGCGCGCGGGAGCGCCCGAGAGGACGCGCTCGCACTCGTCCGCCATATATTCGCCCATGCGCGCGACCTCGTTCTGCATGGAACCGGCGAGATGCGGCGTCAGCACGACGTTCGGCAGCGTGTAGAACGGATGCCCCGCCTCGGGCGGCTCGGGGAAGGTGACGTCGAGCACCGCCGTGCGCGTCGGCACCTCACGCAGCGCCCGCACGAGGTCGTCCTCGCATACCTGCGCACCGCGTCCGGTGTTGAGGAAGGTGGCATAGGGCTGCATCCGGGAAAACAGCGCGTAGCCGAGCATCCCGCGCGTGCGTTCGTTGTTCGCCAGATGGTTCGAGACGACGCCGCAGGTTTCAAAGATCTCCTCGAGAGACGCCCGCCGCGCGCCGAGGGCGGCAAGACGCCCGTCGGAGACAAAGGGGTCAAATACCAGCGTCTCGAGCGCGTAGTCCCGCAGCTTTTCCGCGACGAGGGAGCCGATCATGCCGGCGCCGAGCAGACCGACGCGGGTGTTGTAGTTGCCGGGGTAGTGCGAAAGCAGCGCGGTCGACGCGGGCTTGCCGGACTCGCGGAAGACGCGCGAGGTCTGATAAAAGCCCTTGTTTGCGAGGATGATCTCCGCGCAGGTCACCTCGGCGACGGGCACGGCATTCGCGCCGTAGGCGCTGTGTACGGCGATGCCGCGCGCGAGGAAGGGACGGGCAAACGCCTGCACGGAGCCCGCCGCGTAGAAGACGGCCTTCAGGCGCGGAAGCCGGGCGGCGATCTCCGCCTCCGTCAGCGCGGGCATGCCCCAGGTGGAAAAGACATACTCGGTGTCCGCCGGGATCTCGTCCGACGGCACAAAGATCCGCTCCGGAAGCGCCAGCAGA
>JAEDGJ010000173.1 GCA_016297585.1 Clostridiaceae bacterium
TGTCCCTCGATCCCGAACCGTTTTTGGGCGGCGGGCGCGTCAAAATCACGGAGGAAGCCGTCGTCCGCGCGCTGCAGGCCGCCGGACCGGTTCCGCCCGGCACCGCCATCCTCGTCCGCACCGGCTGGGGCCGTTTCTGGCGTGACGAGCGCTTCACCCGCGACGCGCCGTACTTTTCCGCCGCCGCAATGCGCCGTCTGATCGCCTGCCGCCCCTTCCTGCTCGGCTGCGACTCCCCGCTCTGGGAAAGCCGCGAGGATCCGCAGGGCTTCTTCCCCGATTTCTACGCGGCGGACATCCTGATGCTCGCCCCCGTGGTGCTCCCCGAGGGGCTTCCCGCGCACGGCACGCTCACGGCGCTGCCCATCCGCGTCGAGGGCACCTCCTGCGCGCCCTGCCGCGCGTTTCTGCGGTATTAGAAAACACCCGAATGCAAGGAGTGAATCATAAAATGCGTACCATCACCCGGGAGGACATCCTCCTGACGCTCGACCTGCTCGGCATCGTCCCCGGCGACACCATCCTCATGCACAGCGCCCTGACCGCCATCGGTCCTGTCGAAGGCGGCGCCGACACCGTGATCGACGCCTTTTTAGACGCCGTCGGCCCGGAGGGCACGCTGGTCATGTCTTCTCTGACCGGCTGGTCCGCGCCCTTCGACGCGGCGACGACGCCCACCGGCGTCGGATACATCGCCGAAACCTTCCGCCGCCGTCCCGGCACGCTGCGTTCCCTCCATCCCGTCCATTCCGTCACCGCCGCCGGCAAAAACGCGGCCTACATCACCGAAGGGCACGAAAACTGCGCCACCGGCTGCGGAGAAGGCACGCCGTACCTCAAGATCCGCGACTTAGGCGGCAAAATCGTCCTCCTCGGCGTCGACGAGGACCGCAACACCTCCCTGCACTGCCTCGAGGAGCTGACCGACGCGTCCTATCTCGTCACGCTCGACATCCCCGCGCCGACGTATCTGCCCGGCACGGAGAAATTCACCCTGACGAAGTTCCCTCCCGGACACCGCGATTTCAAGGGCACGACGCCCGCGATGCGCCGCGACGGCATCGTCCGCGAGGTGCCCTTAGGGCGCGCGGTCGTGCGCTGCATGGAAATGCAGAAGCTGTTTTCCTGGGGACTTGAAAATCTTGCGCGCGACCCCTTCTTCTTCCTCTGCGACAACGAAAGCTGCTCGTTCTGCTCCGCCGCGCGCGAAGGGCGGCAGGATGCGGTCGGCGACCGGTAAGGAGGCATCCGGATTATGTATCATTACAGCATCGCGCCCCATCACATTCCCGCGCTTTCCGATAAGCTCGCGTTTGCGCAGTCCCTCGGCGTTTCGAATCTCGAGCTGCCCGGCGACATCGACGGCATCCCCTTTGACCGGCTCTCCCCCGCCCAGATCGAATCCGCGCGCGAGGCGCTCATCGACAGCGGCGTCCGCGTCGTTCTCGCGACGCTCTCCGCCGATCCCGCGGACGACGCCGCGCTGCGCCGCTTCTTCAACGCCGCCTATGAGCTGCATGCGGAGAGCATCCTCCTGCCCCCGGCCGGAGCGCTCGCGCCCGACGCCTATGCCGCGTCGCTTCTCCCCGCCGCGCGCTATGCCCGGTGCTACAACATGGGGCTTCTCGTCTCAAACGACCCTGCCACCGCCCTTTCTACCGACGCCGGCGTCACGCAGGCCGTCCGCGCGCTCGACGCGTTCGACTGCGGCGCGGTGTTCGACACGGCGGGCTACCAGAAGACGGGCCTCTATCCCTTCTTCGGCGCGTGCTACGGCAGCCACATCAAAAACCGCATCCGCGTCCTGCGCGTCGGCGATCTGTTCTCCGACGGCACCCCCGCGCCCCTCGCGCACGGCGTCTGCGGCATCCGTGAGGTCGCGTCCCTGCTCCTCGCGCGCTCGTTCGACGGCTATTTTTCCCTCTGCGCGACGTCCGGCGCCTACGACGACTGGAAGCTCTGGCTGCGCGACACCCGTCAGATGCTGAAAAACATGTAAAACCCCCTTTCTTTTTTGAAAAGGAGTACCTTCCCCCATGAAAAAAACCTTTCGGGCTCTCCCGATCCTCCTCGCGCTGTGCTTTGCCCTGTGCATGTCCTCCGGCGCTTCCCGTTTTTCCGATATCACGGAGCACCCGCAGAAGACCGCGATCCTCCGCGCCGTCGACGAGGGCATCGTCAGCGGCTATGAAAACGGCACCTTCCGCCCCAACGAAGGCGTGACGCGCGCCGAATTCTGCGCCATGCTGAACCGCACCCTCGGCATCACCGGCTATTCCGTCCTCGATTTCACGGACGTTTCCACCTCCGACTGGTTCTTCGGCGACGTCCGCAATGCCGTCACGGCGGGCTACATCGTCGGTCTTCCCGATCACCGCTTCGATCCGAACGGCCCGATCACCCGCTACCAGTGCGCCGTCATGCTCGCGCGCGTCACGAAGTTCTCCGGCAGCTCCGTCAGTCTCACCTATACCGACGCAGCCGACGTGCCGGAATGGGCGCGCGACGGCGTGGCCTTTGTTCAGGAGTCCGGCGTCTTTTCCTCCTTTGCCGGAAAGCGCTTTGACGGCGGCAAGACCATGACCCGTGCCGAAACCGCCGCCGCGCTCGTCGCACTGCTCGACTCCCTTGAGCGCCTCCCCGTTTTTTACTCCCTCGTCACCGCCGACGGCGACAACCGTCCGCTCAACACCACGACGCTGTATAAAAACGAGTACGCCGTCGTCTCCTTTACCGTCAGCGGCCGCGGTCTTGCCTCCGGCTACGAGCCGTCCGGCGATGCCGGTGCCGACCGCGACCGGCTTGCCGCCGATCTCGCCTTTTCCATCACCGGCGCCATCGGCATCCGCACGATGACCGCGGACGGAGAGCCCGCCGAGAGCCCCGCGTACACCTTTTACACCTGCCCCGACGAAAACACCTTCCTCTTCACCATCGTCATGGACCGCGCCGACTATCTTCCGGCATGGCTGACCGCGACGGTGAAGCTGCCGCATGACGGCGCGCTGGCGGAGCGTTACGTCCTGCAGCACACGTCGGTTTTCGTCAAATACTCCGCCATCGGCGAGTATTTCCTCGCGGCGGATAATCCCCGCATCGTTCACCGCGCAGTACCGATCGGTTCCTCCTATCCCGTCCACCGCTATTTAAGCTGGACGGCGCATCCGGAAGCGGAATCGTACACCGTCACCTTCTATGTCTGCCGTTCCGACGGCACCGTCATCGATTCCTCGCGTTCCTCGTATACGGGCGGCTACGAGCGGTACGGCGACCGCGTCGAGATCGATATCACCAGCCACATTCTCGCGGATCCCGCCGCTCACTACGGCGAGGGCGCGTACCAGGTCGTCTCCGTGACCGCCGAGACCTCATCCAAAACCGTCAGCTTCTATCCCACATCCCTCCCGCTGAGCGCCGCCAGCTATGTGCGCCTCTCGCTCGGCGGCCACGACGCCTCCACGGCGGTGGTACTGGAGGACGGCAGCGGCGTATCGCTCCGGCTCGACGGCATCCATTTTGACGAGCTGACCGGCGTTCCGTCCTCGTCCCTTTCCTGCAGTCTGCGGATCGCCGTTCTCGACGCCGAATACCGGGATGTGACCGCCTCGTTTGCACTCGACGGCGCCGTTCCGATGGGGAAAACCGTGGACATCACCGCCGGCATCCGCTCCGGCGCGCTGTCACTCGGCACGCTGACCGCTTCCGCGGCGGACGCGGGCTGCTGCACGCTGCTGCTGCAGTTCGACATCGAGGATAACGCGGGAAATCTCCGCACGCTGGTTCTCTCCGGCGCGCTGGTGGTCTCCTGACGCGCGGCATTTGATAACAAAAAAGGACCCGGTCCGTTTCTTTTGAACAGACCGGGTCTTCGTTTTTCAGTCCAGGACGACCGATTTCTTCTTTCCGTTCTTTCCCCGGGGATATTCCCGGATCCGGACGACGAAATCGAGGTTGACGGCCTCCGTCTCGCTCTTGTTATCGACCAGAATCGCGCCGTCCGTCACCTCCGTAATCGTTCCCGTCAACTGGTTACCAAATGTATAGATCAGACATTCCTTTCCGATAAACCGTTTTGCCAGCTCCTGCATCGGATTCTCCTCCCTTCTCTTCTTTGCCGCTCGGATGTGTTTCATCAGAAGCCGCCGGCTCTCATACCGCTGCGCCCACAGCATCAGCAGAAGCGGCATAAAAATGGCGATATAAATTGCCGGATTCAAATGAACCCTCCTCCTCGACTCTGCAAAACCCTACTGCCGTACCGCCGTCTCCCACGCAAGCTCC
>JAEDGJ010000025.1 GCA_016297585.1 Clostridiaceae bacterium
GTCGAAGTTCTTCAGGACCTCCCAGGCGGTCTTCTGGATCTCGTTGCAGGGGAACACCATATTCACGCCCGGCTCGACGGAATCCTCCACCTCGATGGTCAGCACGCCCGTATGGCCGTGCAGGTACTGCGCCTCTCCCCGGAAGCCGTAAAAACGATGTGCGTACTGCAGATCAAGCTTCGTAATGCTTCTCATAGAAAATACCCCTTTCGATTTTTATCATGTATCGTCAGCGGGCTTTTGCCCGCATGCGTCCGTTTTTTCCCGGCATTCCGGGCAGATCCCCCGGAACAGGATGTCGTAGCCGCTGAAAACAAACCCGTGCGCATCCCGGATCCGCTGCTCGAGTCCTGGGACATAGTCCATATCCACGTCGAACACCCGGCCGCAGCGCTCGCACCGGACATGGCAGTGGTCGTGGCACCGGTGGTCGAACCGATCCGCGCCGCCCGGCACCTCCAGCTTCCGGATCTCGCCCCGCTCGGCGAGCCGGTTTAGGTTCCGGTACACCGTTGCCCGGCTGATATGCGGATGCTCCCGCGCGACCTCCGCGTACACCTCATCCGCCGTGGCGTGGCACTGCAGCCGCCGCACCGCCTCGAGCACCAGCGCGCCCTGTATCGTGTTCCGCCTGTTCATGATATTCATTCCTTAATAGTACCTTATCCTATTTATCATCATAGCACGGTTTTTCCGTTTTGTCAAGAGCCGTGCGCCGTTTTTTTCGTCAAAAGAAGCGCAGACGGCAAAAGGATGCCGTCTGCGCCGAAAATCACGCAAAAATCAATACTTGTCGCGGAGGGTATACGCGGTATGGAGGATCTCATGCGCCTTATGGGAGCCGGGCTTGCCGAAATACTCGTCATAGATGCGCTTGATGTCGGGATTCTCGTGGGACTTGCGCACGGGGAGGCTCTCGTCGTCCTTGTACAGCGACGCGGCGCGCACGGCACGGACGTCGACGAAGTTGCGGACGGACGCGGGCACGATCGGCTGGCCGCCGCCGTTGACGCAGCCGCCGGGGCAGGCCATGATCTCGATGAAATCATAGGTCTTCTCGCCGGCTTCGACCATGCGCAGCAGCTTGTCGGCGTTCTCGAGGCCGGACGCGACGGCGACGCGGATCTCGTTGCCCGCGAGGTTGTAGGTCGCTTCCTTGATGCCCGCGGTGCCGCGGACGTCGGTAAACTCGAGCTTTTCGAGCGGCTGGCCCGTGACCACCTCGGCGGCGGTGCGCAGCGCGGCTTCCATAACGCCGCCGGTCGCGCCGAAGATGGTGCCGGCGCCGGAGCCGAGGCCGAAGGGCGCGTCGAACTCGCCGTCGGGCAGCTCGGTGAAGCGGATGCCGGACTTCGCGATCATGCGGCCGAGCTCACGGACGGTCAGCGCGTAATCGACGTCGGCAAGACCCGGAACGGCGGTGTGATCGTGGCGGGACGCCTCGAACTTCTTCGCGGTGCAGGGCATCACGGAGACGGAGACGATGTCCTTGGGGTCGATGCCCATCTTTTCGGCGTAATAGGTCTTCGCGACCGAGCCGAACATGCCCTGCGGGGACTTGCAGGACGACAGATGCGGCACCATATCGTGATGGTAATGCTCGCAGAACTTGATCCAGCCGGGGGAGCAGGAGGTGATCAGCGGCAGATTTTCCTTCTTCGTGTATCTCTCGAGGAACTCGGTCGCCTCTTCCATGATCGTCAGGTCGGCGGAGAAGTTCGTATCAAACACCTTGTCAAAGCCTAACAGGCGGCAGGCGGTGACCATCTTGCCGGTGACGATCGAGCCGATCGGCATGCCGAAGCACTCGCCGAGGCCGACGCGCACGGACGGCGCGGTCTGGACGATGACGTGCTTCTTCGGGTCGGCAATGGCGTCGAGAACCGCCTGTGTATCGTCGCGCTCATGCAGCGCGCCGGTCGGGCAGTAGTTGATGCACTGGCCGCAGCTGACGCAGGAGACGTCGCCGAGGTCGGCTTCAAACGCGGTGCCGATGTGGGTGGAGAAGCCGCGGTCGTTGGCGCCGATGACGCCGACGTGCTGGAGCTTCGCGCAGGCGGCGGAGCAGCGGCGGCAGAGGATGCACTTGGTGTTATCGCGCACCATATGGATCGCGGAGTTGTCGACGCCGAACGGCGGGAGGGAGCCCTCGAAGCGGGTCTCGTTGTCGATGCCGTATTCCTGACAGAGCTTCTGCAGCTCGCACGTTCCGGAGCGGACGCAGGAGAGGCAGGAGCGGTTGTGGGTCGAGAGGATGAGCTCGAGGGTGGTCTTGCGGGCCTTGATGACGGCGGGGCTGTTCGTCCAGATCTCGGTGCCCTCGCGTTCAATGGGGTAGACGCAGGCCGCGACGAGCGCGCGGGAGCCCTTGACTTCGCAGACGCAGATACGGCAGGCGCCGATCTCGTTGATCTCCTTGAGGTAACAGAGGGTCGGGATGTCGATACCGATCTTCCGGCAGGCCTCGAGGATGGTATCGCCGCGCTCTACGGTATAATCTTTTCCGTTGATTTTGACATTTACGGTAGGCATGTTCTAAATACTCCCTCCTTACTTCTTGACAATCGCGCCGAACTTGCACTTTTCCATGCAAGCGCCGCACTTGATGCACTTGGCGGAATCGATGACATGAGCTTCGCGAACCTTGCCGGAAATCGCGCCGACCGGGCAGTTGCGCGCGCAGGCGGTGCAGCCGCGGCACTTCTCGGGCAGGATTTCGTAGCGCAGGAGGTTCTTGCAGACGCCGGCGGGGCAGCGCTTCTCGACGACGTGGGCGATATACTCGTCGCGGAAGTAGCGCAGCGTGGAGAGCACGGGGTTGGGCGCGGTCTGGCCGAGTCCGCACAGGGAGTTGTTCTTGATGTAGTAGCAGAGCTCTTCCATCCGGTCGAGGTCCTCGAGGGTGCCTTCGCCGTTGGTGATCTTCTCGAGCATCTCGTAGAGGCGCTTCGTACCGATACGGCAGGGGGTGCACTTGCCGCAGGACTCGTCGACGGTGAACTCGAGGAAGAACTTCGCGATATCGACCATGCAGTTGTCCTCGTCCATGACGATCATACCGCCGGAGCCCATCATCGTGCCGATGGCGATGAGGTTGTCGTAGTCGATCGGGACGTCGAGGTTCTCCGCGGAGATGCAGCCGCCGGACGGGCCGCCGGTCTGCGCCGCCTTGAACTTCTTGCCGTTGGGGACGCCGCCGCCGATTTCCTCGATGATCTCACGCAGTGTGGTGCCCATCGGGACCTCGACGAGGCCGGTGTTGTGGATCTTGCCGCCGAGGGCGAAGACCTTGGTGCCCTTGGACTTCTCGGTGCCCATGGAGGCGAACCATTCCGGACCGTTGAGGATGATCTGGGCGATGTTGGCGTAGGTTTCGACGTTGTTGAGGATCGTGGGCTTGCCGAACAGACCCTTGACCGCCGGGAACGGAGGACGGGGACGCGGCTCGCCGCGGTGACCCTCGATGGAGGTCATCAGCGCGGTCTCTTCGCCGCAGACGAACGCGCCGGCGCCGAGACGGATCTCGATGTCGAAGCAGAAGTCGGTGCCGAAGATGTTCTTGCCCAGCAGGCCGTACTCACGCGCCTGCTTGATCGCGATCTCGAGGCGTTCGACGGCGATCGGGTACTCGGCGCGGATGTAGATGTAGCCCTGGGAGGCGCCGATCGCGTAACCGGCGATGGCCATGGCCTCGAGCACGCAGTGCGGGTCGCCTTCGAGGACGGAACGGTCCATGAACGCGCCGGGGTCGCCTTCGTCGGCGTTGCAGCAGACGTACTTCTGGTCGGCCTGATTGGCAGCGGCAAAGCTCCACTTCATGCCGGTCGGGAAGCCCGCGCCGCCGCGGCCGCGCAGACCGGAGCGCTTGATGATATCGATGACCTGCTCGGGCGTATATTCGGTCAGGCACTTGCCGAGCGCCTCATAGCCGTCGCGGGCGATGTACTCTTCGATGTTCTCGGGGTTGATGACGCCGCAGTTGCGCAGCGCGACGCGCTTCTGCTTGCGGTAGAAGTCGGTGTGGTTCAGGGACTTGATCGAATCGTTTTCAACGGTCTCCTGATACAGCAGGCGCTTGACGGGACGGCCCTTGAGCAGATGCTCGGTGACGATCTCGGGGATGTCGTCGGCGTTGACGCGGGAGTAGAACGCGCCTTCGGGATAGACGATCATGATGGGGCCGGCGGCGCACAGGCCGAAGCAGCCGGTACGGACGACCTTGACTTCCTCCGCCAGTCCGTTTTTCGCGATCTCGGCCTCCAGCGCCTCGATCACTTCGGCGCTGTGGTTCGAGGTGCATCCGGTACCGCCGCAGACAAGCACATGGGAACGATACATGGCAATATTTCCTCCTTTATTACTTGGTGGCGGCGCCAGCGGTGTATTCGGTCACGACGCTGCCGTTGACGATGTGCTCGGCGACGACGCGGGCGGCCTTTTCGGGCGTCATTTTCACATAAGTAACCTTTTCCGCATTGCCGACATAGACGTCGACCACGGGCTCGTCCGGACAGTGTCCGGTGCAGCCGGTCTGGCTGACGGCAACGTTCTGCAGGTTATGCTTGGCGATTTCTTCGGTAAAGGCGTTCAGCACGGGACGCGCGCCGGCGGCGATGCCGCAGGTACCCATGCTGACGACAACCTTCACGGCGGCAGCGTCGTCGTTGCGGATGCCCAGGCGGGACTGCGCGGCAGCCTTGATCGCGCGGAGTTCTTCCAGAGACTTCATTCTGTTCTCATACCTTTCGTAATAGTTTCCGAGTGTGTTTCGGGGAAACGTGACGGGACTCTGCGTGGCTTTCAGGGCTAGAGCTCCCGGTTCATTTCATCAAGATATTCCCGGATATAGCGCTTCACGTCCGGCGTATCCAGACCCACATCGCCGAGTACGGCGCGGAACGCCCGCGTATCCATCGTTTCCGACCTCTCCCCCACCGTATGGACAAAGAGGAAGTCGAGCCCGGGATTGGCCGTGACGAGTGCGAACACCGTGCCGGACAGATCCCCCAGCGGCATGCAGTCGATGTGGCCGGTGCGGAATACGGCGGTCACGGCGGTGCCCCGTCCCGCGGCGGATTCGAGCGAGAAGCGCCCGCCCGTCAGCTCGGCCGCGAGCTTGATAAACGGAATGCCGAGTCCCACCCGCCTTTCCGTGCGGGAGGTGACAAAGGGATCCGCCGCGCGCGCGCACTGCCCGGGCGTCATCCCGCAGCCGTTGTCACGGATGACGGCGGTCAGCTCGCCTGCGCGTTCGGTCACGCGGATCTCGATCCGCGACGCCCCTGCGCGGACGGCATTCTGGGCGATGTCGAGGATATGAAGCGATATTTCGGGGAACACGTCAATCGGCGTATTTGGCGAGAATACCGGGGAGCATATCCGGCGTCAGACGGCCGTACACTTCGCTGTTGATGGTCATAACGGGGGCAAGGCCGCAGGCGCCGAGGCAGCGGCAGGCTTCCAGGGAGAACTTACCGTCGGGGGTGCAGCCGCCGATCGGGATGTTTAAGAGCTCCGCGAGCTTGTCGATGATGGCGCGGGCGCCCTTGACGTAGCAGGCAGTGCCGAGGCAGACCGAGATCTTGTAGCGGCCCTTCGGGACGGTGGAGAAGAGGGAGTAGAAGGATACGACGCCGTAAACCTCCTCCAGCGGCAGGTCGAGTCCCTCGGCGACCTGCTCCTGCACCTCAAGGGGCAGATAGCCGTAGACCTCCTGCGCGAGCTTCAGTACCTGCACCAGCGCGCCGCGCATCGTCTTGTGCTCGGCGATGATGGCCTCGAGCTTCGCATGCTTTTCCGGCGAGTCGATGAACGGTATCGATTCCATTTTGTTGTTCATGGAAATGTTGTTCCTCCTTGTCGATCGAATCATCTAAAAATTAACAATGTGGACACTCTTATTATTATAACACACCCCGCGGCGGAATTCTACACCTTTTCGCAAATTCCGACGAAACTTTTCGCCTTTTTCGTCCGCAGAAAACCGGCATTTTCCGCCCCGCGGCGTTTTTTTCAAAAATCCCCGTTTTTCCCTCCGGTTTATCCGAAAAGGAGCTTCCCGAGCCGCACGGCGGCCGTGAAAACGTCGTCGTCCGTCCCGAAAAGCGGGATCTTCTCGCTCTGCGCGCGCGCCAGCAGCGCCTCGTCCGGCCTTGCGCCCTGCGCCAGGATCACACAGGCCGCATCGCACAGCACGGCGACGGCGGCAACGCTGACATTCGTCATGACGGTGAGCCACGCGCATCCGGCGGGCGCGCTCACCATGACCTTCGACAAAAGATCCCCGCACCAGCCCGACGTGACCTCCCGCTCCCGTCCGGGGCAGAAAACGGCGAGTCCCATCGCCTCCGCCAGTGCTTCCGCCGTCATACCGGCGCCGCCGCGCGCAGTCCCGCGACCGCCGCCGCGACGTCGCCCTTGCCGTAGACCGCGCTGCCCGCGACGATGACATCCGCGCCGCAGGAGCGGACATAGGCGATGTTCGCCTGTCCGACGCCGCCGTCGACCTCGACCTCGCAGGAAAGTCCCTGCTCATCGATGACGCGCCGGAGCGCGCGCATCTTGTCGTCCGCGACGGGCATATAGCTCTGGCCGCCGAAGCCGGGCTCGACGGACATGACGAGCGCGAGATCGAGCTTATCAAGCAGCGGATACAGCGCCTCGACGGGCGTGCCGGGCTTGACGGAGACACCCGCGCGCTTTCCGGCGGCGTGGATGCGGTCGATGAGCTCCTCGGAAAAGCCGGGCGCCTCGATGTGCATCGTGATGATGTCCGAGCCGGCCTTCAGGAAGTCGTCAAGATACCGGTCGGGGCGCTCGATCATCAGGTGCACGTCGAGCGTCATGTCGGTCGCGCGGCGCAGCGCCTTGACGACGGGCGCGCCGATGGTGAGATTCGGCACGAAATGGCCGTCCATCACGTCGACGTGGACGTAATCCGCGCCGGCGTCCCGGATCTTCGCGATATCGCGCTCCAGATTGGCAAAATCCGCCGAAAGGATCGACGGGGCAAGCTTCCACATAAATCAGCAGTCCTCCCAATTCGAAAAAGTGATTTACAGGCTTCCATTTTACCCTTTTTCGACTCGTTTGTCAACACTCCCGCGGCATTTTACCAAAAACTGTGCCGTCATAGCCTTCCTCCGCCCCGTCTTTGCGGCGGTTTTCCCGCCTCCGCCCCGCTTCACCGAACGGCGCGGCGGGGCATAGAATACAAACGGAGTGCGAAAGCTCCGGCAGCCGGCGGCCGTTTATATAGATGGCGCGCGCGCCCCCGGGACGCCGCGTTTCCCCCGAAGAAACAAACGGGGGCGCGGCATACCGGGGGCATTTTTTTACACGCGGAGGGTTTCCTCGTTCTCCGCGCCGGGCGTCGCGTTTTCGGCTCGGTAGGCGCTGGGCGTCAGGCCGGTCGCGGTTTTGAAGAGCTTTGCGAAGTAGGTCGCGTTGTCAAATCCGCAGGCGGCGGCGATCTGTCCGATCGAATCCGTTCCTGCGACGAGATACCGCCGCGCAAGCGTCATGCGGCGGTCGTTGATGTACTCCTTGAAGCCCACGCCCGCGGCATCCTTGAACAGCCGGGAGAAGGTGTAGATGGAGATGCCGAAGGCATCGGCGGCGCGCTGACAGGACAGCTCCGGGTCGGTGATGTGCGCGCCGACGTATTCGAGGATCTCCCAGCGCAGCTTCGAGCTTTCGTTGCGGTTCGTGCGGGCGATCTGCGCACAGGACGCCCTGACGGACGCGGCGAAGACCGTATAGCTCAGGGACGGGTCGGCGTATTCCGCGGCGGCGTCCAGCAGCGCGCGGACGTCGTCGGCGGCGGGCACGCAGTTGAGCGCGCGCAGAAGCCCCAGATAGCCGATGGCAAACTCGTAAAGCAGGAATTTGGCGGAGGAGTCGCCGCCCTTCATGCAGGGGCTGTCGAAGATGTCGCGGAGCGTGGTCTGCGCGCCGCGGTTGTCGCCGGCGCGGATGTACTCGTAGAGGGTCTTGAGCTCCTCGGCGGGGTATTCCTCCGAGAGAACGGCGGGCTCCTCGTCCCGCAGCACCCGCCGCACCGCGTCGGCACAGGAACGCATCAGCGACGCCGCGTCCGACGCCGTATCCCCCGACGCCGTGACGGCGCGTTCCCGCCGGACACGCCAGAGCATATCGCCGATCATCCCCGCGGCGGCTCCGAGGTCGCCCGACTCGAGGATGCAGACGAACAGGTAGCCGCACGGCAGCACCGGCGTGCAGGCATGGACGCGCAGGCGGGTGCCGTCGGCTTCCAGCGTATCCGGCAGCGGATTCCCGCAGGCCGCCTCGACGCAGCCTTCGATCCGCACGGCGACGGCCTGCATCTGCTTGCCGGCCGTCTGTTCCTCAAAATACCGCAGGCTCTCCGCGTCCTTCAGCCGTCCGCGCACCAGCGCGTCCAGAATACGGGGCATCAGCAGCGTCTCCTGACGCCGCAGCACGGCTTCCCGCCGCTCCAGCACAAAGGACAGCTTCGCCACGGCGCTGCCCTTCGGCACATCCGGCCCGTCCGCACGGCGCGCCAGCCGCTCCAGCGGCCGGAACAGGAAGCAGACGGCCGCGGCAAGCAGGAGGAGCGACGCCGCGAAAACGCACAGCAGCACCGCCCTTGTGCGCCGCCCGACCGACGCCGCGCCCGTCTGATGTTCGGGGTATACGAGGTACATCGCGCCGTTTTTGTCGGTATGCCGGTAGATCTTCCCGCTTCCGGTATCGATGACGCCGTCCTCGCCCCCCTGTGCGAGCTCCTCGTCGGCAAATTCCTCAAAGATCTCATGGTCGGCGTAAACGCGCCGGCCGGAAGGGTCGAGAATCGCAAAGCCGCACGTTTCCTCCCCGCAGAGACTCTGGAAATACCGGCCGAGATCGGACTCCGTCAGGACGAAAAAAACGACGGCGTCATAGCCGAGGTCGCCTCTCACGATGACGGGAACGGCCACGACGATGCGCCGCCCGCCGTAGCTTGAGCCGCCGGACATCGCGCTCCACATCCCCGCGCCTTCCGCGCCGTCCACGCTGACGGCCGACCAGCCGCGCGCGTCGAGGGTGCGGAACATATTCTCCATAAACGCGGCAAGCTCCGCGTCGCCGTTGGAAAAGACGTCGATGTACTGTGCGAGGGTGTACTTATATTGGGAAGTAAAGACCGTCTCGGTCTGGCGGAAGTAGATGCCGGTGATGCTCGTCAGCGCCATCGCGGCGTTGACGTTGTTCAGCTCGTCGATCGTCTCGAGGTCGTCCGGCACGCCGATGGCCTCGTTCACCTGCGGCACCAGGCGGCGGTTCAGGGAAAGCTGGTTTGCCTGATCGTTCAGGCTCTCCATCTGCTTGCCGAAGGCGCCGGCCAGAAACGCGGCGGTATCGCGTCCGCGCGCGAGCTCCTCGGCCTCCGCCATCCGGCATATGCGCTGTACGCAGAGCCAGCCCGCGGCGCTCACCGGCAGCAGACAGACGGCGCACAGCAGCGCCGCCGCCGCGATCCACTCCCGTTTTCGGAATAAAAAGTCTTTAAGATTCCCCATCCTATCCCCTTCCCCATTTTCAAGGGCCGTTTGCGTCATTTTTATCAAAACGTCCGCAATTTTTTGCGCGCAAGCCGGCAAAAACCGCGGAAAACAGGATTATGTAAAGACTATAACAAACTCCGGCGCAAAAAGCAAGCCCTCTTTTTTTGCAGAACCACCCAAAAAACTTGCAGAAAGCCGGGGTTTTGCCTGCAATGAATTGCCGCCCCCCTGCAAAAACCTGCATCTTGCGTTTTTTGGGCAATGTGATACGATAAAAACATAAGGCCGGCGGGTTCATCGGCCTATCACACAGAGCGCCGATGCGGACGGGACGCCATTCGGGTTCGAATCACGTCTGCGCCGGAGATTCCGGCTCCCCCTTCGGCACCTTTTGACAGGGAGGTTCATCATGAAAGCATCGACGCTGCCTTCAGCCGCTCCCAAAAAAAGCGTCTGGAGCAAGATTCTCGCCCACCGTCAGTATTACTACCTGCTGATTCCTGCCATCCTCTGGTACGCCGTCTTTGCCTACGGACCCTTATACGGCCTGCAGATCGCGTTCAAGAACTTCAGCGGCGCGAAGGGCATCTGGGGCAGCTCCTGGGTCGGCCTCCGGCACTTCAAGCTCTTCTTTAACTCCTATTACTTCCCGATCCTCCTGAAGAACACGCTGGCGATCTCCTTTTACTCCCTGCTCGCCGGAACGCCCATCCCGATTCTCGTTGCGCTGATGCTCAACGAGGTGCGCAACGCCAAATATAAGAAGTGCGTGCAGACCATCCTCTACGCGCCGCACTTCATCTCGACGATCGTCCTCGTCGGCATCATCATCATCGTCCTGTCGCCGTCGACCGGCATCGTCAACTACATGCTGCGCGCGCTCGGCTTCGAGGCGCACTACTTCATGACCAGTCCCTCCGCCTTCCGCCACATCTATGTATGGTCCGGCATCTGGGCCAACACCGGCTGGAACGCGATCATCTACCTCGCGGCGCTCTCCAACGTCAATCCGGAGCTTCACGAGGCCGCGACCATCGACGGCGCGACGCGGATGCAGCGCATCTGGTACCTAAACATCCCGACCATCCTCCCCACCTTCACGATCCTGCTGATTTTAAGCGTCGGCAGCCTCATGAGCGTCGGCTATGAAAAGGTCTATCTTCTGCAGAATGACTTGAACCAGACCACGTCGGAGATCATCTCGACCTATGTCTACAAGCGCGGTCTGCAGAACGCCGAATACAGCTTTTCTTCGGCGGTCGGCCTGTTCAACAACGTCGTCAACTTCCTCCTGCTGCTGATCGTCAACGGCATCGCCGGCAAGGTCAGCGACACGAGCCTGTTCTGACCAAAGGAGGGACAAAAGGATGAAAAAAATCCGCGAGAGCCTCGGCGACCGCGTCTTCAACGCCGTCAACCTGACGCTGATCACGCTGATGATGCTGATCGTGCTCTATCCGCTGATCTACATCGTCTCCGCTTCGATCTCCGATCCCGACCTCGTCAACACCGGCAAGGTCTGGCTCTGGCCGCGCGGCATCACCTTCGAGGGCTACTACCGCGTGTTCCAGGACAGCTCCATCATGGTCGGCTACCGCAACACGATCTTCTATACGGTCGCGGGCACGCTCATCAACCTGTTCTTCACGCTGACGGCGGCGTATTCGCTGTCGAAAAGCGACCTGCCCGGGCGGCGCTTCCTCATGCTGTTCTGCACCTTTACGATGTACTTCGGCGGCGGCATGATCCCGTCCTACCTGCTGATGAAGAACCTCCATCTCTTAAACACCTACTGGATCCTGCTCATCGGCGGCGCGGTCAGCACGACGAATCTCATCATCTCGCGCACCTTCTTCCAGAACGGCGTCCCCAAGGAGATCGAGGAGGCCGCGTTCATCGACGGCTGCTCCCCCATCCGCGCGTTTTCGACGATCGTCATCCCGCTGTCAAAGGCCCTGATCGGCGTCATGGCTCTCTACTACGGCGTCGGGCACTGGAATTCCTACTTCTCCGCGATGATCTACATCACCGACCGCTCGAAATACCCCCTGCAGCTCATCCTGCGCGAGATCCTGATCGAAAACCAGATGAAGGCCGACATGATGGCGGCGGGCGCGTACGTCGACGAGCTGCTGCTCGACGCGCAGGTCAAGGCGGCGTCCCTGATCCGCTACGCGGTCATCATCGTCTCCTCGCTGCCGGTACTGATCATCTATCCGTTCCTGCAGAAATACTTCGACAAGGGCGTCATGATCGGCTCGATCAAGGGCTGACCCGCTCTCATTTCCCACGGTCACAAGGCAAAACCCAAAAAAGCCTTTGACAATAGACTATCAGGAAAAGGAGAATGCACATGAAAAAGACTCTGGCAATCCTCTGCGCGCTCGCCCTGTTTGTCGCCCTCTTTGCGGGCTGCTCCGGCAGCTCGGGCAGCGCCACCACTGCGGCCACTACCGCCGCAGCCACCACCGCGGCTGCAACCACCGCCGCCGGCACCACGGCAGCCGGCACCACCGCTGCGGATACCACCGCCGCAGCCACCACCGCGCCTTCCGCCGAAGGCGGTCTCTATCCGATCTCCTCTGAGCCCGTCACCTACACCGCGCTGGCCGCCAGCAGCTCCTCCATGGCGGACGACTGGAACGACTACACCGCGATGAAGTACTGGAGCGAGTACACGAACGTCTATTTCGACTGGCAGTACATCTCCAACACCGACTGGGAGACCCAGATCAACTTAAAGCTCGCGGGCGACGATCTGACGGAGGTCATCTGGTCGGCGTTGACCACCGCGCAGCTCCAGACCTACGGCTCTGAGGGCGGCTACTTCCTGAACTACATGAACTACGTCGACGAGTACATGCCCAACATGGCCGCGGCCTTTGCGGATCATCCGGAAATCAAGTCGTTTGCCACGATGATGAACGGCGAGGTCTACCAGCTCGTTCAGTACATCTGGACCTACACGATGGCCAACCCCATGTACTACCGCAACGACCACCTCACCGCGCTGGGCGCCGAGGTTCCTTCGACCGTCACGGAGTTCTATGACCTGCTGACCGCCGCCAAGGAGCATTATGCCGATCTCGAGGGCTACTACCCGCTGCAGTCCGCGATGAGCTACATCCACCACAACCTCTTCCCGGCCTTCGGCGATGCCTATCAGGTAGGCTTCGGCGACAACGGCGACGGCAAGGTCAGCTACAACTCCGGCTCCGACCAGTGGAGACTGTATCTTGAGTACGTCGCGAAGCTGTATCAGGAGGGCCTGATCGACAAGGAGATCTTCACGCAGGATACCGCCACGCTGAACGCCAAGATCAAGGAAGGCCTCTGCTCCTTCATCGGCAACAACGGCACGCAGCTCACCGCCGACTACTACGAATCCGGCACGATCGAGACGAAAATCCTCCCGCCGCTCGTCTCCGACTACACCTCCGAGCAGAAGGTTCTGGGCATCGCCACCGTCAGCTGGGCGGGACGCTCGATCAGCGCCGACTGCAAGAACCCCGAGCTGCTGGCGCGCTACTTTGACATGTTCTTCACCGACACCGCCGACGCGTTCGACGGCATCTGCGGCCTGTCGAGCTGGCTCGGCATCAAGGGCGTCGACTGGGACATCGCGGACAACGGCGAAAACTACTTCCGCATCCTCCCCGAGGACACCAAGGGCCTTTCCGAGGAAGAGTATAAGAACAAGTACGTCTACGGCGGCGGCTACGTCGGTCTGGTCGTGCTCGACCTCTTCCCGATCAACAACCCGACGCAGGAGATGAAGGCCTACGAGAGCGCCGAGAGCTACTACCCCTACATGAAGACCCGCCTCTACGACTCCGCCTTCAAGTACACGGATGATGAAAACGCCGAGCTCGCGTCGATGATCACCGACCTGAACACCTACGTCGATACCTCGACCGCGCAGTTCATCACCGGCGTGACCCCGCTCAACGACGACACCTGGGCCGACTATCAGGCGACGCTCGAGAAGATGAACCTCTCGCGCATCCTGGAAATCAAGCAGGCCGGCTACGACCGCTGGAACGGCTAAAAATCCTCAGATTCCATCCCCAGAGCCACATAAACACCAAAGGGACTGTCCCGCCCCCGGCTGCTTTCTGCCGGGGGTGTGACAGTCCCCTTTTATCATCGTATGTCCGGCCGCAGCCCATCGGGAACGCGACTGCGTTACCACGTTGCGGTATCCGGGTCTCTGTCGTCCTCCAGCACGGAGGGAAGCCGGTCCATCTCGGCCATGTCCTCCGCCGAAAGCTCGAAATCCTCGATATCGATGTTGGCGCGGATCCGTTCCGGCGTCGTCGACTTCGGAAGCGGAATGTAGCCCTTCTGGACGCTCCACTTCAGACAGAGCTGCGCGGGCGACTTGGCGTATTTCCCGGAAAGGGCCATGAGCTTCGGCTCCTTCAGCACGCCCCCGAGTCCGAGCGGACTGTAGCCCTCCAGCAGCAGGCCGTTTTGCCTGCACCATTCGAGCGTCGGATTATCAAGGGAGGCATCGCCGGGATAAAGGCGGATCTGATCGACCATCGGGCAGATATTGGCGGTCTTCTGCAGCGCGTCGAAGTGCCTCGGACGGAAGTTGCTGACGCCGATGGCACGCACGCGCTTCTCCTCGTACAGCTTCTCAAACGCCCGCCAGCATTCCGCGTTGCGCTGCTGCCAGCGGTCGCGATGATGGATCGGATTCGGCCAATGGATCAGGAACATATCGAGATACTCCGTACCGAGCTTTCTGCAGGATTCGTCGAAGCTCCGAAGCGTGTCTTCATAGGTTCCGATCCGGTTGTCCAGCTTCGTCGTCAGGAACAGCTCGCTTCTCGGAACGATGCCGCGGCCGACGACCTCGCCGATGTCGGCCTCGTTGTAGTACATCTGCGCGGTGTCGATATGCCGGTAGCCGCACTCGATCGCCGTGGTCAGCGCGGCGATGAAGACCTCGTGAAATTCCTTCATCCCCTCGTCGTCGAACCGCTGCAGGGGCTGTACGGTCCCATAGCCGATATAGGGGATCTCCACCCCGTTGCGTAGCTTGCGTGTCTGCATTCGTTTTCCTCCCCGGGCAAAAGCCTGATATGCACGCGCAAAAAGCGTCTGCGTCCCTTTTTCGGCAGCGTGCTTTCCAAGTATAAACCCTCCCGCAGAAAAATGCAAGAGAAACGCCTCCGTTTTTCGAGAAAAAAAGCGCGTCCGCGGGTGATTTTCCCCGCAAACGCGCCGTTTTCTTGTTATTCCTTGATACCCGAGCGATCGATGCACTCGATGAAGAAGCGCTGTCCGAACACATACATCAGCGTAAGGGGCAGGACGACCCAGATCGCCGCGGCGTTCAGCCAGACCATGCCCTCCTGAATCTCCTCCTGACTCGCGTCGTAGGCGACCGACCACATGCAGGATTGGAGCTTCTGGAAGAGCGTCTGCATCGTACTCTGGCCGTTGAACAGACCGGAGATGATGGAATCGTTCCAGTACGCGACCATCGAAAGAAGGAAGACCGTCACGAACGCCGGCACCGTGATCGGCACCATGATCCGGATGAAGGTCTGGAACGAGTTGCAGCCGTCGATCTTCGCGGCATTTTCAAGCTCCTTCGGCAGCCCCATGAAGAACTGGCGGAGCACGAAGATGTAGATGCCGCTGCGCAGGCCCATGCCGAACATCGCGGGAAGGTAATACACAAACTCCGTATTGACGATGCTGACCGTGAGCGGCGTTCCGGTGAACAGCCCGATCAGCTTGCCGATGCCGAAGAAGTCAAAATAGACGTAGGAGACGTACATCGGGATCTGCACCGTCTGCAGCGGGACAATGATCGTCAGGACGACGAGGATGAACAGCAGGTTGCGTCCGGGGAACTTAAAGCGCGCGAGCCCGTAAGCCGTAAGCGAGTCGCTGACGAGCTGCAGCAGGGTGGAAACGAGCGCGAGGCGCGTCGTATAGAACAGCGGCTTTAAGTAATTCATCGCGCCGAACGCCGTCACGAAGTTTTCGAGCGTCGGACGCTTCGGGATCCAGATGACCGAGGCGTCGTGCACCTCTTCGATGGGCTTGAAGGCCATACTCAGCATCTGCAGCACCGGATACAGCACAAGGAAGCTGATGCCGATCAGCAGCACGATGCGGAACACGCGGAACAGCGCGTTTCCGCCGCGATAGGCGAGCTTCTTTTTGTCGATCTGCACATTCCGAAGCCGCTGAACGAAAGAGGGTCTTTTTCCGGTTGCCGCCGCGGCGGGTGCGGTAGTAGCATTGGATTTCATGTTCAAAAAAGCTCCTTTTTAACCCCTTAGCTCATGTAATAGACCCGTTTGGCAAACAGGCGGAAGATGATGCCCAGAATGATCAGGATCAGCATAAAGTAGAGCCAGGAAACCGTGGCGGAATAGTGCATCTTGGTCAGCAGGTTGTTCTGGATGATCTGCATGACCGTGTTGGTGCTGTCGGTGAAGCTGTCGACGACCGTATACACGAGACAGACGAGCATGATCGGGGAAACCAGGGGGAAGGTGATCTTCCAGAAATACTCCCATTTCGTCGCGCCCTCGATCATCGCCACCTCGTTATAGGACGCGGGGATGGTCTGCAGGTTCGACAGATACAGCACGATCGGAATGCCGGAACGCCAGGAGACCTGAAAGATGTTGTTCGTCACGGAGGTCAGCTTCTCGATGATGTCCGCCGGCAGGCCGTACTGCCCCATGATCGCGGCCAGGACCGCCTCCATGCCGTCCGAGGCGAAGATGAAGACGTTGCTCGACGCCGCGACCTCGGTATCCATGCCGGTCTGCGTCAGCAGCGACATGATGATCGGCGACGCGATGATGACGGGCAGGAAGAAGATCGTGCGGAACGCCGTGCGTCCGGCGAATTTCTGATTCAGCAGCAGCGCGATGAGCAGGCTGTACAGCGCGACGACCGGCACCTGAAACGCGGCTTCCGCGAGCAGTCCCGGGAACGCCTTCAGCAGCGCCGCGTCCGCCGTCAGCGCGTTGCGGTAGTTGCGCAGCCCCACAAAGGTCAGCGCCACGCCTTCCTTGACGAATTTGACCTCGTGGAAGGAATAGATCAGGGATGTCACCAGCGGCTTTGCAAAGAAGAAAATGAAGCCGATGATCCACGGGATCATGAAAACGAGTCCCACCAGTCCTTCTTTCTGTGCAAGCCGGATGCGGAACCGTCTTTTTTTCGGCTTGGTGCTGTCGATTGCCTTCACAGATGTTTCATCCCTTTCTTTTCACTCGGGTAATCCCGGCAAATCCGGATTCCATAGCCCCGTCTCATGCCGGAAGGAACACATATCCCATCGACGGGATCTCCGTGCCCTCGAAGAGATAGGCGCTGTTCGAATAGTTGATGACGATGCGGCTGCCGGAGCCGTAAACCGTCTCCGTCACCTCTTCGGTCACATACCGGTGGGACTCGATGCGGTCGCTGCCGATCTTGTCCATCACCCCGCGGTATTCGTCATACTGCTCGGCCGCGATGTCGAGCCAGAGCGACGGGTCCGCGCCGAAGAGATAGTTGTAGTCGGTATCCTCGAGGACGGACACGTCCTCGCCGATCCAGGTAAAGCAGAGGCTCGAGCCGCTCTCCAGCGCCTTCAGGAAACTAGCACGCCGGTTGGAGCTCAGATTCACGGACGGAATGGCGTTGACGACCGAGCCGCGGGTCACGATCTGGTAAAACGGCACCGCGCGGTCGGTCATGTCGTAATGGCTGCTGTCCATCGGGGAGTCCAGCACGAGATCCGCATATCCGAGCGCGTAGGCGTTACCCGCGTGCACGAGAACGCTGTCGAAGCGCTCGTCGGCGGTCTGCAGGATCGAGCAGATGGAGTCGATCGCCTCCGTGCGGGTCACGGCGCTCTCCGGCGCGAAGTCGGAGTACGGCGCATCCGCCGCGACGGTAAAGCCGAGATTCGCGATGCCGAGCTTTCCCGCCGACGCGAAGAACTTTTCCGCGAGTCCGGGTACGAGCGTGGGCTTTAAGAGCCAGTAGCGCGTCTCCGGGATCGGGACAAAGGTGTTGATGCCGTATTCGTACTGGAACACAGGCGAGTCGTACACGCTGCGCACGCTGTCGCGCGCGGTGCTGAAGCCGGAGCCGTCGTTATGGAACGAGAAGAAGTCCGTATCGATAAACAGCGGGATGTTCCGCTCCGCAAGCGTGGAGATCAGCGCGGCGTAGTCCTTCGACGAGCCGAGCGTGCGTTCCGCGGCGGCGGAGGCGGGCATGACGTTGTCCAGGCCGCCCTTATACGCGCCCTGATAGTTGACGACCAGCGATTCGACGCCGCGAGCGCCGAGCGCTTCCGTCAGCCCGAGCGCGTCGCGGTAGGTGGTCAGCGCCGTCGTGCGGTCGGAGGTGATGCCCATGGAGACCTGCTCGACCGGAACGGCGCCGTAGAGATCGAGCACGAAGGGATTCTCCGCCGCGAGCGCCGACGCCTTCAGCTCGCCTCTTTCCTCGAGATAGCTGCGGTAGCGCCGCGCCATGCCGGAGTAATCGGCGTCGCCGCCGTCGAGGAAGAAGTAGCGCACGCGGTAGACGTCGTCCGCGGTGTAGCAGTCCATGAATTTCATCGTCGAGAAGGAGCCGAGCTCTCCGCCGCCGGCGTTGATCTCACTGCGGCGGAACACCATCTCCGAGTAGACGTAGTTATAGCTGTTGCCCTTGCGGCTGACGCTCGCGGAGATCTTGCCGGAGGCGTCGCCCTCCTCCACGACGGCGAGGAGCGCGTAATCCCCGTTCTTGATGCCGAACACGGGAAGCCGGACGCTTTCCGTCACCGTCGTCAGATACGCGCGGGAGATCGCGGTATCGTCGCCGTAGATGTTCGCGCTGTAGGCGCTGGCGCTTTCCTTGCCGTTGTTGAAGTCGATCAGCGCGCCCGAGCCGTCGGGCACGAAGAGGTAGCCGTCGTCCGCCAGCCCGCCCGCGCCGAAGAACGGCAGGACGCTGACGCTCGCGAGGACATAGCGCTCCGTGAAGAGCTCCTGGATCTCCGAGGCGCGGATCTCGACCGAGAGACCCTCCCCGTCGATCGTATAGCGCACCGGAATGACGATGCCCTGATCGGGGAAGGCAAACGAGAACTTCACGCCGTTCTCCACGAGCTCGCATTCCATGCCGCCCTTGTTGATGCTGGCGGCGTAGTTGTCCTTGGTCTGCTTCTGCTGCGTGTTGACGACGTAGGAGGACATGACAAGCTGGGACGCGAGCCTCGCGGGCTGGGTGGTCAGCTCGTCCTCCGCGCGGTCCTGCGGATTGCTGTACCAGATCTTCCCCGTATCCAGGCATTCCACCGCGACCTCGCCGGTCGCCGGGTTATAGAGAAGCGCATAGCGGTCGTTTTCCGCGGCCGTCAGAAAGACGGACTCGCCGTAGGCAGGCTCCTTTTCCGAAAGCGGAGAGGTCGGGGGCTCGGCCTCCAGCGCCTCGCTCTGCTGCTGCGCGGTGGACATGGCGATCACCGCCGCGACCAGCGCCGCAACGAGCAGCACCTTGAAGCCGATCGAAAAGCCCGTCCGGATCCGCTGCAGGGTTTGTTTCTTGCTCATTTCTTCGCCTCATCCTTTCATCCGTATCTAGCGCGTCGTCAGCTCCAGAAATACGGTCCAGAGAAAGACGCCAAGCTGGCGGAACACCGTGGCCAGCAGCAGGAGTATAAACAATATGATCAGCATGCCCAGCACGGCCAGCACCAGCGAGCCGGCGGTCTTGCCTTCGCTGTACTCGTGGATCTCCCCCAGTCCCGCAAACAGCACGAGAAAGCTCCACACGAGCGAAAGCGTCACGCTGTAATTCAGCAGGATCCCCTCGTCGAGCGTCATGACGCGGCTTAAAAGCGTCGTGAGGATGCGCACGAAGATATACGGCAGCAGGGAATACGCGCAGACGGCGCAGATCTCCTTATAGCTCCCCTTGCCGTCCATCAGCGTGCAGAAGCACCAGTTGGAGATAGTGACGACGAAAAAGACGCCCACCGTCGCAAGGAACGTGATCAGAAAATCCGCTTCCTGCTTCATGTTGAAGTCGAAGTCCGCGAAGGAGCGGTAAAACAGCTCGGTAAACAGCCACAGCACGACGATCGCGCCGGTGATCAGGTTCGAAGTCTTTTTGTAGTACTTCATCTCCTGGAAGCCGTCTCTCGGGTGAAACATGATGTAAAACGGGTAGGCGTAGGGACTCATCTTGTCAAACGCCATGAACTTGCTCATGCCGCGCCTCCTTTGCTTCTGCGATGCGCAATGCCGCTTCTTTTCAGCTTTGCCGCGATCAGCCTTCCCAGCTTCACGATGGGTTCCCAGAAAAAGATCACGAGGATCAGCGCCGCAATGACGCCCAGCACCGCGCCGAAGTGGTTTTTAATCAGCTCGTCGCGGTAGGAGGCCTTCGCAAGGGAGTAGTTTTCCTGATCGTAGCCCTTTTGGAAGTAATCCATCGCCGCGGCGTAGTTGCCGAGCATCATTTCCGCCTTGCCGAGTCCGACATAGGCCTGCGTGAAGTTGAAATTCATGCGCAGGACCTCCTTCCACGGCTCGATCGACTCGACATACAGGCCTTCGTTGAACAGCGTGATGGCGGTGCGGATCATTTCGCCGTAGAGCGTCGGCTCAAAGACCACGAGGCAGTTCTTCTTGGCGTCGAGCACGAAGATCTCGCCTCGCTCGTTCGTCCCGATGGCGGAGGGCGACGTGAAAAGGCCCTCCTGCTGTCCGAGTCCGCCCGAAACCGCCAGCAGATTGCCGGCCTCGTCGTACTGATACACCATGCCGTTGTTGCGGTCGACGATCGTGAAGAAGCCCTCGTCGTCGACGACGATGTCGCTGAAGGAGACCGGCAGATCCTCGCGGCGCGTCATTTCGCCGTAGGCTTTCGGCTCCAGGATGTTCTCGCCCAGCGCGTTGAGCTTGCTGACCTCGGTCTCGAGGTACTCGTTCTGCTGGGAGACCGCGTAGATAAAGCGGTCCTTGCTCCAGAAGAGGTTATTGAACTCCACGGGCTGGAAGCTCTCCGTGGACTGCTGGCGCTGCGCCTCGGTCATGATCGACCGCCACATGCGCTCGATGCGCACGGACAGGGTCTCGCGGACCTCGTTCGTGCCGTAGAAGCCGAGGAAGGTGCCCTCCTCGTTGATCAGCAGCGCGCCGGTGTTGACGTTCTTCGTCAGCACATACAGCATGCCCGTGTTGTCGACGACGAGCTTCTTCGGCGCGAAGGGCAGCTCCGGATCGAGCAGGCTGCTGACCGGCTTTTCGTAGATGCGCGTCACGTTGCCGTCGTAGTCGGTCACGATGATGCGGTTTCCGGCGGTATCCGCGATGTACAGAAGCTGCTCCTGCTCGCGGCAGAAAAGCCCTTCCGCGTTTGCGTTCAGCGTGACCGTCTCGCCGTTATAGGAGAACTCGGTCAGCTCGCGGATATAGCGGTACTCGGCGTCGAGGAACACGATCCGGTTGTTGCCGCTGTCGAGAACGAAGATATTGCCCTCGCCGTCGGTCGCCATGTCCTGCGCGCTGAGGAACGGGCCGCAGGGCATGTCTTTGCCGTAGATGACCTGCTGCACCTGAAAGGCGTTCGGCGACGGTACGGCGCGGTTCTCCTCGTCGTAGGTAAAGGAGCGGTTCGGCTCCACGCACAGCGCCGGTGCGGCCGTTAAAGCGGCGAGCAGGACGGCCAGAAGCAGGGCGGCTATTCTTTTACACTTCATCTCTTCACCCCGCTTTAGTCCTTGATGCCCGAATGCGCCATCGTCTGGAGCATCTGATTCTGGTTGACAAGGAAGGTGATCATCGGCGGCAGCATCAGGATCAGCGACGCGGCCGCGGCGACGCCCATTCGCGCGTAGCCGCCGGCGTTGATCTGGCTTAAAACCGCCGGGAGCATCTTCAGCCGTTCGTTGAAGATGACCGTCGTCGAATCCGCGCCGCCCGCGGAGCCGTTCCAGATGTTCTGGAACGCCAGCACCATAACGGTCAGCCACGCGGGCTTGACGTTCGGCAGGATGATCGTCGTGAAGATCCGCATCTCGCTCGCGCCGTCGAGGCGGGCGGCCTCGATCAGCGCGTCGGGGATCTG
>JAEDGJ010000174.1 GCA_016297585.1 Clostridiaceae bacterium
CTGCGCCGGTCGGAAGACGCGTCCGGCGGCGCGTATTATGTTGTAAGGTGAAAAAGCAGGAGCCCCTGCCCGTTTGTTCGGGAGGAGCTCCTGTTTTTGCGCTTTATACCTCGGGGAACATCATGTTTTCGACGAATTTTTCCATGAAAACCGGGTTTTCCGCCAGCGGCACCGTCTCACCCTCGCGCGCGAGCCGTTCCGATTCGGCAAGCAGCGTCCGGTTCCGCAGCACCGCCGCGGCGCCCATACCGGCGGCGTTGCCGACAGCGACGGTTTTCGCCGCAAACCCCTTCGGCAGCAGCCCGATCGCCTCCGCGCTCGCGGGGTTCAGCACCGTGCCGAACCCGCCCGCGAGATACACCGCGTCGAGGTCGTCCGCCGTCAGCCCCGCCGTCTCGAGCAGCGTCTCGAGCCCCGAGCAGATCGCCGACTTCGCAAGCTGCACCGCGCGCACATCCTTCTGCGTAAAGAGCACCTGTGTGGAGCCGACGCGCAGGTCGCCGTCCGCCGTGACGTAGCCTTCCTCGTCGGCGTCCTCGTCGATGCAGCCCGTCTCGTCGACAAGCCCCAGCTTCGTAAACGCCGCGAGGGCGTCCAGAAGCCCCGAGCCGCAGATGCCGTCGGCGGGCGCGTCCCCCACCGTCTGCACGGCGATCTGCCCGCCCTCGAGCGTCACGCGGCAGATCGCGCCCTCGCGCGCGGTGCAGCCCTGCGAGATGCCGGCGCCTTCGAACGCGGGTCCCGCCGCCGTCGCGCAGCAAAGAAGCTTTTTCCCGTCCCAGAGCGCCATCTCGCCGTTCGTGCCGATGTCGACGAGCAGCCGCGGCATATTCCCTTCGCAGAGCGACGACGACAGGATGCCCGCCGTGATGTCGCCGCCGACAAACGCGGAAATGCTGCGCATCAGGTAAATTTTCGCGTTCGGCGTGCAGAGTCCGAGCGATTCCGGCGTACAATAAAGACCGAACAGCTCGTCTGCCTCAAACGGCGAACGGGACAGCGCGTACGGATTCCGTTCGGTCAGCAGATAGAGCATCGCCGTGTTGCCGGTGAAGACGACCGCGCCCGTTTCCGCTGAGTCGACGCCCGCCGCCGTGCAGAGCCGCGCGAGAAGCTCGTTTGCCCCCTCGCGCACCGCCGCCGCCAGCGCTTCCGCGTCGCCGCCAAGCGAGCGCTCGATGCGCGTCACGACGTCCGCGCCGAAGCGTCCCTGCGGATTCGGCAGGCTGTCCGACGCGAGGAGCGCGCCGTCCGACAGCCGGTACAGATACCCCGCCATCGTCGTCGTGCCGATGTCGATGGCCGCGCCAAAGCCCCCCGCCCACGGCTCGGGGCTGACTTCGCGCGTGCTGCCCGCCGTCTGGATGCGCATCCCGCCGTGATGCGGGAGCGTGACGTCCGCGTCGCCCGTCAGCGTCGTCATGCAGGCAAACCGCACGCCGGCGGCAAGCTCGGCGTCCGTCAGCAGCGACGCTTCCCGCGCGTCCGGCGGCAGCGCACCGCCGCGCACGGTCACGCGGCACTTCAGGCAGCGTCTTTGGCCGCCGCAGGGCATCTCGCAGCTTATCCCGTGCTGCGAAAAGAGGCTTGACAAAAGCGCGGGGGCAGTGTATTCTATCGATGTGACGCGGGAAGCGTCGTGAATGCGAAGCATCATCTTCCTAAAAAACCCTCCGTCGATCAGGATTTGCCCTATTATACCCCTCCCGGGCAGTTTCTGTCAAGGCTTCCCAGCATGAAAGCCCGTTTTGGCACATAAGAGAGCAAGGAGTGTGTACCTATGCCGATCACCCCCATCCGCCGGCCGTGGAAATCCGAGATGACCGACCGCGAGCGCTTCAACGCCCAGATGCACTATAAGCCCGTCGACCGCTGCTTCAACATGGAGTTCGGATACTGGAACGAGAATTTCAGCGAATGGAAGCTCTTTACCGACAACGGCATCAAAAACAACGCCGACGCCGACATCTTCTTCGCCTTTGACCGCCTCTACTCCATCGGCGCAAACGTCTGGATGGACCCGCCGTTCCCCCACCGCGTCCTTGAGCGCCGCGGCGATAAAAACATCCTCCAGAACGGCGACGGACTGCTCGCCGAGGTGCCCGCCGACGGGCACGACACCATCCCCCACTACATGAAGTCCTCCGTCGTCACCCCCGACGACTGGGCCAGGGTCAAAAAGGAGCGCTTCCAGCGCGGCACGCCCGGAAGAAAGCCGGATCTCGAAGCGCTGCGCGAACAGTACCCCGACAGCCGCGAATTCCCCATCGTCGTCAACACCGGCTCGATGATCGGCAAGATCCGCGACATGCTGACGTTCGAGGGGCTGGCGTACGCGTGCTTTGACTATCCGGAGATGGTCGAGGACATGGTCGAGACCTGCTGCCGGCTCGTCGAGGACGAGCTCGACATGCTGCTGCCCGCGATCCAGTTCGACGGCGCAGCGGGCTGGGAGGATATCTGCTTCAAGAACGGCCCGATCGTCACCGTGCCCTTCTTCCGCGACGTGGTCATGCCGCGCTACAAGCGCATCCGCAAAAAGCTCGAGTCCTACGGCATCGATCTCTGGTACGTCGACTGCGACGGCGACGTGCGCCCGATCCTCCCCTACATGATGGAGGGCGGCATCAACTGCCTCTTCCCGTTCGAGGTCAACAGCTGCGCGCATCCGTCGGAGCTGTTCGCGGAGTTCGGGCAGGAGCTGCGCATCATGGGCGGCTTCGACAAGATGGCGCTCGGCGCCGGACGCGACGCGATCGACCGCTACATGGAGTCCATCATCCCCTGCGTCAAGCGCGGCGGCTACATCCCCTTCTGCGACCACCGCTGCCCGCCGAACGTGAAGGAGGAGGACTATCTGTACTACCTCGACCTGAAGGAAAAGACCTTCGGCATCCATTAAAACCCTCAAAAAGGAGAGCAAAATGCTTCGACCCGTAACCCCCGCCGATCACGACGCCTTTCTCGCGCTCTGCCGCGAATTTTATCACTCCCCCGCCGTTCTCGCGCCGATCCCGGACGAACACATCGAAAACACCTTCCGCGAGCTCTTCTCCCCGCAGCCGCTCGCGGCGGCGTATCTGATCTTCTCCGGCGGATCCGGCAAGGGCGACGCTGCGCAGGGCGAACCCGCGGGCTACTGCCTGCTCGCGACCGCGTTTTCAAACGAGGCGGGCGGGCGCGTGCAGTGGCTCGAGGAGCTCTACATCCGTCCGGCTTTTCAGGGGCAGGGACTCGGCAGCGAGGTGTTTGCGTATCTCGACGCGCACCGCCCGCCCGACGTCCGCCGCTTCCGGCTGGAGGTCGAGCCGGAAAACGAGGGCGCGATGCGCCTTTACCGCAGAAAGGGCTTCCGGGAGCTTCCGTATCTGCAGATGGTGCGCGATTTCGACTGATTTTTGTTCTCTGCGGACGGCAGCGGGGCGGGATCGCTTCGCCGCCGTCCGTTTTTGCGCCAAAAATCCCCGCATAGCCGCGCCCTTTATCCGGAATACTAGAAAAAACGGCTGCGGAGGCAATGGTTTTATGGATTCGCTCTGGACTGATACGGCAAAAGCGCCGTCGTTTCCGGCACTCGAACGGGATATCCGGACCGGGGTACTGATCATCGGCGGCGGGATGGCGGGGGTGCTGTGCGCGCAGCTGCTGCATCGGGCGGGCGTCGACTATGTGCTCGCGGAGGCGGACACCGTCGGCGGCGGCATCACGAAGAACACGACGGCAAAGATCACCTCGCAGCACGGCCTTCTCTATGCCGGTCTCGCGCAGCGCTTCGGTCTTGAGAAAGCGGGACAGTATCTTGAGGCAAACGAGGACGCGCTCGAACGCTTCCGCGTGCTAGGACGCGCGATCGACTGCGATTTCGAGGAAAAAAGCGCGTTCGTCTATACCGTAAACGACCGGAAGAAGCTGGAGCGCGAGATAGGCGTGCTGCGCGCGCTCGGATACCCCGCGACGCTTGCCGAGCGGCTTCCCCTGCCCTTTTCGACGGCGGGCGGGGTGTGTTTTCCGCGTCAGGCGCAGTTTCACCCGCTGAAATTCCTGTACGGCGTGTCGAAGGGGCTGCGCATCTATGAGCATACGGCGGTGCGGGAGCTGATCGGGACGGACGCCGTGACCGACCGCGGGCGCATTGCGGCGAAAAAGGTCATCGTGACGACGCATTTCCCGATGCTCAACAAGCACGGCAGCTTTTATCTCAAGCTGTACCAGCACCGCTCCTACGTCCTCGCGCTGGAAAACGCCCGGCCCGTGGACGCGGCG
>JAEDGJ010000175.1 GCA_016297585.1 Clostridiaceae bacterium
CAAGCTCGCCGATGGCGACGGAGACGCCGCCCGCGCCGAAGTCGTTGCAGCGCTTGATCATGCGCGTGACGCTGCCGTCGCGGAACAGGCGCTGGAGCTTGCGCTCCTCGGGCGGATTGCCCTTCTGCACCTCGGCAAAGCAGGTCTCCAGCGATTTTTCCGTATGCGCCTTCGAGGAACCGGTCGCGCCGCCGCAGCCGTCGCGTCCCGTGCGGCCGCCGAGCAGGATGACGACGTCGCCGGGAGCGGGCTCCTCGCGCACCACATGGGACGCGGGGACGACCCCGAGCACCGCGCCGATCTCGAGGCGCTTGGCGACATAGCCCTCGTGGTAGAGCTCGCGCACCTGACCGGTCGCAAGGCCGATCTGGTTGCCGTAGGACGAATATCCCGCCGCCGCCGTGCGCGTCAGGCGCTTCTGGGGCAGCTTGCCCGGGATCGTGTCCTCCAGCGGACGCCGGGGATCGCCCGCGCCCGTGACGCGCATCGCCTGATACACATACGCGCGCCCGGAGAGCGGGTCGCGGATCGCGCCGCCGAGGCAGGTCGCGGCGCCGCCGAACGGTTCGATCTCCGTCGGGTGGTTGTGCGTCTCGTTTTTGAACTGCAGGAGCGTGTCGACCTTCCGGCCGCCGACCATCGCGTCGACGTGCACCGAGCAGGCGTTGATCTCCTCGCTCTCGTCGAGCCGCGGGAGCTTTCCGCGCTTTTTTAAGACCTTCACGCCCGCCGTCGCGACGTCCATCAGCGTCACGGGACGGCGCGCGGCCTTCTCGTCGCCGTAGAGCTCGCGGCGCGCGGCGAGGTATTCGTCGTACGACGCGCGCACGGCGGGATCCGACAGCTCAACGTCCGTCAGATGCGTGCCGAACGTCGTGTGGCGGCAGTGATCCGACCAGTAGGTGTCGAGCACGCGCAGCTCGGTCAGCGTCGGGTCGCGTTTTTCCTCGTCGCGGAAGTACGCCTGCAGGAATTCGAGGTCGCGCTCGTCCATCGCGAGCCCGTACCGCGCGCACATCGCGTCGAGCGCGGGGCGGTCCATCCGGATAAAGCCCTCGAGCACGGCGACGTCCGCGGGCTCGCCGTAGTCGTCCGCGAGGGTGAGGGGCTTTTCGAGGGAGGCTTCACGTGCCTCGACGGGGTTGATGAGCCGGGTCTTGATGCGCTCGAATTCGCCGTCCGAGAGGCTGCCCTCGAAGACATAGACCTTCGCGGCGCGCACACGGGGACGCTCGCCCGCGGTCAGGATGGCGATGCACTGGGCGCAGGAGTCGGCGCGCTGGTCAAACTGCCCCGGCAGCGCCTCGACGGCGAGCACGCGCGCGTCCTCGGGGAACGCGGGGGGATTTTCGTCGTAGCAGTCGTCGCAGGGCGGCTCCGAGAAGACCGTCGTGCGCGCGGCGCGGTATTCGTCCTCGCCAAGCCCCTCCGCGTCGTAGCGGCACAGCACGCGCAGCCCGCGCAGTCCCCGGATGCCGAGGTCGTCCCGCAGCTCGCGGGCAAGCCCCTGCGCCTCGACGTCAAAGCCCGGGCGCTTTTCCGTGTACAAGCGATATACATGATTCATGGCTTCTTATATTACTCCGTTTCGTAGGGTAATCAGGCTTTTTTGAGCGGCAGCAGCCGTTCGATCTCGTCGGCGATCTCGGCGTAGGCGCGCGCGCCCTCGAACTGCTCGCCGGCAAACTCCGAGATGGGCTGGTTTCCCGCCGCGGCGTCGGCGAATTTCACGCTGCGCCGGATGGGGGTGCCGAGGATGCGGTAATTTTCGCGGATCTTCCCGATGATCTCGCGCGCGTGCTTCGTGCGCTCGTCCACCATCGTGATGACGACGCCCAGCATCGAAAGCTCCGGACGGTAGCTTTGCACCTCGCCGATCGTCGTGTCGATCATCTGCAGGCCCTTATACGCAAGGTAGGTCGGCTCGATCGGCACGATCACATAGTCCGACGCCATCAGGCTGTTCACCGTCAGCACGCCGAGCGAGGGCATGTTGTCGATCAGCACGACGTCGTAGAGATCCTCGAGCGTCTCGAGCTGGCGGCGCAGCAGGTATTCGCGCCCCATCATGCCGGAGATCTCCATTTCCGCCGCCGCGAGGTCGATGGATGCCGGGATCAGGTCGAGCGCCGCGACGCGCGTCATCATCACCGCGCCGAGCGCCGGGCATTTCTTCGTCAGCACATGATAGCTCGTCGTCTCGAGCTCCCCGGGGTCGAGCCCCAGATACAGCGTCAGCGACGCCTGCGGATCGAGATCCACCGCGAGCACCCTGTAGCCCCGCATGGACAGCGCCGCGCCCAGATTCAGCGTCGTCGTCGTTTTGCCGACGCCTCCCTTGTTGTTGGCCACCGATATGACCGTCATACGAACATCCCCGCTTCCCCCTTGACTTCTTTTCCTATCATACCATCTTTTCTGCGAAAAAGCAAGACTGTTCGCGGGGCAAAACGCGCACAAAACGCGCGGGGAAGCTCCCCTGCGCGAAAAAGTCCCGGGGCGCGTTTCGCGGCGGCAAAAAAGAGGGGGATTTTTTCGGGGGAAAGCCGCGCGCCCCCCTTTACAGATACCGCTTTATCGATTATAATAGTTATACAATGGGTTCGAAGAATCCGTCAAACTGGAATGGAGGCACACAAGTTATGGTCAATCGTTTTGTTCTGAATGGAGTTTCCTATCACGGCAAGGGCGCGATCCGGGAGATCCCGGGACTCGTCGCCGCGCGCGGCTTCCGCAAGGCGTTCATCGCCTCCGATCCGGATCTCGTGAAGTTCGGCGTTACGAAGAAGGTCACCGACCTGCTGGACGAGGCGGGCATGGCCTATGAGGTCTACTCCGACATCAAGCCCAACCCCACCATCGAAAACGTGCAGTCGGGCGTCGCCGCCTATAAGGCCTCCGGCGCGGATTATATGATCACCATCGGCGGCGGCTCCTCCATGGATACCGGCAAGGCCATCGGCATCATCATCAACAATCCGGAATTTGCCGACGTCCGCAGCCTCGAGGGCGTCGCGCCCACGAAGAACCGCACCGTCTTCACCATCGCCGTTCCCACCACCGCCGGCACCGCCGCCGAGGCGACCATCAACTACGTCATCACCGACGTCGAGCGCCGCCGCAAGTTCGTCTGCGTCGACACCAACGACATCCCCGACATCGCCGTCGTCGATCCGGACATGATGTCCACGATGCCTCGTGGTCTGACCGCGTCCACCGGTATGGACGCCCTGACGCACGCCATCGAGGGCTACACGACGAAGGCCGCGTGGGAGCTTGCCGACTGCCTGAACCTCGAAGCCATCCGCCTGATCGCGAAGAACCTGCGCGGCGCGGTCGCGAACGAAGCGGAAGGCCGCGAGGGCATGGCGCTCGGACAGTTCGTGACCGGCATGGCGTTCTCGAACGTGGGACTCGGCATCGCGCACTCCGTCGCCCACACGCTGGGCGCGGTGTATGACACCCCCCACGGCGTCGCCTGCGCGATGATGCTGCCGATCGTCATGGAATATAACGCCTGCGTGACCGGCGAGAAGTACAAGGCGATCGCCGAGGCGATGGGCGTGGACACCGCCGGCATGACGCAGGACGAGTACCGCCGCGCCGCCGTGGACGCCGTCCGCCGGCTCTCCGTCGACGTGGGCATCCCCACGAAGCTCCCCGCCATCCGGGAGGAGGATCTCGAGTTTCTCGCACAGTCCGCCCATGCCGACGCCTGCGCGCCCGGCAACCCCAGAGAGGCGAGCGTCGAGGACATCAAGGGACTTATCCGCCAGCTGATGTAAAAAAACGCGTACCGTATCAGACGAGCCCCGGAGAACCGCTCTCCGGGGCTCGTTTTTGGCGTTTAGGGGATTATTTGCGCCTTTACTTGAACGAGGGGTTGTAGGCGTAGAAGTTTTTGCAGTCGAGATGCTCCTGCACGACGCGCAGCGCGTCGCCGAAGCGCTGGAAGTGGACGATCTCCCGCGCGCGCAGGAAGCGGATCGGGTCGCGGACGTCCGGGTCGTCGACGAGACGCAGGATGTTGTCGTAGGTCGTGCGCGCCTTCTGCTCGGCGGCAAGGTCCTCGGTCAGATCGGTGATCGGGTCGCCCGTCGAGGCGAACGTCTCCGCCGAAAACGGCACGCCGCCCTGTAAACCGTCCATCTGAATGGTATCACCGCTTGCCTGAACGTCATTAGGGTGGCTATTCCAATTTTCTTTATCGCTCACAGTAACGTGTATATCACTATTATCCGTATGATTATTAACCTT
>JAEDGJ010000026.1 GCA_016297585.1 Clostridiaceae bacterium
ATCGCGGGACTCGGAGGGCTGGACCCTACGCGCCGCTGCCTCGACGGCTTCCGGGAAAAATGCGTCCGGGCAGGCTTTCCCGGGCTCGAGCTGCAGCTGACGCAGTGGGGAGACCGTATGCTTCGCATTCCGAACGTCAGCGGCGTCGATACCAACGCCGGGACGCGCCGCTCGACCGCGGAGATCCTGGAGGCGCTGCATTTCGACAGCCTGACGAATTACCAGTACGTTCACTTCCTCGACATCGACCGCGACTACCGGGAGATCACCGCCGACGCCGAGCGCAAATGGCAGGAGTTCTCCGAGCGCTACGCCGTCCCCTACTATCCGCACGTCTCCCTCGGCTGGGACAACAATCCCCGCTTTTCGTCGCTGCGCCGCGGCGTCGTCCGGAACAACACGCCCGAAAACATCGAGGACGCGCTGCGCCGCGCAAAGGCGTTCGTCGATACGCACGACCTGCCCGTGCCGCTGATCACGATCAACTCGTGGAACGAATGGACGGAGACGAGCTATCTCGAGCCGGACGACCGCTATGGCTACGGCTGTCTGGAAGCCGTGGCGCGGGTGTTCGGCGCGCAGGAATAGCGGATTTTCCCTTCCTAAAAAAGCAGATACCCCCGAGAAAAGGAGCTTATTTGATACAAAATGGCCGTTAAAGATGCCCTGCTTACGCTGCTTGTCAACAACCGGGAGCGCGACCTGTCCGGAGAAGAGGCCGCAGCAGCGCTCCATGTGACCCGCGCCGCCGTCTGGAAGGCCGTGCGCGCGCTCGAGGAGGAAGGTTACGCGATCGACGCCTCCACCAACCGCGGCTACCGGCTGCGTCCCGACTGCGACGTCCTCTGTGCCGCCGGCATTGAGAAATTCCTGCGTCCGGAGGCGGGCGCGCTTTCCGTTGAGACCTTCCGGACGGTGACCTCGACGAATCTGCTGCTGCGCGACCGCGCCGCCGCCGGCTCTCCCGAGGGAACGGTCATCGCCGCGGGCGCCCAGACCGCGGGACGCGGCCGCCTCGGACGCAGCTTCTTCTCCCCGACCGATTCCGGCATCTACCTGAGCATCCTGCTGCGCCCGCAGCTTCCCGCCGACCGCGCCGCGCTGATCACGACCGCCGCCGCCGTCGCCGTCTGCGAGGCGATCGAATCCGCCGCCGGGAAGTCGCCCGCCATCAAGTGGGTCAACGACGTCTTCCTCGACGGGCGCAAGGTCTGCGGCATCCTGACGGAAGCCGCGTTCGACATGGAAAACGGGCGGCTCGGCTATGCGATCGTCGGCATCGGCGTCAACGTCTACGCGCCGGAGGGCGGTTTTCCCGAGGAGCTCGCCGGCATCGCGGGCGCGGTCAGCGGCCGACGCGAGGGCGAGCTGCGCTGCCGGCTCGCGGCGGAGATCTTGAACCGCTTCCTGCCGCGCTACCGGGCGCTGCCCGGCGGCGACACCCCGGAAGCGTACCGGAAGCGCTGCTTTGTCATCGGCAGGCGCGTCACCGTCCACGGCGGCGGCGGCGAATATCCCGCGGACGTGCTCGACGTCGACGACGAGTGCCATCTGGTCATCCGCACGGCGGACGGCGAGCTTCGCACGCTTTCCTCCGGCGAAATCAGCATCCGGCTGCAAAACAACTGAAAAAGCGCAAAGAAAGTCCCCTGAGACGGCGAAAAACGCGATTTCAGGGGACTTTTTTCTATCTCAAAGCCGAATGGTAAACTGCTTTCCGCAGCGCGGGCAGGTCACCTCGGCCTTTTTGGCGTTCCCGCCCCGTTTCGCAAACCGCAGCGCCGCGTAGCAGTGCGGGCAGGTGCGGTAGATATGCGTCTTATAATCCCGGATCCGGTTCCTCTGGAGCACAAAAAAGCCCTTGACCCGTCCCCAGATCCGCAGGAATTTCCGGTTTTCCTCCGCACGCTTGTAGACGTTCCTCGAAAGCATACGGAACACCATCCAGATCAGCAGCGCGTACCCGAGAATATACAGCACCCAGCTGTGAAAAAAGAGATTCAGCACCGCCACGGCGATACAGATCCAGATGAGCGCCTGGTTGAGCTGGTCGCCGCCGTAGCGTCCGCTCATGAAACGAATCAGCTTATCCCGGAATTTCATTTTCTCCGTCTCCCCTTTTTATGTCCATTCTTCCGCCGGATTCGGCGTTCTCTGCGTATATTCCTGCGTATACGGCGCCTCGCTGCCGCCGTTGTAGTAGCCGTAATCGCCGTAGCCGCTGTAGCTGTAGCGCGTGAATCCGCCGAACAGCAGCGACAGCACGAGCCTTACGAGGAAGATGATCAGGATGATGCGGACGATCGGCAGCCGGAAGATATGCACCGGCTGGCGGTACTGCGTATAGAATTCCTGCTCCGTCCGATTCGGATCGGCCCGGTACTCCGCGCGTCCGTAATAGCTCTGATTCTGGTTATATCCCCGATACGCGCCGCCGTAGGGATTGCCGTAGGGGTTCCCATAGGCGCCGCCGCTTCCGTAAGCGCCTCTGGACGCGTTCCCGGCGCCGCCCGGCTGATAGGACGCCTTCCCGGAGCGGATGTCCTGAATCTGATTGTAGGCCGCGTTGATCTCCTTCATTTTCGCCTCGGCGGCTTTATCGCCGGGATGCAGGTCGGGATGGTACTTCCGCGCCATGGCCCGGTACGCCTTTGTCACTTCCTCGTCCGTTGCGTTCGGGGAAATCCCCAGCACCGCATAGGGATCGTTCATCGTCCTTCCGCCCCCTTCGTTGTAATCTCAGCAGCCCGCGTGCAGAACGCTTTCAAGCGCGCCGCACGCCGCGCGGAGTTCTTCCGTATCCCGGGCTTTGAGCGCTCTTTTGACGCGCTTGACCGGCTCGTCGAGCGCCGCCGCGCGCTTTCTGTCCGCGCGGATGGCCGTCGACGCCTCTTTCACAAGGTTCTCCGCACGCATGCGCAGCTCGCTCTCCGCCCGGATCCCCGCGCTTTCCGCCTCGTACCGCCGCGCATCCTCCACCGCGCGGTCGATCTCCTCGCGGCTTAGGTTCCCGGACGCCGTGATCGTGATGTCCTGCGCCCGGCCGGTGTCGAGGTCGCGCGCCGAGACGTGGACGATGCCGTTGGAGTCAATGTCGAAGGTCACTTCGATCTGCGGCACGCCCGCCGGCGCGCGCCGGATGCCGCTTAACCGGAATTTGCCGAGCGTTTTGTTGCGCGACGCCCGCTCCGCCTCGCCCTGCAGGACGTGCACATCCACCGAGCTCTGGAAGTTCGACGCCGTCGAGAAAATGCGGCTTTTTGTGATCGGGATGCTGGTGTTGCGGTCGATGACACGGGAAAACTGGTCCCCGACCGTCTCGATGCCGAGCGACAGCGGCGTGACGTCGAGCAGCAAAAGCCCCGTCAGCGTTCCCGAAAGCACCCCGCTCTGCAGCGCCGCGCCGAGCGCCACGCACTCGTCCGGGTTGATGCCGCGGCTCGGCTCTTTGCCCATGAAATCCGCGATAAAGCGCTGCACCGCCGGGATCCGCGTCGAGCCGCCGACAAGCAGCACCCGGTCGATCTCGCCGACCCAGCAGCCCGCGTCGCGCAGCGCCTGCTCCACGGGCTTGCGCGTCCGCTCGATCAGGTGCGCCGTCAGCCGGTCGAACACCGCGCGCGTGATCGGAACGCTTAAGTTCTTCGGCTCCCCGTGCTGCACGCAGATAAACGGCAGCTCGACCGTCGTCTGCACGAGTCCCGACAGCTCGATTTTGGCCTTCTCCGCCGCCTCGCGCACCCGCTGCATCGCCGCCGCGTCCCGCCGCAGGTCGATGCGCTCCGCTTTCCGGAACTCGTCGAGGATGTACTCCGTCAGCGCCGCATCGAAGTCGTCGCCGCCGAGGCGGTTGTCCCCCGCCGTCGCCAGCACCTCGAACACGCCGCCGGAGAGCGACAGGATCGACACGTCGAAGGTGCCGCCGCCGAGGTCGTACACCATGATCCGCTGCGGCGCCTCGCGGTCGAGCCCGTACGCCAGCGCCGCCGCCGTCGGCTCGTTGACCAGCCGCAGCACGTTCAGTCCCGCGATCTGCCCCGCGTCCTTCGTCGCCTGACGCTGCGCGTCGGTAAAATACGCGGGCACCGTGATGACCGCGTCGGTCACCGGCTCGCCGAGGTAGTCCTCCGCGTCATGCTTCAGCTTCGACAGGATCATCGCGGAGATCTCCGGCGGCGTATACGCCTTTCCGTCGATGCGCACGCGGAAATCCGTGCCCATCTCCCGCTTGATCGACGTCACCGTCCGCTCGGGAGATACCGCCGCCTGCCGTTTCGCGTTCTGTCCCACAAGCCGCTCGCCGTTTGCCGCAAACGCCACGACGGAAGGGGTCGTCCGCCCGCCGTCCGCCGACGGGATGACGACGGCCTCTCCGCCCTCCATCACCGCGACGCACGAATTGGTGGTTCCCAGGTCAATTCCGATCATTCTGGACATGCGCTTACCCCTTTTTGTGTTCTGACCATACTCTACCATCGCAAGATGAAGAAAACCTCAACCGAACATCAACTTCCGTTGACAATCGGTTGAGGTTCGGTTGACAAAAAGCCGCTTTTTGTCAGCGCGGCAGACGGACCGTAAAGCACGACCCCTCGCGCGGACGGCTCCGCACGGCGATGCTGCCGCCGCAGCGCTCCGCGATCGTCCGGCACAGCGCGAGCCCCAGTCCGTTCCCCTCGCTGCGCCGCGACGGGTCGCCCTGATAGAACTTTTCGAAGATATGCCGCTGCGTCTCCTCGTCCATGCCGATGCCGTCGTCGGCGACCTCGACCGTCACCGTGGCGTCGTCGGCGGTCATGCGCACCGCGATATGCCCGTTTTCGGGCGTATATTTGACCGCGTTGCCGATCAGATTCGACCAGAGCTGCAAAAGCAGGCTCTCGCAGCCGTAATACCGCAGCTCCGTCAGGTCGACGTCCAGCTCCTGCCTCTTTTTTGTCCAGCCCTGCTCGTGCATCAGCACCGCCTCCCGGAGCTGCTCGTCGAGCCGGTATTCCTTCTTTTCCGGCTGATACGAGCCGTTTTCGAGCTTCGACAGCAGCAGAATGTTCCCCGACAGCGTCGAGAGCCGGTCCACGCTCGCGAGGATCTTGCGCACGCAGTCCTCCCGCTCGCTCTCCGTCAGGCTCTTGTCCTGCAGCAGCGTCGCGTAGCCCTCGATCGCCGACAACGGCGTCTTGAACTCATGCGAAACGCTCGCGACGAAGTCCTCGCGCAGCGTTTCCACGGAGGAAAGCTCGCGCGCCATCGCGTTGAAGCTGCGGAACGTCGTATCCAGCTCGTCGATGCGCGTATCCGGCTCCAGCCGGACGGAAAAGTCGCCGCGCGCGATCCGGCTCGACGCCCGGCTCAGTCTCTCGATCGGTTCCACGAGCTGGCGGCCGACGTAGTAGGCGAGCAGCGACGCCAGTCCGAGGCTCGCACCGTACATGACGAGCACCGCGATCAGCGGGTTTGCCCGCAGCAGCGGACGGAACACGCCGAACCGGTTTGCCAAAACCAGCAGGACGCCGCCGAATAGCATGGAAAAGAGCATGAAGCTGAAAATGACCGACTGAAACCGCCTGCGCAGCTTCGGGTACAGCGGCATCCCCGGGCTGCGCTCCGCAAGCTTCCGGCTCATGCCTTCCGGACCGCCTTATAGCCAAGGCCCCGCACGGTCACGATCTCGAAGCTGTCCGAGCCGCGGAAGCGGTCGCGCAGCCGGTTGATGTGCACGTCCACCGTATGCGCGTCCGTCTCGCTGTCCATGCCCCAGATATCGTCCATGATCTGCAGGCGCGTGAAGATGTGTCCCGGATCCGAGAGCAGCTTATAAAGAAGCTGGAACTCCTTCTGCGGCAGCGTCGTCTCCCCCTCCGGCGTCCGGACGGTCAGCGTGTCGTAGTCGAGCGTCGTGTTCCCGACGGTCAGCTTCCGCGAGCTGGCGCTTTTTGAGCGTCTCAGCAGCGCGCCGACGCGCAGCACCATCTCGTTGACGTCGATGGGCTTGACCATATAGTCGTCCGCGCCCGCGTCAAAGCCCTCGCGCTTGTCGCCGAAGGCGTCTTTGGCGGTGATCATCAGCACCGGCATTGTCATGCCCGCCGCGCGCAGCTCCCGCGTCAGCTCGAAGCCGTCCATGCGCGGCATCATCACGTCGCAGAGGATCAGGTCGACGTATTCGTGATCCAGCACCTCCAGCGCCTCCTCGCCGTCGCCCGCGCGGAAGGTCTGGTACCCGTTTTTCATCAGCACGCGGCAGAAAAGCGACCGCAGCTCCGTATCGTCCTCGACAACCAGAATCTTAAACAATGCCCGTTCTCTCCTTTTTGACCCCTCAGAACACCCGCAGCGTATAGCCCTTCGCGCCGGTTACCCGATAAATGCCCGCCGCACAGTCGTATTCCAGCTCCGCCACGGCATCGAGGCTGTCGAGCCGGACCGCAAACCGCTTCGTATAGAGATACCCGAGCACCGTCAGCGTGCCCTTCTCCGGCACGGTCAGCGGACGGCGGGAGCGCGCGCGGTTTGCCTCGCTGCGCCGCTCGAGCTCCGCGAGCTGTTCCTCCGTCGCGCGTCCCCAGTGCGCCTGCGTACCGACGCCCGGCAGCTCGAGGTATTCGACCAAGTCCCCCTTACCCGCTTCCCGCGCGCACTCGACGAAATGCCGCGCGTGCCAGACCGGCACCCGCTCGTCCGTCTCCCCGTGCGCACAAAACAGCGGCGCCATCAGGTTCCGCACACCCGCGGCGCCCGAGCGCGACCGGTATGCCTCGGGATTTTCCTCCGGCGTGCAGCCGATCCACGGGCAAAGCTCGTCGCGGAACTCGCCGACGCGGTCGTTTTCGTACCAGTTTGCGTAGTCGGAGATGCCGCACAGCGCCGTCACCGCCGAAAACAGATCGGGGAACTTCACCGCCAGCGCATAGCCGTTGCCGCCTCCGCCGCTGCCGCCCTCGTAATAGACGGTATCCGGATCGATCAGGTAATCCGCGTACGCCTTCTGCGCATACCGCACCGCGTCGTAGACGTCGATCAGCTCCAGCCCGTTGCAGTCGGGCTTGCCGGTCGAAAACGCCCGTCCGCGCATATCGATGTGCAGATGCAGGTACGGCTCGTCCGACGGCGCGGCATCCGCGTCCACCGGCGGGATCGTCATGTGCCAGCCGTGCGTGGAGGCGAGGATATAGCCCTTTCCCCGCGGCTTGTCGACGCGCATCGCAAGCTTTAACCCCGGCGTCACCGAGGATTCGTAATAGATGAGGTCGTACCACGGCGTATAGCGGTTTTCATACGCGCCGACACGCTCCCCACGCACAGAATCGCCGTAAAAATCCGGATTCATACCAGTTCCTCCTGCCGTTTTTTCGAAAAAGCGGGGGTTTTTCACTTTCCCCCGCTTTTTTCCTTTTATTCCTTATGGTCTTCCCCGTCGGGCTCCAGCTCCCGGATCTCCTGAAGCTCCTCGCCCGCTTCCGGCATATCCGGCGCGTCCGTCTCCTCCGGCACGGCTTCACCGTAGTCCGGCGCCGGGACGTCTTCGACGTCATCGATCTCCGGCGCCGCGGTTTCCTCCGGGATCTCCCCGGTTTTGACCCCGCCGCTCTCCTTTTCCTCGCTCACGGGTCCCGCGACGTCGATTTCCTCGTCCTCCTGCGTCGGGTCGGAACCGGAAACGGCTCCCTCCGCATCCGCCGGACGCTTCCGGGCACGCTGCGCGCGCGGGAGCGCCTTCGGACCGCGCTCCAGTGCGGGGAATGCCGCGCGGATCGCCGGCAGGAGCACCAGCTTGAACGCCTCCGTCAGCGCAAGCGCCAAAACGGACAGTCCGAACACGAGCAGGAAGCCCGTGCCGCCAAGCTCGGTCATGCCGAAAAGGTTCCGCAGCGCCGGCGCGCAGACCACCAGCACATGCACGAGAATCCCGAATACGACCGTGATGACGAGCTGGAGGAAATCGCCGAGATTGCCGGTTTCCCACATCGGCGTGCGGACATAGCGCGCGGACAGCGCGCAGAGCAGCGTACTGATGACAAAGACCGTGAACACCGCCGTCATGCGGTAGGCCTCCGTGTCGACGCCGATGGGACAGAGCTTGGACGCCGCAAACAGCATGATGATGCAGCACCCGGCCTGGATCACCGCCTGCGCGGCGATTTCGATGAGCGCCGCCCAGTTCAGCGACGCGCATCCGGGCGTGCGCGGCGGACGCTTCATCGCGTCCTTCTCTCCCGACTGGCGTCCGATGACCGCCGCCGGCAGCGAGAAGAGAATCAGCCCGCACAGCAGCGCCGCCGCGATCGGGAACGGCACGGCCATGCCGCAAAGCGCCGCGATCAGTCCCGTAACCGCCGCCGCGGTGCACGCGCCGAGCAGGAGCTTTGCGACCCGGCGGATGTTTTCGTACAGGACGCGCCCTTCGCCGATCGCCGAAACGATCGTCGAGAACTTATCGTCCTCGATCACGAGGTCGGCTGCCGAGCGCGCGATCTCCGTGCCGGTTTTGCCCTTGGCGATGCCGATATCCGCGCTGCGGAGCAGCGGCACATCGCTGACGCCGTCTCCCGTCATGGCGACGACGTCGCCGTTGCGGTGCAGCGCGTCCAGAATGCGCTGCTTATGCTCCGCCGTCACGCGCGCAAACACCTTCGTGTTCTTCACCATCGCGCGCATCGTGCCGTCGGACATCTCCGCGATCTCTTCGCCGGTCAGAACGGCGTCGTCGCCGTCCGCGCCGAGGATACCCACGGACTTCGCGACCGCCACGGCGGTGCCGCGGGACTCGCCCGTCACCATGATCGTGCGGATGCCGGCCCGGCGGCAGCGCGCGACCGCCTCCGCGCTGTCCGGACGCGCGGGATCCATCATGCCGATCAGCCCGAGGAAGATCAGACGGTTTTCAAGCTCCTCCGGCGCGTCGGCTTGCGGCGCCGAGGTAAACTCACGGTACGCCACCGCCAGCACCCGCAGGCTCTGCTCGGACATCACACGGTTGATCGAAAGGATTTTCTGCTTCAACGCCGGCGTCATCGGCTCCCGGCGGCCGCCGTAGTCGATCTCCGTACAGCGCGCGAGGATCACGTCCGGCGCGCCCTTCGAATAGGCCACGGGGAAGTGGCGGCCGTGATGGATCGTCGTCATCATGCCGCGCTCGGGCTGGAACGGGATCTCCGCGATGCGGGGGAAGGTGCGGTCGAGCACCGCCTTGTCGATGCCGGCCTTCGCCGCGAGCGCGACGAGCGCCGCCTCCGTCGGATTGCCGACCGCCGCCCAGGTGTTGATCGAGGTCTCCTCCAGCGCCGCGTTGCTGCACAGCGCCGCCGCCGTCAGGCTCATGACGAGGTCGCGGCGGGACAGCGGGTCGAGCTTCTCGCCGCCGGGCGTGTAGAAGCCGCCGGCCGGCGCATAGCCCTCGCCGTCGACCGCCGTCAGACGGCCGCCCGTCCACAGCATCGTCGCCGTCATCTCGTTTTTCGTCAGCGTGCCGGTTTTATCCGCACAGATGACGTTCGCCGCGCCCAGCATCACGGCCGCATTCAGCCTTTTCAGCTGCGCGCCGCGCTTCGAGAGCCGCTTCGTGCCCTCCATCAGCGACAGCGTGGCGACGACCGCCATGCCGGCGGGCAGAACCGCCGACGCGAACGCCGTCATTTGGCGCATCACATCGCCCATTTCCCGTCTTGCGATGCCGAGGATCAGCAGCACAATCCAGCCCGCGACGCACGCAAGGCCGATGCCCTGTCCGACGCCTCGCAGCGCGCCGCCCGATTCCGCGGCGTCCGCCGTATGCAGCTCGCACGCGACCATGCCGAGCTCCGTCTTCGCGCCGGTCGCCACGACGACGCCCCGGCCGCGTCCGTAGAGCACCGCGGAGCCGGCATAGGCCATGTTCACGCGGTCGCTCACCGGCGCGGGACCCGGCAGCACCGCGCCGGCATCCTTATAGACCGCCGCGCGACTGCCCGTGATCACCGATTCGTCGATCTGCAGGCTGAAAGCCTCCAGCAGCCGCAGATCCGCCGGCACGATGTCGCCCGCCTCCAGCAGGACGATGTCGCCCGGCACGATCTCCCTCGACGGCAGCGTCTCCGCGCGTCCGTCGCGCAGCACCTTCGCCGCGGCGGGCGTGATGTTCTCCAGCAGCTCCGCCGCGCGGCTCGCCTGCAGATCCTGCAGCACGCCCGGCACGATCCGGGCCGCCGCCGCGATCAGAAACAGCACCGCCGCCGCATACTGCCGCGTCGCGAGCGCCAGAACCATCGAAACGAGGCTCAAGAGTCCCGGCAGATCCGAAAGCTGCGCCAGAACGATCCCGGCGACCCCCGCATTCTGCTTCTGCGTCCAGACGTTTTCGCCGAAGCGCTCGAGCCGGCTCCTGGCGCCGGACGGTGCGAGACCTCTTGCCGCATCCGTGTTCTGCTCCCGCAGCGCATCATCCGCCGATTTGTTGTACCATTCCATGCCTTCCCCACCCTCTTTATGTTTGATGCTTCCTCGCCGTACAATTACTCCCGGATCTGTCCCGAACCGCTGACGACGTATTTGACCGAGGTCAGCGCGGCGGCTCCCATCGGCCCTCTCGCGTGCAGCTTCTGCGTCGAAATGCCGATTTCCGCGCCGAGCCCGAACTCGCCGCCGTCCGTAAAGCGCGTCGATGCGTTGACATAAACCGCCGCCGCGTCCACGCGCTCCGTGAACGCCGCCGCCCGCGCATAGCTCTCCGTCACGATGCACTCCGAATGCCCCGTACCGTGCAGCGCAATCTCCTCGATCGCCTCGTCAAGCGAATCCACGACCTTGACCGCCAGTATATAATCCGAAAACTCGGTCGCAAAGTCCTCCTCGCGCGCCCGCACGACGCCCTCCATGCCGTCAAGGATGGCATATGCCCGCTCGTCGCAGCGCATTTCGACCCCATACGGCCGCAGCGCGTGCCAGACCCGCGGCAGCAGCTTTTTCGCCTCCGACGCGTGTACCAGAAAGTCCTCCGCCGCGTTGCACACCGACGGACGCGAGCATTTCGCGTTCCGGATGATGTTCACCGCCATCTCCCAGTCGCAGCCGGCGTCGGCATAGACGTGGCAGATGCCCGTACCCGTCTCGATGACCGGCACCCGGGCGTTTTCGACGACGGAGCGGATGAGTCCCGCGCCGCCTCTCGGAATCAGCACGTCCAGAAGCCCCGTCGCGGCCATCATCTCCCCCGCGCTCTCCCGCGAGGTATCCTCGCAGAGCGTCATCGCGTCCTCGGGCAGCCCCGCGTCCGCCAGCGCGCCGCGCATGACGCGCATCAGCGCCGTATTCGTCCGGATGGCCTCTTTTCCGCCGCGCAGCACGCAGGCATTCCCCGCGTACAGGCACAGCGCCGCCGCGTCGACCGTTACATTCGGCCGCGCCTCGTAGATGATGCCCACGACGCCGAGCGGCACGCGCCGCTTTTCGATGCGCAGCCCGTTCGGGCGCAGCACCGTCCCTTCGGCGCAGCCCACGGGATCCGCCTCGCGCGAGATCTCCCGCACGCCTTCCGCCGCCGCCACCAGCCGCTTTTCGTTCAGCTTCAGCCGGTCCAGCATCGCCGGACGCATCCCGCCTTCCTCCGCCGCGCGGAGATCCTGCGCGTTTGCCGCGAAAATTTCCTCTTTATGGGCCTCCAGCGCGTCCGCGATCGCGCACAGCGCCCGTCTTTTTTCGTTCGTACCCGTCTGCGCCAGCACCCGGGACGCCGTTTTCGCCGCCCCGGCCAGTTCCCGTACCGTCCGCATCACGCTTTCTCCCTTCCCTTCGGCATGAAAACCGTCCCCGCATGCCGTCCGTCCAGGATGTCGCACACGATATCCGGATTCTCCCCCGACGCGATGACCATCGGGATCCCGGCTTCCATGCACAGCTTCGCCGCGTTCAGCTTCGTCGCCATGCCGCCGGTGCCGCGCTTCGTGCCCTCGCCGCCGGCCGCCTTCATCAGCTCGTCGTCGATCCGGTATACCACCGGAATCCGACGCGCCTCCTCATGCGTCCGCGGGTCGGCGTCGTACAGCCCGTCGATGTCCGACAGCAGAATCAGCAGATCCGCGCTGATGAGCTGCGCGCAGACCGCCGCGAGCGTATCGTTGTCGCCGAACGCCGTGACGTGCTCGAGCTCGTAGGTGGATACCGTGTCGTTTTCGTTGACGATCGGGATCGCGCCGAGCTTCAGGAGCGTCTCGAAGGTATTCGTCACGTTCTGCTTTTTCTCCGGCGTATCGACGACGTCGCGCGTCAGCAGAAGCTGCGCCACGGTATGCCCGTATTCGCCGAAGAAGCGCCCGTAGACGTTCATCAGCTCCGACTGTCCGACCGCCGCCGCCGCCTGCTTCAGGCGCACGTCATGCGGCTTTTCCTCAAGCCCCAGCCGGGCTACCCCCGCGCCGACCGCACCGGACGTCACGAGCACGATTTCCCGTCCGAAGTTTTTCAGATCCGACAGCGCCCGCGCGAGCTTCTCCACTCTCCGCAGGTTCAGCCGTCCCGTTTCATATGTAAGCGAGCTTGTGCCGACCTTGACCACAACGCGCCGGCAAGCTTTTAAGTCCAGCAATTCCCGTTCCCTCCGTTATCGATGGGTAGATTATGTCTATTTCATCATAACACATTTTCTCCTTTTTGCCAACACTATTTTTTTATTTTTTCTTCATTTTCCTCCCGGCCTTTCTGTGCGATATTTTGAAAAAAAAAGCAAGCAAATCCCTAGCCTTTTTCCCCCTTCCCTGCTATACTGCATTTATCTATCCCCTGATTTGCAATCGGAAAGGACGGTTCGCTTATGATTTCCTACGAGTTTTGCGGGAAACCCGTGCGTTTCACGGTCGAAATCTACCATGACCTCGTTCCCTATCTCGGAAACATCTCCGAAAAAGCCTTCTTTCTCGACGCGGATGCCGCCATTGCCGCGTGGCAAAAGCAGATCGACTTCATCACCTCCGAATTCGGCGACAGGCTCGCCCCCCGTGCTCCCTCCGCGGCGCCTCTCTCCTACGGCCATCTCGTCTGCCTCGGCGCGCCGCTGCGCTATCCCGACGACGCCGAGCCGAACATCTCCCCGGCCGCTTCCTCGCTCGAGGAAGCCGTCGCCATGCTGCGCGACGCGCAGGGCATGGATTTCACCAAAACGCCGATCTTCCAGACCTACGCCGAGCTTTCCCGGCGCATCCGTGAGGCTTTTCCCGATACCGCGCCGCGGTTTGCGGGACTCGGGCTGGAAGGCCCCATCACCTCCGCCGCGCTCTTCCGCGGTCAGGATTTCTACATCGACATCATCGACGATCCCGAGCTCTGCGCCGAATATCTGCGCCTGATGACCGACAGCATCATCGCCTTCCGGCACCAGAGCAACGTCTTTGCCGGTGCGCCCGCCGTCTCCCCGAACGGCGCCGGGCTTGCCGACGACCTCGCCAGCATGATTCCGCCCGCGCTCTGGGACGAGCTGGTCATCCCCTTCTGGAATCAGTATTACGAAGGCTTTACCACCGGAAAGAGCCGCTCCCTGCACTGCGAAGCGCTCGTTCCCGCGCAGCTTCCCTACCTCTCCCACGCGCATATCACGCATTACCAGCCCTCCGTCTCTCCGGCGCTGACGCTCGAGAACATCCGCCCCGGACTGGCGCCGGACATCCCCTTCGACTGGCTGCTCTACGCCTATCACGTCACCGAAATGACGGACGCCGAGATCGCGGACTGGATGGACGAGACCCTCGCCGCCGGCGTCACCAATCTGCGCACCCAGCTCGGGCGTTACACCGTCGAGGCAGGCAAGCTCGACCGCATCCATGCCTGGTACGCGGCCGCGGAAAGGTACCGGAAATAACTCTATTGTGCACAAAAAACGCTTCGGACAACTTTTTTCGTGTCCGAAGCGTTTTTTATGCCTGTTCCATGAAAAGACCGGATATTTAAGGGCTTTTCAGTCCTTTTTGAAGATGCGCAGCATCAGCGCAATGGCCACCCAGATGACGATGATGACGCCGAAGACGCCGCCCCAGCCGGCTCCCGCAATCGGGAGAACATCCAATAATCCCTGAAAATTCATATGAGTCTCTCCTTCTTTGTTACCGGGCGATGAGGTTTAAGATCATACCGCCGGCGATGACCGACGCGATCTGGCCGGAGACGTTTGCGCCGATGGCGTGCATCAGCAGGAAGTTCTGGGGGTCTTCCTCGAGTCCCATCTTGTGGACGACGCGCGCGGACATCGGGAACGCGCTGATACCCGCCGCACCGATCATCGGGTTGACCTTCTTCTTGGAGAAGAGGTTCAGGAATTTCGCAAAGAGGACGCCGCCGACGGTGTCGAAAATAAAGGCGACCAGTCCGAGCGCGAGAATCATCAGCGTCTGTACCGTCACGAAGTCCTTCGCCTGCATTCTTGCGGCAACGGTGATGCCCAAAAAGAGCGTGATGAGGTTTGCCAGCACATCCTGCGCCGTCTTCGAAAGCGAATTCAGGACGCCGCATTCGCGGATCAGGTTGCCGAACATCAGGAAACCGATCAGCGCGACGGAGCGCGGGGCGACGATGCCGGCGATGATGGTGACGACAACGGGGAACAGAATGCGGACCGGCTGCGAGACGTTCTTCGGCTCGTAGTGCATCCGGATCATACGCTCCCGGCGGGTCGTGATCAGACGGATGACCGGCGGCTGCACGATCGGCACAAGCGCCATGTAGGAGTACGCGGCGACGACGATCGCGCCTAAGTACTGGCTTCCGTAGTAGTTGGCGACAAAGATCGAGGTCGGGCCGTCGGCCGCGCCGATGATCGCGATGGACGCGGCATCCTTCAGGTCAAAGCCGAAGAGCACCGCCATGCAGAGCGTGAAGAAGATGCCGAACTGCGCCGCGGCGCCGAAGAGCAGCATCTTCGGATTGGAGAGCAGCGGGCCGAAATCGATCATCGCGCCGATGCCGATGAACAGCAGCAGCGGGAACAGCTCGTTGGCGATACCCGCGTTGAACAGCACGTCGATCGCGCCGACCTCTGCCTCCAGCCCCTCGTAGATCTGCGTCACCGCGCCGGACAGGGGGAGGTTGACTAAAATCGCGCCGAAGCCCATCGGCAGCAGCAGCGTCGGCTCCATCTCCTTCTTGATCGCAAGGTAGATGAGGATCGCGCCGATCACCCACATAACGACGGACTGCCATGTGATATAGGTCAAATTATCTAATATGGACATGGATTTTCCCCTTTTTCGTCCTGACCGTTTCCATAGGAAAACGGCGTATTAAACAATCACACGAGTACGCGGGCGGGAAATGACCCCCGTCCGCGTACCGTACGGTTTTCAGATTCAATAGTTCGTCGCCTTGAGCTCGAAATACGCCTGCGGATGCGCGCAGACCGGACAGACCGCCGGAGCCGCCTTACCGATGACGATGTGACCGCAGTTGCGGCACTGCCAGATCGCGTCGCCGTCGCGGGAGAAGACGAGACCGCCTTCGATATTCGCCAGCAGCTTGCGGTAGCGCTCCTCATGCGCCTTCTCGATCTGCGCGACGCCTTCGAACTGCGCGGCGATCGCGGTAAAGCCTTCCTCGCGCGCTTCCTTGGCGAAGGTGGCGTACATATCCGTCCACTCGTAGTTCTCGCCGTTCGCCGCGTCGAGCAGGTTTTCCGGCGTAGCCGGGACACCGCCGTCGTGCAGATGCTTGAACCAGAGCTTCGCGTGCTCGCGCTCGTTGCCCGCCGTCTCCAGGAAGATCGCGGCGATCTGCTCGTACCCGTCCTTCTTGGCGCGGGACGCGTAATAGGTATACTTATTCGTCGCCTGGGATTCGCCCGCAAACGCGGCCATCAGGTTCTGTTCGGTTTTGCTGCCCTTTAACTCCGGCATGACAATATCCTCCTCATGTTGATTTCAGGGTTTCCTGCGGATAGTATATCATAGAATGCCTCTTTTTACAATCATTACTTTGCTAAATTTCAGCCGCTCCCGCAGGCGGTATTCTGCCATGCGCCGGGGAAGCTTGACATCTTCCCCGGCGCATGATAGAATATTTTTCTAACGGGAAAGCTGATCGAGCCGTTTTTCCACGACCATCAGCCGCATCACGGCGTTGTTGTGAAGATCGACCTTCTTTTCAAGCCTTTCGAGCCGGTAGGAGGTCAGCTTATTCGTCGCGAGGATGCCGCCGACGCTGCCCGCAAGCGTTCCCGCAAAGGCGATGAGCGCGACAAGGATCGTTTCATTCATTGGTAAAGCTCCCCTCCTTACGCGCCGGGAAGGGACGCCGCCCATTTTTCAAGCAGCGCCGCCACATTCGCAGCCGACGCCTGCTTTTCCCCGCCTGTCACCTGCTTCCAGTACCCGGGGCTGTCGATCAGCCCTTCCTGCGAGAGCCGCTCGATCGCCTCCTCCGCGCGTCCCGGTCTCTCCTCATAGCCCGTATACGCGATGTTGAGATCGACGTTCCCGGAAAAACCGGGCACGCTCCCCGAATCGCTGTACTGCCAGAGCTCGTACTTTCCCGTCCACGTCGGGGCTTTCGCCCATTGCGCAAGCCAGACCGGCGCGTTCAGCGCTTCCGCGTCGTAATACCGCTTCAGCCAGTTCGGATTGGCATACACGAGCGTGCGGTAGCCCGCGTCTCCGACGGTTTTGCAGAACGCGTTCGCCATCGCCGTCAGCGTCCTCCGTCCGAGCGCGGTCTGCGCCGTCTCCTCGCAGTCGAACGCGACCGGGAAGGTGATCTTCCCGCGCAGCGGCTCGAGGAGCTCGAGGAGCGCCTTCGCCTCCGACACCGCCGCTTCCACGCTCATGGCGTAGCTGTAGAGATACGCGCCCACGCGCAGTCCCGCCGCCGCGGCCTGCGTGACGTGGTACTCAAACAGCGGATCGCGCGTGCAGCCGCCGCTGCGGCCGCCGGTTGCCGCGCGCACCATCGCAAACCGGATGCCGGAGCCTGCGGCCGCCTTCCAGTCCGCTTTTCCGTTCCATTTCGAAACGTCAACGCCTTTCCACATCGGTTTTACACCTCCTCCTGACTCGGTTTGACGTTCTTTCCGAAGAAAAAGCCCAGAACGAGCATCACGGCGTTCGAAAACAGCGCCGGGAGCTCCGTTCCCTTCGTCGTCATGACCACGAGCGCCGCAACCAGCGAAAGTGTGACAAGGCTTTTGACGTCGATCAGCTTCGCCACCTGACAGACGATTTTCACAAGTGCCTGTTTCATCATGGCATCTCCTTTCAAGTGCAGAGTCTCTTCATTATCATATTCCTCCTTTCCTTCTCCGTCTCCAGTATAGCACGCAGACCCCGCATTTGTCGTCCCGGCTTTGTCCGCGATTATTCCCGCAAAATTCCCCTGAAACATCCTCACTTTCCCGTCCGAAACATCCCGATATTCTGATAAAAAGGCGGTAATCCATGATGAAACCCAGACAAACCGATCTGCTGCTCCGCGCCAGGCGCGAGCTTTCCCGCGTCACGCCGACGCCCGACGACTGCGGCAGTCTCTGCGATGCCGCCTGCTGCCGCGGCGGCGACGGCATGTGGCTTTTCCCCGGCGAGGCGGCGCTGTATGAAAGCCTTTCCGACCCCTGCTTTGCCGTCGAGCGCGCCGACGGCAACTATGACTACGACTTCCTGCGCTGCACCCACGACGGCGGCGGCTGCGACCGCGAAACGCGTCCTTTGGCCTGCCGCATCTTCCCCTGCTTTCCGATGGCCGTCCGCAGCCCCTATACCGGACGCTATACGATCCGCGTCACCGTCGATCCGCGTGCCGCGCGCGTCTGTCCCCTGCTGCACGAGGGCTCTCCCGCGATGTCGCCCCGCTTCCGTCACGCGGTCCGCCGCGCCGGCCGGCTGCTGCTGCGCGACCGCGAGACCCGCCGCTATCTGATCGAGACCTCCGACTTTCTGATGGAGCTGTTCCGCTTAGTCTGAGACAAAAAAGGAGCGTATTGCCCATGATCCTGACCGATCTTGCCCATATGTACCGCTATGCCCCGCTCTCTGCCGGCATCGCCCTCGGCCTGCGCTTTCTCGAGTCCGCAGCCGCCGACACGCTTTCTCCCGGACGGGTCACGCTCGACGGCGACCGGGTTTATGTCAACGTCATGGAATATGAGACGGCGCAAAAAAACCCCGTTTTCGAAGCGCACCGGCGCTATATCGACATCCAGTGCGTCCTGCGCGGCGCGGAACGGATGGAGGCTTCCCCTGCGGAGTCCCTGACGCCGTCGCGGGACTACGACGAAGCCTCCGACTGCGCGCTGTACACCGGGCACGGCTGCTCCTTTGACGCGCCCGCCGGAACGGTGGTCATCTTCTTCCCCGAGGACGCCCACGCGCCGTGCCTGCCGGCGGATGCGCCGTCCCGGGTGCTCAAAGCCGTCGTCAAGGTCGCGCTCGACGCATAAAAATCCCTCAAAAAAGGCGGTGATCGTCCGAATGGCCGCGGCTGCTGTCGACCGGAAGGACTTCTCCCAGGGCAGCGTCCTCTCCTGCATCCTCCGCGTCGCAGGGCCGATGACGCTCGCGCTGGTCATCAATACCCTGTACAACATCGTCGACCGGATGTACATCGGCCATATCGAGGGCACGGGGCGCCTTGCGCTGACCGGGCTCGGGCTGGTGTTTCCCATCACGACCGCCGTCAGCGCGTTTCAGGCGCTGATCTCCTCCGGCGGCTCCCCGCTCTTTGCCATCGCGCGCGGAGAGGGCGACACCCGCCGCGCCGAAACCGTCCTCGGCAACGCCTACGCGATGCTCCTGTGCCTCGGCATCGCGCTGACCGCGCTCGGGTATCTCGTCAAGGCGCCCGTCCTGCGCGCGATCGGCGCGGACGACTCCACCTTTCCCTTCGCCGACGCCTATCTCTCCGTCTACCTGCCCGGCACCGTCTTCGTGCTGACCTCCGTCGGCATGAACCCCTTCATCAACGCGCAGGGCTGCGCGAAGACCGGGATGCTGACCGTTCTGCTCGGCGCGGTGATCAATCTGCTGTTAGACCCGCTTTTCATCTTTGTCCTTGACATGGGGGTGCGCGGCGCGGCGCTGGCCTCCGTCATCGCCCAGTTCTGCTCCGCCGTATGGGTTTTCGCCTTCCTGACGCGCCGCACGACGCTTCTGCGCCTCCGTCTTCCTGCCATGCGCCCCGATTTCCGGCTCATCGGCCGGATGCTCGCCCTCGGCGTCACCGGCTTTACCGCCAATGTGACGAGCAGCCTCGTCTCCATGCTCTACAACGCCGAGCTCGCCGCCCTCGGCGGCACGCTGTACGTCAGCGCGATGACCGTCATCAATTCCCTGCGCGAGCTCGCCAGTATGCCCTTCTCCGGCGTCGCCAACGGCGCGCAGCCGGTCATCAGCTTCAACTACGGCGCGCGCCGTCCCGACCGCGTCCGGGAAGCCATCCGCATCATGACGCTGAGCTGCATCGTCTGCACCGTGTCGGCGTGGGCGCTGCTGATGCTCTTCCCCGCCTTCTTCACCCGCATCTTCAACGACGACCCCGTGCTTCTGCCCGTCGCCGCGCGCTCCATCCGGCTCTACTTCCTGCTCTTCCCTTTCATGGCGCTCCAGATGGCCGGTCAGACCGTCTTTACCGCGCTCGGACGCGCAAAAGCCGCCGTTTTCTTCTCCCTGCTGCGCAAAGCCATCCTCGTGATCCCGCTGGCAATCCTGCTGCCGCGGCTCGCAAACCTCGGCACCGACGGCGTCCTGCTCTCCGAGCCGGTCTCGGACATCGTCGGGGGGCTTGCGTGCTATCTCACGATGCGGCTGACCGTCTACCGCAGGCTCGATGCGTCCTGAACGTACCCTGTCTTCCCATCAAAACGGCCGGGAGCACGCTTCCGACCGTTTTTTTTGCCGTCTTTTTCGCGCGTGCCCGCAGGTGGATTCGTGCAGAACGCCGAAAATCAAAAATACCTATTGACATACTAGGTAAATAGTGTTATAGTATGACCAGCAAGTTCAAAGACGACAAAAACGAAGGAGGCGAAAGCAAATGTCCACTATGACCGGAATCGATACGATGTGCAGCCGTCGAATGCCATACTCCCGGGCAATGGAGTACGCTTTTGTCCTTCGCGTCTCATATCGATCCGCGCCTTTTTTGCGGCACGGCTGCGAATATGGACTGTAGGTTGAAAAAGCTGGTATGCCCGGGAGCTTAACACGAAAAGCCCCCGTTTTTTTGTACTCAAAGCAAAAAATGATTCAAAATTATGAAATGAGGATATGAAAATGAGTAACTACAAATTTGAGACCTTACAGCTTCACGTCGGACAGGAACAGCCCGATCCCGCAACCGATGCCCGTGCCGTCCCGATCTACCAGACGACCTCCTATGTGTTCCGCAATTCCGCCCACGCCGCGGCCCGTTTCGGTCTGGCCGACGCCGGCAACATCTACGGACGCCTGACAAACTCCACGCAGGACGTGCTCGAAAAGAGACTCGCCGCGCTGGAAGGCGGCGTCGCGGCGCTTGCGCTGGCATCCGGTGCGGCGGCGATCACCTACACCGTCGAAGCGCTCGCGCAGGCCGGCGATCACATCGTCGCGCAGAAGACGATCTACGGCGGCAGCTACAACCTGCTGGCGCATACGCTCCCGAACTACGGCATCGCCACGACCTTCGTCAACGCCCATGACCTCGCGGAGCTGGAGGGCGCCATTCAGCCCAATACCAAGGCCGTCTACCTCGAGACCCTCGGCAACCCGAACTCCGACATCCCGGACATCGACGCCATCGCCGAAATCGCCCACCGCCACGGACTGCCGCTCGTCATCGACAACACCTTCGGCACCCCCTATCTGATCCGTCCGATCGAGCACGGCGCGGACATCGTCGTCCACTCCGCCACCAAGTTCATCGGCGGCCACGGCACGACGCTCGGCGGCATCATCGTCGACTCCGGCAAGTTCGACTGGAAGGCCTCCGGCAAGTACGCGCCGATCGCCGCGCCGAATCCGAGCTACCACGGCGTGTCCTTCGTGGACGCCGCGGGTCCCGCCGCCTTCGTCACCTATATCCGCGCGATTCTGCTGCGTGACACGGGCGCCACGATCTCCCCGTTCAACGCGTTCCTGCTGCTGCAGGGCGTCGAAACCCTGTCCCTGCGTCTCGACCGCCACGCGGAGAACACGAAGAAGGTCGTCGAGTACCTCGCGGGCCATCCGCAGGTCGAGCGCGTCAACCATCCGAGCCTCCCCGACCATCCCGACCACGAGCTTTATAAGAAGTATTTCCCGAACGGCGGTGCGAGCATCTTCACCTTCGACATCCGCGGCGGCGTGAAGGAAGCGCATACGTTCATCGACCATCTGACGCTGTTCTCGCTGCTGGCGAACGTCGCGGACGTCAAGAGCCTCGTCATCCATCCCGCGACGACGACGCACTCCCAGCTCACCGAAGCCGAGCTGCTCGATCAGGGCATCCGTCCGAGCACCATCCG
>JAEDGJ010000176.1 GCA_016297585.1 Clostridiaceae bacterium
CGGCAGCGCGTAGGAAAGCGCCGGGCGGATGTGTACGGACGCGGCGACCCCGGTCGCGGGCGCGGTGTTTGAGAAAACGATATAGTTTGCGCAGGGCCGCACGCTCCCATCCGAGGGGTCGTTCATCACGCCGCGCGCGGTATCGCCGGGCCAGCGCGCAAGGAGCGTCGTCGAGCCGCCGCCGTCGAGGTTCACGGCCGTGACGCAGCCCATCGACACGAGCTTTTCCGCCATGCGCGCAAGGCTCGAGCCGACGCATCCAACGACGCGGCCATCACCCGCGAGCAGCACGACGCTGCCGTCCGCGCGGATGCCGAGCGCGGTGCAGGCCTTGCGCGCCGTGGACAGTCCCGTGCGCGCCTTCCCGTTTTCGACGAGCAGCTCCCCCGCCCCGCAGGCATAGACCGCCTGCTCCCAGCGGGAGTCGGCGCAGGAAACGGTCAGCGTGAGCGTGTCCCCCGCCCGGTAGTCCGGCAGCGACGCGATCGGGCCGTCCGCCGCGCACGACAGCACAAAGCAGCCCTCCGGCACAGCGGTCAGTCCTTCGCCCTGCGTCACGGAGACGACGGTGCACTCGATCTGCGCACCCACCGTCAGCCGCTCCGTCTTCGCGCGCAGCACGACGTTCGTGCCGTCTCCCGTGAGCTTCTCCTCGCCGCCGTAGCGGGAGGTATAGAGATAAAAGCCCGCGGCGGTGCGGGGCTTGTTGATATAGCTGATTTTGACTTCTCCGGACGTTCCGGAGAGCCCGGAAGTCCCGGAGAGCTTCATGATGAGCTCGGGGCGGCCGATGAAGAACGTGCCGTCCGCGAGGATGCCGACGGCGTTCTGCCACGAGTCGGAGCACCACAGCTCGCCGTCGAGGATCTGGATGCCCTCGGGCACGCCGGTGGTCATCGTGTAGAAATCGGCGTTGACGGCGGCGACCGGGGCGCCGGGCAGCGCGGCAAGCAGCTCCTCGGGGTCATGCCGTCCCCAGACGGCGTCTCCCGCCGCGAGGGAGGGCGCGGTCGCCCCGCCGGGGGTATATTCGAGCGCGTAATACTGCTCATAGCCGCCCTCGGCGTCCTCGGTGCTCTCGGCGTATGTAAGTCCGGGCGAGAGGCGCACGGCCACGTCGCGCAGGGAGGCAAACGCCGCTCCGGTGAGTCCGGCGGCGAGCAGCAGCGTTAAAAACAGGATTTTGAGGCTCCGTTTCATCGTTCGTATCCTTTCCGTTCAAAGGGCGTCAGCGAACCGCTTTTATCATACACCATTTTCGCCGGAAAGTCAATCCCGCCGCACAAAAACGCCGCCGCTCCCGGCATTTTGAACCGGGAAAGCGGCGGCGCGGCATGATTTTCGGGGTCAGTGGGGCTTTGCGTTGAGCGTTCGCGCGCTCGTGGCGCCCTCCTGGATGTCGCCGGAGCGGATGAGCGCCATCTTCGTCAGCATCGGGCCGACAAGCTCCAGCACGAGGACGGAAAACAGCACGATGTTGCGGATCAGGCTGCCGTCCGCGCCGAGCTCCATCGCGGTGACGGACATACCGAGCGCGACGCCCGCCTGCGGCAGCAGCGTGATGCCGAGGTTCTTGCGGATCTTTTCGTCGCAGTCGACCCACGACGCGCTCAGGTAGGTGCCGCCGTATTTGCCGGCAGCGCGCGCCGCGAGGAACACGACGCCGATCAGGACGACGATCGGGTCGCGGAACACCGACAGGTCGAGCTCCGCGCCGCTCAGCACGAAAAAGAGGATGAACAGCGGCGTCGTCCAGCCGTCGGTACGCTCCATCAGCTCCTCCGACGTCTCGCAGAGGTTGCAGAAGATCGTACCGAGCATCATGCACACGAGCAGCGACGAAAAGCCGATATGGACGCCGCCGAGCTCGAACTCGAGCATCGACAGGCCGACGGTCAGGAACACAAAGACGATGCACAGCGACATACGCTTGCTGCGGGAGTGGAAAAAGCGCTCGACGAAGGTCAGGAGAATGCCCATCAGCGCGCCGAGCATCAGCGAGCCGACGATCTCGATGATCGGCTCGGCGAGGATCGTCACCATGTCGACGACGCCGCTCTGGATCGCGCGGGCGATGCCGAAGGAGACGGCGAAGATCACGAGTCCGACCGCGTCGTCGAGCGCGACGATGGGCAGCAGCAGGTCGGTCAGCTCGCCCTTGGCCTTATACTGGCGCACGACCATCAGCGTCGCCGCAGGCGCGGTGGCGGCGGCGATCGCGCCCATCGTGATGGCAACGGGCAGCGAGAGCTTTTCCGGCGCGATGAAGTGGAAGACGATCAGCGCGATATCCACGGCGGCGGTCGCGGTGACGGCCTGTACGATGCCGATGACCGTGGCCTGACGGCCGGTGGCCTTGAGCTGCGAGAGACGGAATTCGTTGCCGATGGCGAACGCGATGAAGCCGAGCGCGGCGTTGGAGATGATGCCGAGAGACGCGATGCTTTCCTCCGTCGGGAAGCCGAGTCCCGCGACGCCGAGACGCCCCAGACAGAACGGGCCGATCAGCACGCCCGCGACGAGGTACGCGGTGACGGCGGGCAGCTTCAGGGCGCGCGCCGGACGGGACACGAGCAGTCCCGCGAGCATGGCGACGGCGATGGAAATGAGCGTGATCATGGCAGGTTCAAACCCTCTTCTTTTTGCGTATGCGCGGCGTTTTTTGCCTGCGAGGGAGCCTTTATCCCCCGTGGAAAAGCCGCAGTGTCTATCATAAGCCTTTTTCCGGCGGCGGTCAATAGCCATGTTGCCCCAAAAAACCGTCCGTTTGAACAAAAACCTTTCCATCCGCCTCTTTTTTCAGTCTCCCGTACCGCGCCGATTTTACATTTTCCGGGTTGACTCGGCGCGCCCGTGTGCTATAATCAGCGGTAGCATCCCCTCCCATTCTGCCCTAAGAAAGGATCATCGCCATGTCCCGAAGACTTCTCGCCGCAGCGCTCTCCCTGCTGCTGCTTTTCTCCCTGACCGCCTGTGCCGGAGGGCCGCCGCTCGAGACGGTCGCCGCGACCGGCACGTCCGCCGTGACGACGGCGACCGCCGTTCCCGCGACGACGGCTGCGCCCTCGACCACCGCCGCCGCGCCGCTCGACGTCCGCGCGCTGCCCGAGCGCGACATCGCCATCCTCTATACGGGCGACGTCCACTGCGCCGTCGACGGGGAAATCGGCTATGCGGGGGTCGCCGCCCTGCGCGACGCGCTGCGCGCGGACGGCAGCGTCGTGCTCCTCGCCGATACCGGCGACGCGCTGCAGGGCGCGCCCATCGGCACGTTCTCGTCCGGCGAGAACATCGTCGACATCATGAACGCGCTCGGCTATACCGCCTATACCCCCGGCTGCCGCGACTTCGACTACGGCGCCGGCACCCTGACGGCGCTCTCCGACAGGGCCGAGTTTGCGTTCCTCTCGGCAAACCTCACGGACGCGGACGGCAGCCCCGTGTTCGACGCCTATACCCTCGTCGACGCGGCGGGCGTCACCGTCGCCTTCGTCGGCGTCACGTCGCCGCAGACCCCGTCGCTCTCGGACGGCGCGGAGGGCTTGGACTTCCTCGGCTCGGACGTCACCGGCGACGGCGCGCCGCTGTGGAAGGCCGTCCAGAGCGCCGTCGACCGCGCGCGGGAGGAGGGCGCGGACTACGTCGTCGCGCTGACTCATCTCGGCACCGACGCGTCCGCCGAGCCCTTCCTTTCGACCGAGCTGATCGCCCATACCACGGGCATCGACGCCGTCCTCGACGGGTATTCGCACGAAGCCGCCGAGTGCCTGCGCGTCCGGAACGCGGACGGCGGGCTCGTGCTGCTGTCGTCGCCCGGCGCGGCGCTCGAAAGCGTGGGACTTCTCTATATCGACCGCGAGGGGAACCTGTCGACGGGGCTTCTCCATGAAGCCGCGGTGCAGGATGCCGAGACCGCCGCGCTCATCGGCGGCATGACCGACGCGCTCGACGAAACGCTCGGGCGCACGGCGGGCTTCCTCGAAGACGGCCTCGTCATCGCCGATCCCGAGACGGGCGTGCGGCTCGTGCGCGCGTCGGAGACGAACCTCGGCGACCTCGTTGCGGACGCGTTCCGCACGGCGTCGGGCGCGGACATTGCCGTCGTGCCGGGCAGCAGCCTCCGCGCGGGGCTTTCGGAGGGTACCGTCACTCTCGGCAACCTTCTCGCCGTCCTGGCCGGCGATCCCGCGCTCTGCACCCTCCGCGTAACGGGAAGTCAGCTCCTCG
>JAEDGJ010000177.1 GCA_016297585.1 Clostridiaceae bacterium
GTGCCGGGCAGCAGCCTCCGCGCGGGGCTTTCGGAGGGTACCGTCACTCTCGGCGACCTTCTCGCCGTTCTGCCCGACGATCCCGCGCTCTGCACCCTCCGCGTAACGGGAAGTCAGCTCCTCGACGCGCTCGAGTACGCCTGCCGCGCGTGCCCCGAGGAGTCGCCCGCCTTTCTGCAGGTCTCGGGGATCACCTTCGAGCTGGATATGGACGTCCCCGCCTCCGACGGCTCGGACGAAGACGCTGCCCGCGTCGGAAACGTCCTCGTCGGCGGCGAGCCGCTTGACCCCGCGCGGGAATACACGCTCTGCACCTTCGGCTCCCTGCTCTCCGACCCTGACGCAGGCTTTGCGATGCTTGCAGACGGCGAGCTCCTCTCAGACGGAAGCCTTTCGGGCTTCGACGCGCTGCGCGACTACCTGTCCACGGCTTACGCCGAGAACGCAGCGCTCTACGAGTCCCCCGGCGGAGACTGCCGCATCACCGCCGTGTCGTCCGCGGAGGATGCCCCCGCTGAGGATGCCGCGGACGGGGATGCCGACGCCGCGTCGTAAAACGGCGTGCAAAACCGTAAAAAAACCTCCCGCTGCCAAAAACAGCGGGAGGTTTTCGGTTGTCGGAAAGGCTTTTTTACTTCAGCTCGCCCTCTTCGGTCTCCGGGATCTCGTCCCAGGAGCGGAGGTCTTCCTTGTAGCCGCCCTTATTCACACGGGCGCGGGCGATCAGCTTGACGATGCCGCCGGAGATCAGGGACAGACCCATCAGCGCCCAGCCGCAGATCAGGTTCGACGCCAGCGAGTAGCCGTCCGCAGCGCCGTAGATGCCGCCGCCGGCAAACAGGGTGATGATGTTCCAGACGAAGATGCCGAACAGCGCGATCGGCGCGACGTACTTGATCGAAATGTTGAACCACCACGCCGGCATACGGAATCTGTCCGCATTGTGGTTGATCTCGTCGAGGATCTTCGACGTCTTGAAGCACCAGCCCGCGACAATCGCCTCGAGCACGCCGGTTAAGAGCAGCGTGTAGCTGTTGACGAAGTTGTCGACGATGTCGAGCAGCGCAAGACCCGCCGCAGTGCAGAATACGAGACCGAGGACGGCGCTGATGATGCACAGCGAAAGGGTCGTGCGGCGCTTGTTGAGGTGGAACTTGTCCGAAATCGCGGTGGACGCGCCCTCGACAATGGAGAACAGCGAGTCGATCGCGAGCGTGATCAGGCAGAAATAGAAGATATAGGCGAACGCCGCGTTGATCCACGGCACGTTCGTCAGGTTGACGATGGCCTGCGGATAGATGATGAACGCGGTGCTGATGCCGGAGGCGGAGATGCTGTCGAGCATCCCGACGCCCGCCATCGTCGTGAACATGACGATACCGGCGAGAACGGAGATGGCGAGGTCGGAGAACGCGATGATCAGGCTGTCGACGGCGATGTTCGACTTGCGGTCGAGGAACGAACCGTAGGCGACCATGATCGCCATCGCGACGGACAGCGAGTAGAAGATCTGGCCGATGGCGTCGACCCACAGCGCGGAGTTGGAGAGCGCGGACCAGTCGGGGATGAAGAGCTTCGCAAGACCCGCGCCGGCGGCGGGCATCGTAAAGCCGCGGATGGCGAGGATCAGCAGGCAGATGACCGGCAGGGAGACGGTGTACTTGACGACCTTGCCGACGCTCTGCGCGCCGTTGCGGATGCACCAGAACGCGGAGATCCATGCGACGATGAAGCAGCCGAACACGGGCCAGCAGAAGGTGCCAAAGCCCTCCGTCGTGCCGGTGGTCTGGATCAGACCGAGCCAGAGCTTGCTCGCGGCTTCGCTGTTGCCGGTCAGACCCGCGAACTTGTGGCTGACGACGAACATCAGGATGACCCAGGCAAAGACGACCGCGTAGTAGATCTCAATGATGACGGCGTTGGAGACGGCGATCCAGCCGACGGCCTCGGCCTTGCGGTTCATCGCGCGCATCGCGCCCGGCGTGCCCTGACGGATGCGGCGTCCGACGGCGATCTCCAGCATCAGCAGCGGAACGCCGACGGCCAGCATCGCGATCAGGTAGACGAGCAGGAACGCGCCGCCGCCGTGCTTCGCGGCAAGTCCCGGGAAGCGCCACGCGTTGCCGAGTCCGACCGCCGAGCCGATCGCGGCCAGAATGAATGTGGATCTGGATGCCCATGTTTCTCGCTTCATGGTTTCTTAATATCCCCCTTGAAAAAAGTTCTTTTATTGTAGCATAAATCCCCCGCCGATGCAATCAAAAATGATATGGTTTAATTCACGAAATTTTCATAAAATTTTTGACGGTTCTGCCCAAAACTTGGAAATATATGTTATTTTTTCGGGCATTCCGCAGCTCCTGCCGCAAAAACCTGCCTTTCTGAGCGCCGGAAACAAAAAAAGACCGCCGTCCGGGAAGACGGCGGCGGAAAAAATGCGGATGCGCGGGGATCACCCCTTTACGGCGCCGGCCGCGACGCCGCGCACGATGCGCTTCTGCAGAAAGAGGAAGATGACGACGACCGGGAGGATCGTGATCAGGACCGCCGGGAAGATGAGCTCCCAGGGATTTGCGTACTGCCCCGCGGTCAGCCGCGCGAAGTAGAGGGAGAGCGTCAGCGTCTTCGTCCCCGCGCGGTTGCCGATGACGAGAAACGGCAGCAGGTAGTCGTTCCAGATCCAGACGGCGTTCAGGATGACGGAGGTCGCCGTCGTATTTCCGAGCAGCGGGAACACGATGCCGAAAAAGACGCGCGGCGGGCTCGCGCCGTCGAGGAGCGCCGCCTCCTCGATGGAGACCGGCACGCCCGTGAGGAAGCCGTGGTATAGAAAGACGCTCATCGCGAGCCCGAAGCCGCCGTACATCACGACAAGCCCCGGGAAGTTCTTCAGCCCCATCCCCTCGAAAAGCGAGAGCAGCGGGTACATCACCGCCTGGAACGGAATGAGCATCGCCGCCGTGAACGCGTAGTAGAGCGCCCTGCCCCGCCTGCCGCCGCAGCGCGCCATCATCCACGCCGCCATCGCCGAGACGACGGCGATCAGGGCCGCGGACACCGCCGTCACGAGCAGCGTCGCAAGCGCCGACGGGACAAAGTCCAGCTCCCGCCGCGCGCGCGCAAAGCCCGCAAGCGTCGGCGGCGACGGGAACGCGGCGGGGTTTGCAAGGATCGCGCTCTGCGGCTTGAAGGCGTTGATGCCGAGAAGCCAGAGCGGAAACAGCGTATACGCAAGAAATACCGCCAGAAGGACGTATAAAACCGCCTTTTTCGTTACAAACTCACCTCCCGGCGCTTCGTCAGAGCCACCTGCGTCAGCGTGATCAGCGCGATCAGCACGAAAAAGATCACGGCCTCGGCCTGCGCAAGTCCGTAGTCCGGGGGGCTTGCGTCGCGCGTCGCGCGCAGGATCTGATACGCGAGCAGGCGCGTGTTGAAGCGCCCCTCCGTCAGCGCGACGTTGATGTCGAGCATCTTGAAGCAGTTTGCAAGCGCGAGAAAGACCGAGATCGTAAACGACGGCACGAGCAGCGGCAGCGTGACGTGCCGGAACCGCGTCCATGCGCCGCAGCCGTCGATGGCCGCCGCTTCAAAAAGCTCCTGCGGCACGGACGCGAGTCCCGTCACAAAGATCATCATCAGATACCCCGCCATCTGCCACGCCGCGACGATCGCCATCGCGAGGATCGCCCGGTGGCGCGACTGCAGCATGTTCCGGAAAAACGGGATATCCAGCGCGCCCCCGCCGAACACGATCCCGAAGACCGTCTCGAAAACGAAGCTCCAGATATACCCGAGCGCGAGTCCGCCGAGCAGGTTCGGCAGAAAGAAGCCCGCGCGGAAAAACCCCGCCGCGCGTCCTGCGTGCTGGGTCAGCAGCGCGAGCGCGAGCCCCCCGAGCACCGAGGCCGCGGCCGTGAGGACGGTAAACTCGACGGAATTTCCGAACGCCGCGCGAAATTCGGCGCTCGCGAACGCCTTCCGGTAGTTTTCCAGCCCGACGAATGCCGAAAACGCGTTCCCGCCGCCCGCAAAATACGTCCCGCGCCACGCCGTGAACGAATAGAGCACCCCCGCCGCAAACGGCACCACGACGACGAGCGCGTACAGGAGCAGCGCCGGCGCCGTCAGCACCCAGAACCACTTCCGATAGACCTCCGTCATGCCCGCATCCTCTTCCATGCGTCGACGGCGTACCGCGCGATGTCC
>JAEDGJ010000178.1 GCA_016297585.1 Clostridiaceae bacterium
CTGGCAAAGCCGTCGCAGGCGGCGTGGTCAAACCGATCACGCCGGAATGTCTGCCGCCGGTCGGCATCGTCGCGCGGGTAGAAAACGCCCCCGGAGGCGGCGACCTCCACGACCGCGCTGCACTCCTTCGGCAGCTGCGCAACAGACCGGCAAAGAAAGATCACCCGGATGCCCGGATCCGACGGGGCGGAAAGCTGCTCGTAGATCTGATTCCCCGCAAGAAGCTCGGGCGCCGCGACGATCAGAAGATACCGCGGTCTGCCGCCCGCTGCGCCATAGCCCGTGTGCGGCGCGTTCTTTGCGCGCGCGTGCAGCACGGAGAGCAGCTTCTCCCGCAGGATGCTCGCCTGCGCCTGCGTTGCCGCCAGATAGCGCAGGTCCTCCTCGTCGCTGTGCGTGTGCGGGAGCCAGCGCACCCAGTCCCAGCCGTCCCGGTCCGCCTCGGAGAAAATGACGCAGAGCTTCAGATCCTCGTACGAATGCAGCGCCGCAAGCTGCACCGCGACCTCCTGCGCCAGTTGATTTGCGGCATCCTTCGGCCCGACAAAGCCGACCAGCCTGTCCTCCGGGCCGATCAGCACGGGAGCGTCCGCGATCCGCTTTCCTTCCGCGCCGAGGCACTCGGCCTGCTCCTCCAGCGGGTCGTCGGTCATGGAAAGGACATCCCTCGTCCACACCGCCGTGACCGCCGCGGGGACATCGCCCGTGCCGATACGGAACGCGCCGAAGTCCGGGTCGTCAAAGCGTCGCTCCCACAGGCTCCGGCTGCGCTTTGCCGCGATGCGGACGCACTCCTGCGCGGAAGGATTCTCCTGCAGAAGAACGCTCCGCTGCTCATCGGCCGCCGCGGCGACCTGCTCCCGTATGCTCTGCAGGTAAGCGGTGTAGACCTCTTCCCGCTTTGCGCTCAGGCGTGTATGCTTCTTTTTCTGCTGCAGGTAGCTGACGACGGACACGACGACCGAGATCACCTGCATCGGGATCATAAAGAACAGGTAGGTGGAGACGCCGCCGGAGAGGACGGAGACGACGACCAGAACGGCTGCCATCAGCACGGGCGGGAGCAGGATCGTCAGCCAGTTGAATTCCGGCGTTCCGTTCGCCGCCGGCGGACGCCGGATCGTGATCGTCTCGCGGCGGAGCGTCGTCTGGAAGCGCGGCGAGCGGTTGAAGCGGTTGGCAGCGCCGCCGTCAAGCGCCCTGGCGTGCGGCGGCAGTCCCGCGGGTGGCTCCGCCGCCCATATGTCCCTTTCCGCGTCGGCGTTCGCTGCCGCTGTGCCGTCCAGATCGGCGGGCGCGTGCCACAATGTGCCCGAAGGCGGGTCTTCTTTTCGGGGCGCGGTCTTTCTGACGGTCCCGACAAGAGAGCCTGTCAGCTTTCCTCCGGCGGCGCCTTTTTTCACGGGCGCGCAGTCCGGGCAGAGGCCGCTGCCCTCGCGGAGTTCTTTTCCGCATCTGTTACAGTACATACGATCTGCTCCATGTTTCGGGCCGGCAGCGCATCAGTCTTCCGCGATCCTGAGCCAGTAGTCAAGCTGCTCCATGTCGATCTCCGTGCTGCCGATGTCGCTGAAATCCAGCGTGATGCGCAGGGAATCATTGCCTTCCTGTGCGGAGATGACGGCGGAGGTCAAACAGCTATCCTCCGTTGTAAATTCCAGAAACAGGGAATCTCTTTCCCGCCGCTGCAAGTATGCAACGCTGTCCTTTATGTCATAATAGTCGTCGATCGACCGGAACGCCGGCTTCATCGTCTCCAGCGCCGCGTACAGGAATTGCGGCAGGACGTCGTAATTCAGGTCGAAGCAGAACGTCGTGCTGCCGCCGCGCTCTGAGCAGTAATAGCCGGCGTTTTCCGTCAGCCATTTTTCGTCGTTCAGCTCCTCCAGAAGGGTGCCAAAGCACTCGTCGAGCGCATCCAAATCAACATATTCCTCGATCTCGCGGAGCGTCCGTCCGCTCGGATCGAGACGGTCGAGCGCCTCCAGAGGATCCGGCTCGGACAGATCGACGCTGTTATAGACGTCGAAAAACATCTCCACCTCGTCGCTGATGTCCTCCTTATAGACATAGTCGCTGTTTTTATAAATAATGTATCCCTGATAAATGGCATAGGTGTGTCTGCCGTCGCTGATCACAGCGGTCAGCTCTCTGTCTGCGGGAGAAAACACGACCTCGGCGGTGTATTTATCCTCCAGGCTGCCGTCCTCGTAAAGCGATACGCGGACGGAGAAGGACTTGCCGGTCAGCGTGTTTTCCAGCGAGGAGAGGATCTGGCCGAAGGGGCCGTTCGCGCGCACAAGCGCAACGATCCCGAAGATGCCGAAGACCAGCACGCAGACCGTTGCCAAAGCGATGCAGGAGATCAGCAGCTTCTTTTTCTTTGCGGAGCGGGGGCGCTTCGGCGTGGACTTCCGCGCAGCCGGCTCGGTCGCGCCGCCGCAGACGGCGCAGAAGCGGTCGCCCGGACGCAGCTCCGCACCGCAGTGCGGGCATTGTCCGGCTTTCGGCGCGAAGGGCTTCGCATCCGCCGCAGCAGACGTGCCTGCGCCCGTCACCGCCGCACCGGCGGACGAAAGAGAGCTTGCAACGCGGACCCCGGATGATGCGCCTGTGTCCGCGCCGGCTGCCGGGGAAGCAACGGATGTCCGCTTCGGCGCGGCGCCGCCCAGATCTCCGGGGGCGGAGAAGAAGCCCGCCGCGGAAGGGGCGGCGCTGTCCGGCGCCTCGACCTTTGCGCCGCAGAAGCGGCAAAATGTACTGTCACCGGCAATGGTATTGCCGCAATTTTTGCAAATCATATCTTTTCCTCCTGCTGTTATGAAGTATCTCTTTTGTTATGTCTCCATATCGTCTCTCTCGCGCGGGCAGATCACGTTTCTTTCCCGGTCAGCAGATCATAGGTGACGCTGGTATACGGCTCCCATCCCTGTGTAATGCAGATCGTTCCCTCGTCGATCCTTGCAAACTCGTTCGTCATTTCAAACGCAGCGATCGGCGTTTGCCCGGAGGAATCCACACGGTATTCCTGCATCACATAGGGCTTGTTGCTGCTCCAGGCGTCGAAATCCACCGCGAGATAATACACCGCGCCATTGCAGATCTCTGCGTCCCAGGCATCGGCCATTGAAACGAGCATACGGTCATGCGCGTCTATCACGGTAACGCTTTTCGGGCTGACATCCGAGCGGAAGCCCTCCAGCAGGATCATGCCGTCCCGGAATTCCGCCTCCCAGCCGCCGCCGAGATCCTGAAAATCATCCCCTTCGATCGTATAGGAGAACACCTGGATGCCCCACCATTCTTCCGGCTCGTCATAGATGAAATACAGACGCTCCTGCGTGACGGCAAACAGCGCAGTATAATCCATCACATAGCCGAACGGCGTACACACCTCACCCGAAGCGGCATCTACGCGGAGGAGCTGCCCGTCACGAAGAACCTGGTAGTAGATCCGTCCGTCTGTAAAGCAGTCACCCTGGCGCACATAATAATCCGTAGTGTCTGCGATCCGTTCTTCGGAAACAACATAAGTATTGCTTAGAACAGACATATCCGGCGCTTCGGAATAACAGGGCTCTTTGAAAAAGCGCAGGTATTCTTCCTCTCCGGTGAGCTCGCGTTCCAGCGTACAGGTGCTGATGACGCTGTTTTGCTGCAAAGTCAATTCATTGACCTTTTCATGCCCCATATCTCCGAAATGCAATATCAGCTTGCCTTTCTGAACATACAGGTTGCTGTGTCCGGCAGAGATGCTGCCCAGAGGAAGCAGGCTTGCGTTACGGTAGGAATAGAACTCATACAGCGCATCCGCTTCACAGGTCGCCGTCCGGAGGATCAGCTCGCTGATGTTGTCACCGTCCATGTCGAACATATAGATGCGCGTTACATTTGATGTCCGGACGATTTGCTCGGCATAGGCAAGCACAGCCGATACATCGCCCCTGATTCGTATCTGCCCTTTCTTTAATTGCTGCGACGATTCCTCCGTTGCAGGCGCTTCCGGCGCTTCGCCCGCAGAATACGCGGCAGACGCCTCATACCCTGCCTCGGAGGCGCCCGGTCTTGCCAGCAGGAAAGCGCCCGTGATCAGCGCAAGACACGCAGCCGCGGCTGCGATGCTTATCATCAAAATACGGGTCCTTTTTTTGCCGGACTTGATTGGCGCCGTTTTCAACCTGCGTCCGCAGGCCGTGC
>JAEDGJ010000179.1 GCA_016297585.1 Clostridiaceae bacterium
GGATGGTTCTCAGCACTATGAAAATGATAACATGGAAAAGGATGCTGAACGAACCGACTATCTGAAAGGATATGGATTGAAGATGATTCGAATACCCAATAATGAAGTCAGCAGGAACTTTCGTGGAGTCTGCGAGCACATCGATGCTGCGGTAAGGCAATCCCTCAGTCAGCTTCGTTGACAGCTCCCTTTGCACAAGGGAGCCTTTCTATAACCGATACACATCGCAAAAAATCCGACCTATGATCGTAACCATAGGTCGGATTTAACTGTTTTACGGACACACGCCGAAGCCTCCGGCGCTTTTTTGTATGGGGACTGCGAAGGGAGCGGCGCGCATCAGAAGCTGCGGAACAGCTCGCGGCGCAGCCGGACGATGATGCGCTTTTCGAGACGCGAGATGTACGACTGGGAGATGCCGAGAAGGTCTGCCACCTCCTTTTGTGTTTTTTCCCCGGCGGAGCGTCCGGGCGTGCCGCCGATGCCGAAGCGCAGGGAGATGATCATGCGCTCCCTGGGCGTCAGCCGCGACAGCGCCGAGCGCAGAAGGGACAGATCGACGTCGTCCTCGAAGGGCTTTGTGACCTCCTCGGGGTCGGTGCCGAGAATATCCGCAAGCAGAAGCTCGTTGCCGTCGCTGTCGTGGCCGAGAGGCTCCGAGAGACTGACCTCGCGGCGCAGATTGGTGGTGCGGCGCAGGTGCATCAGGATCTCGTTTTCGATGCAGCGGGAGGCATAGGTGGCGAGCTTGATCTTGCGGTCGGGGTCGTAGGTGTTGATCGCCTTGATGAGGCCGATGGTGCCGATGGAGATGAGGTCCTCGAGATCCGAGCCGGTGTTTTCGAATTTGCGGGCGATGTAGACGACGAGGCGCAGGTTGTGCTCGATCAGCGTGCGGCGCACGCTCGCGCCGCCGGTGCGGAAATCGCCGAGCAGCGTGGCCTCCTCGTCCGGCGTCAGCGCGGGCGGGAGCGTCTCCGCGCCGCCGATGTAGTAGCTCGAGGAAGCGGGAAAGAGAATCTGCCGCAGCCGCAGCCACAAAAGCCGCAGGGTAAGGGAAAACGGACGCATGAACCCTCCTTTTTTTCATACCGTCCCCAGCAGCGCGTCGAAGTCGTCGGCCAGCTCCGTTTCGGTGATGGCGACGAGGACGGGCAGGGGACGGCCGTCCTGCCGGGCAGTATCCGGCAGAAACGCCGCGAGCAGCCCGTCTGCGTTCCCGACGGTGCGGCAGGGGACGAGAGTAAAGCCGCGGATGCCCGCGCGGTCGAGCGCGCAGAGCAGTGCCGGCGCGTCGGCGGCGCCGGTGCGGTCGAGCACGGAAAGCAGCGCCGGAGAAAAGAGCGGACGCAGGCTTGCAAGCGTCGCGACGAGCACGGGGCGGTTGGAGACGGGGTCGACGAGCGAATGCCCGGTGTCGAGCAGCGCGCGGAGCGTGACGCTGCGCTCTCCGAGAGTCAGGGTGACGCCGCAGGTGCGGGACGCGCCGCGCAGCTCGCGGAACTGGGAGACGAGCGACGCAAACAGGCAGACGGCAAGCCCCGAGAAGAAGACCATGCCGAACGAAAGCCCCCCGAGCAGGCGCTCCGTCCCGCCGACGGACGCGATGACGCCCGCGAGCGCGCAGGTGACGGCGTAGAGCACGCAGGCGCGGGTAAGCGTCAGGCGCAGGCTGCGGCAGCCGAAGGCAAGCGCCGTGACGAGCAGCGCGACGGCGGCGCGGAAAAGCGGCATCGCCGGGGACGCGGCGCCTGCAAACCAGAGCGCGGCGCTCGCGAGTCCCCCTGCCGCCGCGCCGAGGAAAATGCGTCCCGGGTGCCGCGGCGCGCCGGTCAGCCGCCCGCACGCGGCCAGCAGCAGCGCGTTCACGGCGGTGTCGGCCGCGAATAAAACGTCCAGATACACCTTTTTCGCGCCGCCTCCTTTCCCCGACCGGGCTTTCCGGACGCTATTATACCGCGGCGCGGACAAAAAGGGTGTCGAAGAGGGGAGGGTCAAGAAAAGTTTGCCCGCGGGGATGATTTTATCTTGCATCGGGGAGCGAAATATGGTAGAATAACGCGAAACAAATTTTGTGGAAGAGGGGTACTATAGAGAACATGAGCCAGGTTACGATTATGGACCATCCGCTGCTCGAGCACAAGATCACGATGCTGCGCGATGCGAAGACCGGTTCCAAGGAATTCCGTGAGCTGATCCAGGAGATCTCGATGCTGATGGCGTACGAGGCGCTGCGCGATCTGCCGCTGGAGGAGTGCGAGGTCACGACGCCGATCACGACGACGAAGGCCAAGCGCCTCGCGGGCAGAAAGCTCGCCATCGTCCCGATCCTGCGCGCGGGACTCGGCATGGTCGACGGCGTTCTGGCGCTGGTGCCGCCGGCGAAGGTCGGACACATCGGCCTCTACCGCGATCACGAGACGCTCGAACCCCATGAGTACTACTGCAAGCTCCCCGACGACATCCAGAACCGTCAGGTCATCCTGCTCGACCCGATGCTCGCCACCGGCGGCAGCGCGGTCGCGGCGGTCAACTTCATCAAGCAGCGCGGCTGCACGAATATCAAGTGCATGCACATCATCGCCGCGCCCGAGGGTCTTGAGCGGCTGCATCAGGCGCATCCGGACGTCTCCCTCTTCATCGGCTGCGTCGACGAAAAGCTCAACCAGAACGGCTACATCGTCCCCGGTCTCGGCGACGCCGGTGACCGCATCTTCGGCACCAAGTAAAATAAAACGGACGGGGGCGCCTTTCCTGATCGCAGGAAAAGGTCCCCCGTCCTTTCTGTCGGGAAAAAGCGGTTTTTTGCGGCTCAATCGAGCCGCTCAATCGAGCGAAATCTCGTGGATCTCGCGCGCCGTCAGCACATAGGCATACGCTTTGTCGCAGAAGAAGCGGACAAAGCCGCCGGAGAAGACGGTTTTTTCGGGAGAGAGCCCGGTCTTGTCCGCGCGGAAGAGCACGAGCTCGTCTCCGACACGGATGAGGAAGCGTCCGGGAGTCCCCGTATACCGGCACTCCCGCGCGCCCTCGGGAAGCGGCGCAAACGGCAGCAGCCCGGAAGAGAGCGCCGCTGCGTCGAACGCCGCGAGACTGCGTCCCGTCTTTTCATGCAGCAGCACCGCGTAGACCGTGCCGGAAACCGGCCCCAGCACGTCCGCACGGCGCACGCCGGCGGGGACCTTCGCCTTTTGGGTGATCTCCAGCGTGTCGGGATCCATCAAAAAGACGTAGTTTTCGTCGCTTTTCGGGATCGCGGTGCCGCAGTCGGCCTCCCAGCTCGTGCCGCCGGTCAGCATCCGCAGCGAAGGGTCATAAAACAGGCTGAACACCTCGTGCTGCGGGAACAGGTCGGGGCGGAAGAACGTCTCGCCCGTCGCGGTGTCGTAGCGCGTCGCCTCGCAGCCGAGAAGACCGTAGTGGTGGTTTGAGACGTAGAAGAGCCGCGTGCCGTCCTCGGCCGCGCAGACAGGACGCATCGACGCCGGAGGCTCGGCGACGACGCGGGGATTTTCGGGGAAGGTTCCCCCGGCCGCGGGGTCGTATTCGGTCAGCACCCCTTCGGTGTAGCTTGCCATATACGCCTTCCCGCCGCAGAGCCAGACCTGCAGCACCTCGCCGCCGCCGGGAGACGCGCGTCCGAGGTCGCGTCCGACGCCCGTCGCGGCGTCGATGACCCAGAAGCGCTGCGTGATGAACGGCGTGCCCAGCAGGCTGCCGTCCGGCAGGCGCAGCAGGCAGTCCGTCGCGCCGACGGCGTCCGCAGGCAGACTGCGCCGGACGTACTGCGCGCCGCGGTCGTCGAAGCGGCGCAGGAAGCCGTAGAGCGACAGCGCGAGAAACCCTCCCTGCGGCAGCCGCTCGACGGTGATCGTGCTGCCGTCGGGCGTATCGAACAGACGGCGCACCTCGCCCGTCGCGAAGTCCCAGCGCCAGACGGCGTCGCCGTCCGAACCGTAAGCCGCCGCGCCGTCGCCCGCAAACCACGCCTTTTCGGTCTCGGGACGCGGACCGTCGACGAGCGCATTGCGCACGCCGTCGTACCAGCCCGCGCCCGGCAGATAGACGCAGCCGCGCGCGTCGGTCAGCACCTTCGAATGCGGGTCGGAGGGCACGGTGATGCGCTGCTCGAAGCGGTCGTCTGCAGGATCCCAGCAGAAGAGCGTCGTCG
>JAEDGJ010000180.1 GCA_016297585.1 Clostridiaceae bacterium
GCTTCCCGGTCGTCGTCTCGAACGTCCGCGACAACGAGCTGCCCGCGCTGCGCGATACGATCCTTGCGCGTCCCGACGTCTTTGCCGACGCCGCGGGCTTTAAGGGGTCGCTCTTCTTCCTCGACGACCTCGCGCCGACGGGACTGCTGCCGCGCGTCGTCTACGGCTCCTACGCGCCGGTGCACTGCCTGAAATCGACGCTGCTCGTCGTCGAAACGGCGAAAATCGGCGCCGCCGTACAGGAAAGCATCCTGACGGCGGAAAACTTCCTGAAAGTGCTGTAAAAAACGGCGCGCAAAACGTCCGATTCCCCGGTGCGGGTCCTTGAAAGAAGGCCGCGCCGGGGAATTTTTGCCGTCTCCCGGCGCTCGGTTGACAGGCGGCGCGGGATGTGGTAAAATCATAGTAAATGCGGCGAAAGCGGACGAAAAGAGCCAACGGGAACCGTTTTTTGTCACGCCGCGCGCCGGAAAATGGGGAGGAGAACATACGATGGATGTAAAAGACGCTTTTGAGGCGCTGGGACTGACGCCGAAGGACGGCAAGCTGACCTCCGAGCAGATCATGAAGGTGAAGGGACTCGGATGCCTGCGCGACAAGCGGTACGAGGACGTGTTCAACGTCCGCGTGATCACCCGCAACGGCAAGATCACCGCCGCCGAGCACCGCGCCATCGCGGAGGCGTCGGAGCGCTTCGGTTCCGCCGAGGTCGCGATGACGAGCCGCCTGACCGTCGAGATCCAGGGGGTGCCCTATGACAAGATCCCGTCGCTGATCCTGTTCTTAAAGGAGCACGGCCTCGAGACCGGCGGCACCGGCGCGAAGGTGCGTCCCGTCGTCTCCTGCAAGGGTACGACCTGCCAGTTCGGACTGATCGACACCTACGGCCTCAGCCTGAAGGTGCACGAGCGCTTCTACGAGGGCTATCACGGCACGGCGCTGCCGCATAAGTTCAAGATCGCGGTGGGCGGCTGTCCGAACAACTGCGTCAAGCCCGACTTAAACGACCTCGGCGTGATCGGCCAGCGCATCTTCAAGCCCGACGCGGACAAGTGCCGCGGCTGCGGCAAGTGCGCCGTCGTCACCGCCTGTCCGATGAAGGCCGCGTCCGTCGAGGACGGCAAGATCCGGATCGACGCCGCGCTCTGCAACAACTGCGGACGCTGCTATCAGAAGTGCCCCTTCGGCGCGTTCGAGACCGCGTCCGAGGGCTACAAGGTCTGCATCGGCGGCCGCTGGGGCAAGAAGACCGCGATGGGACGTCCGCTGTCCCGGCTGTTTACCTCCGAGGACGAGGTGCTTACCGTCATCGAGCGCGCCATCGTGCTGTTCCGCGACGAGGGCATCAAGGGAGAACGCTTTGCCGACACGATCGCGAGGCTCGGATTTGACTATGTGGAAAAGAAGCTGCTGGGCGAATAAGGCGGTCTGCCTGATTCTGGCGGCGCTGCTGAGTTTCGCGGCAGGCTGCGCGAAGGCGCCGGAGGAAGCCCCCTCCGGCGCCGCGGCCAAGACGGAGGTCACCTTCACGGACGCGCTCGGGAGAGAGGTCCGCGTCCCGAAGAATCCCGCGCGCGTCGCCTCCCTCGTCGGGAGCTATGCCGATGTGTGGGTGCTTGCGGGCGGCACGCTCTGCGCCGCGGCGGCGGATGCCTGGGAGGACTTCGGGCTCGAGCTCGGCGACGCCGCGAATCTCGGCACGATCAAAAGCCCGAGCTTTGAGACGCTTCTGGCCGCTGATCCCGATTTTGTGATCGCGAGCGCCTCCACCGCCGCCGACGTCGACCTGCTTGACGCGATGGAGAACGCCGGGCTGACCGTTGCCTACTTCGACGTCGACAGCTTCGACGACTACCTCGGGATGCTCGCCATCTGCACGGACATCACCGGCAGAAAGGATCTGTACGAGCAGAACGGCCTTGCGGTGCAGGCGCAGATCGAGGCCGCGCGCGAGGCGCTGCCCGCGTTCCCCGAAGGGCAGGAGACGGTGCTCCTGCTGCGCATCTCCTCCGGCTCCGTCCGCGCCAAGGGCAGCGAGGGCACCGTGCTCGGCGAGATGCTCGCCGCCTGCGGCTGCGTCAACATCGCAGACCGCGACGGGACGCTGCTCGACAACCTCAGCATCGAGAGCATCCTCGAGCGCGACCCCTACCGCATCTTCGTCGTGCAGATGGGCGGCCGGGACGACGCGGTGCAGGCGTATTTTTCCGCCTTTGTCGAAGAAAATCCCGCGTGGCAGTCGCTCGCGGCGGTCAGCGAGGGGCGCGTTTACTTTATGGACCGCCGGCTGTTCCACTTGAAGCCCAACGCGCGCTGGGGGGAGGCCTATGAAACGCTCTGCGGCATCCTCGGCGAATAAACGCATCCGCGTGCTCTTTGCCGCGGGCGTGCTGCTCTTTGGCGCCGCCGTCGTGACGGGGCTCTGCCTCGGCAGCACGCGCATCGGCCTTCCGGCGCTCATCCGGGCGCTGCGGCAGGGAACGCAGAGCGCCGAGGGCAGGATCCTGCTCTACGTCCGCCTTCCCCGGACGGCGGGCTGCCTTTTGACGGGTGCCGCGCTCAGTGTGGCGGGCGCGCTGATCCAGAACGTGTTCGCAAACCGCCTCGCCTCCCCCAGCATCATCGGCGTCAACGCGGGCGCGGGGCTGGCCGTCACGCTCTGCGCGGCGGCGGGGGTCTACGGCGGCTGGAGGCTCTCGGCCGCCGCTTTTCTCGGCGCATTCCTCGCCGTGCTGCTCGTCAGCCTCGGCGCGCGGAAATGGGGCGCCTCCCGCGGCACGGTCATCCTGATGGGCGTCGCGCTCAACAGCCTGTTCAACGCCTGCGCGGACGCCGTTACCACCTTCCTCCCCGACGCAGGCGTGATGAGCGGCGATTTCCGTGTCGGCGACTTCTCGTCCGTGACCGTGCAGAAGCTCGTCCCCGCCGCCGCCGTCATCCTCGGCGTGCTGGCGGTGCTGCTGACGCTGACAAACGAGCTCGACGTGCTGACCCTCGGCGACGAGAACGCCCGGGGGCTGGGACTCGATACGCGGGCGATGCGGATGCTCTTTCTGCTGCTGGCGGCGCTGCTGTCCGGCTGTGCGGTCAGCCTCGCGGGGCTTTTGTCGTTCGTCGGACTGCTCGTACCGCATGCGGTGCGGCGGCTGGGAGCGGCGGGCTCGCGGCATCTGCTGCCGCTGTGCGCGCTGTTCGGCGCGGGCTTTGTCACGCTCTGCGACACCGTCGCGCGAACCGCCTTTTCCCCGTACGAGATCCCCGTCGGCATCATCATGGCGTTCCTCGGCGCGCCGTTTTTCGTCTTTATCCTGATTCGCGGGAAGGGAGGGCCGGCCCGTGCTTGAATTTTGCGGCGTTTCGTCCGGCTACGGGCGGCGCGAGGTGCTCCACTCCCTCTCCGCGTGCTTTGAAAAGGGCAGGATGACCTGCGTCATCGGCCCGAACGGCTGCGGAAAGAGCACGCTGCTGAAGACGGCCGCCGGGCTCCTCCCCGTGCGCGCGGGGACGGTGACCGTCGACGGCGCGGCGCTGTCGGGGATGACGCCCGTGCAGTCGGCGCGGCGGATCGCATATCTCGCGCAGGAGCACGCCGCGCCGGATATGACGGCGGGCGAGCTCGTGCTGCACGGCCGCTTTGCGCATCTGCGCTATCCGCGCCGCTACGGACGGCGCGACCGGGAGATCGCGCGCGCCGCGATGGAGCGGCTCGGCATCGGGGAGCTTGCCGGCCGCCCGATGCGGGAGCTCTCCGGCGGGATGCGGCAGCTTTGCTATATCGCGATGGCGCTTGCGCAGGAGGCGGACTACATCCTGCTCGACGAGCCGACGTCGAGTCTCGACATCGCAAACCGCCTCCAGCTCATGGACGTCCTGCGCGCGCTCGCCGCGGACGGGCACGGCATCGTCGCCGTGCTGCACGACTTGACCCTCGCGATGGAGTACGCCGACACCGTGACCGTGCTATGCGGCGGCGGGCTGCTCATCTCCGGCGTGCCGGAGGACGTCTGCGCGTCGGGCGCGGTTCGGGAGGCCTTCGGCGTCGGGCTGCGCCGGTCGGAAGACGCGTCCGGCGGCGCGTATTATGTTGTAAGGTGAAAAA
>JAEDGJ010000027.1 GCA_016297585.1 Clostridiaceae bacterium
AGCCCGAATACGGCGGCGGTGCATACCGCATACCCAAGAAGCTCCCGAATCCGCCTGCCCTCGCGCGCACCGTACGCCTGTCCGAACAGCGGCTGCATCCCCTCCGACGCTCCGAAAAACACCGCCATGGTAAAGGAGGACAGGTAGGAGATGATCGCAAACGCATTGATGCCGGTATCGCCGAAGAACGCCATCAGGGTGCGGTTCATGCAGAGCGTCGTGACCGGCGTCGAAAACTGCGCGATCGCTTCGGGAAGCCCGCGAAAAAGGATCTTCCGGAACAGCTTCATCCGGGGTGAAAATCTGCGGATGCGAAGGCTGCCCTTTCCGAACAGGAAATGCGTCAGCGCGATCAGCGCACCCGCGGTCTGGGAAAGACCGGTTGCGACGGCCGCCCCCATCACGCCCATCTGCAGGGGGAACACAAACAGCCAGTCGAGAAAGATATTCAGCGCCGTGCTGACGACGTTGGTAACGGCGACCAGTCCGGGGGAGCCGTCGTTGCGGCAGAACGACTGCAGATTCAGGGAAAGCGCATTCGGGATCGCGAAAAGCGCATACCAGCACACATATTCCCGCACCAGCGGCAGATAGCTTTCCGACGCCCCGAGCAGACTGCACACCGCGCCCGTGCATACGGAACCCGCCAGCGTGATCAGGATGCCCGCAAGCAGGTTCAGGGTCAGCGAGTGCATAAAGGCACTCTGTGCGCCCGCCTTGTCGCCGCGGCCAAAGCGGATGGCCGTGAAGGTCACGCCGCCGATGCTCGCCATCGCGTTCAGCGCCTGCGCGAGCAGGACGAAGGGCAGCGCCAGATTGACGGCGCCGAGCGCCTGACTTCCCGCGCCGTTGCCGACAAAAACGCCGTCCACGACGGAGAACAGAAACACGCAGGCGTTTGCCAGAATCGCCGGCGCCACATTCTGAAAAATCCGTTTTCTTCTGGAAATTTCCATGATGTTTCCCCTCGCCTTACGCCTGTTCAAACCAGAGCTTCACATATTCCGCCACGGCGGGAACCAGCGCCTTGAATTCGCGGCTGACCGTAACGATTTTCATGGTCCGTCCTCCCTTTTTTTGCCGGACGGCATGACAATGCGCCCGGCTGTAAAATAACCGAGCGCACCCGATATCTTTCTCGATCCTGCGGCTGCGGCCGCGGATCCTCCGATGAATGATTTTTTCTTCCCCGGAAAAGCAAAAAAGCCGGATAAGTCATACAGGCGTCTCAGCCTGTTGCCTTATCCGGCTCATCATTTCCAAGCGAATGATTTGCCCTCCGCGCAAGCAGTGATATTATACTCAAATCCGGCGCGGTTGTCAAATCCCTCCGGGCAAAAAAACCGCGCGGGCGCCGCCGTTACAGCCGCTGCGCCAGCTCATCCAGCACGCCGAGATCCCACGCAAGCCGGGACAGGACGTACTTGTCGCGGATGTCCTTTGTCGCCTTGAAGGTCATCTGCGCGCAGGCGGAATCGACGCCGATCGTGCCGAGGTCCGCGGAGATGCCGATCGTGCCGAGCAGCGCCGCCAGCGCTTCCGACGACGGCAGCTCCTCCCGCAGGATCCGGAGAATGGCGTCCCAGTTGTCCCCGATCCTTGCAAAACGCGCCGGGTGGGTCTCCTTGCGGTATTTCCCCTCCCGCGTCTCCTGCGCGATCATGGTTTCGGCGCTCTTTCCCAAAAAGCCCCGAAGCTGCCGCTTCCAGTCCTCATAGTCGAAGGCTTCCACATACGCGTGCGCCTTCTCCCAGTCCGGCGTCACGGTTTCCAGCGCTTCATAGAGCTGCACCGCTTTCAGCGTCGCCATGGCGCACTGGATGCCGTGGAGCTCCACCGGCGTGCCGAATTCCAGCCCCCGCATATCCCAGACATGGGAAAAATAGTGTTCGACGCCGGAAGCGGGACGGGAGACGCCCGCGTACGCCATCGCCGCGCCGCCGGTGACCAGCCCCTCGAATACCGCCTGCACCGCGTCCTCGTCCCGGTTCATCAGCCCCTCCGCGTGCTCTGCGCAGCGCTTCACCGCGTCACGGATGAGCTGCGCCACCCGCTCGCAGTAGTATTCGCCGGTGATCAGATGCGCGATGCGCCATTCAGCGATGCTGACGTACTTGGCAAGCATATCCCCCAGCCCGGATCTGAGCATATGCAGCGGCGCCTGCCGCAGGATGTCCGTGTCGCCGACGATCACATCGGCGCAGCGCGACGGCAGCGACACCTTCAGCCCGTCCATCGACATGGAGGAGGTGGCGCTGGCGTAGCCGTCCATCGAGGGCGCCGTGCCGACGATGATGTATTTTCTGCCGGAGATGCGGCTGAGAATCTTGCCGATGTCGTTGATGACGCCTGAGCCGACGCCGATGATCAGGTCGCAGCCGTGGTCAAAATGCATCACCGCCGCGCCCACGGCGTGCTCGTCGGGCTCCGGACGCGCATCGGGAAAGACGTACCGGACACAGGACAGCCCGGCCTCCTCCAGCACCCCGCACACCGTCTCCCCCGCCGCCGCGAAGGTGTTCCGATCCGCCAGTACAAAGGGCTTTTTCGCCCCGTACCGCGCCGCGAGCTCCGGCAGACGGCGCACCGCGCCCTTTCCCACCACGACCTCGTCGATTGCCGCTTCATGCACCCTTCCGCAGGCGCAGCGTCCGGTACCCAAATCCCGTTTCATAGTCCCCAGTCTCCTTATCGGCATCGCTTTTTCTGTGTATTATCATACAAAAAACGGACGCGGTTGTCAATACGGGCATCCCGGGTTTTTGCGCGCGTTTTTTCGGATTCCCTCCCCGCGCGCCGTCCGAAAATGAAAAGTCTGCAAACCGGGGGGCTGCGGAAGAGGATGTCCATTTTAATATTCCTCAAACATTTCTCACAAAAAACGAAAACAGCCGGCAGGTATAATGCAGTCACAACATCGCGGGAAAGGGAACTGTACCGTCAGACAAATGAAAGGATGAACCGCAATGGCAAATTTCTTCAAGAAGGCGTTTCAGGACATGAAAGAAAGCGCGCAGGCGCAGCACGAAGTGGACAAGGCCAATATGGCCGCCGCCAAGGCGGAGTCCAGGGCGCAGTGGGAGGAGGCAAAGGCCATGGGCAGCCCCGAGCGCCGCAAGGCCGTGATGCAGGCGGAGCGCGACGAACAGATCGCGGAGGCAAAGAAGCGCCAGGCAGAAGCGCAGGCACGCATCGACGCCGCCAAGGGCGATCGGTAAGACCTCCGGCTGTCCGCAGCCCTGCCAAGGGAACGTCCGGGCAAAAAGATTCAAAGGAGAAGAGGGCAAATGAATGCGATCGAGATAAGGAACCTGTCCAAAAGCTTCCGCGGCATGTATGCCGTCGACCACTTGAACATGACCGTTCCCGTGGGCGCGATCTACGGCTTTATCGGCGAAAACGGAAGCGGGAAATCGACCACGGAGAAGCTGATCTGCGGACATCTGGTTCCGGATAAGGGGAAAATCAAGCTGTTCGGCCGGAACTTCACCGACCCCGGCGTCCGGGTCAGGGTCGGCGCGCTGATCGAAAATCCCGGCTGCTTCCCGGGCTCCAGCGTATACCAGAATCTGATGATGCAGGCGATCAACCTGGGCCTTGAAAACCGGGACGCCGAGATCCGGCGCGTGCTGGATATCGTCCGTATGGGGGATTCCGCCGGCATCAAATACAAAAGCTGCTCGCTTGGCATGAAGCAGCGCATCGGCATCGCCATGGCGCTGCTGGGAGACCCGATGCTTCTGGTACTGGACGAGCCGCTCAACGGTCTGGATGCCGACGGCATGAGAATCATGCGCGAGGTGCTGACGGACGTCATCCGGGACGGCCGGCGCAGCGTCATCGTCTCCTCCCATCTTCTCGGCGAGCTGCAGAAGGTCGCCACGCACTACGGGATCATCCGGCACGGGAAAATGATCCGGGAAATGACCGCCGCCGAGCTTGACGCAGACTGCCGCACCTATGCCGCGCTGCGATGCGGGGACATGCGCAGAGCCAAAGCGCTGCTCGGCTGCCGGTACTCCCGGGTGGAGGAGGACGAAGCCGGAAACCTGCGGGTCTACGACCGGACGGCGCCGGAGGAAATCGTGACCTTCCTCTATGAAAACGGCATCTGCGTCACCGAGATCAGGACGGACAAGATCGGTCTGGAGGAATACTACATCGACTTGATGAAGGGGGACCACGAAAATGGATAAAACAGCGGAATTTGTGCCGGTCAGCTTCGGTATCCGGCTTCGCAGCATGCTGAAGGTCGATTTCAGGCGGATGTTTAAGTCGAAGCTCTTTTATATCGTGATCGCCTGCTCTCTCGTCCTTCCGATTCTGATCACGGTCATGATGACGATGATGGACGGCTCCGTATCCGTCGATCCGCAGACGGGCGTGGAAACCGTCGTCCACGGCCCCGAGAACGCCTGGCAGTCCATCGGGACCCTGCCCGGCGGCGAGGCGATGGGCGGCATGGACATCATGAGCATGTGCAGCATCAATATGATGTTCCTGTTTGCGGCCGTCTTCATCTGTCTGTTCATCTCCGAGGACTTCAAAAGCGGATATGTCAAAAACCTCTTCACCGTCCGTGCCGTAAAGAGCGACTACGTCGTTTCCAAAACGGTCTCCGGCTTCCTCTGCGGCGCGCTGATGCTGATTTTTTACTTCATCGGCGCCATGCTCGGCGGCGCCGTCTCCGGTCTTTCCTTTGACCTCGGCACGCTGAACGCCGGGAACATCGTACTGTGCATGCTCTCCAAAATCTTTCTGATGCCGGTGTTCATCTCCATCTTCGTACTGATCAGCGCCGCGGCGAAGCAGAAGACATGGCTTGCGCTCTGCGGTTCTCTGGGCGGCGGAATGCTGCTTTTCATGATGACCTCCATGATCACCCCGCTTTCGTCGACCCTGATGAACGTCCTCCTGTGCCTTGCGGGCGGCGCGCTGTTCGCAGTCGGCCTCGGCGCGGCAAGCAATGCGGTCCTTCGGAAAACGAGTCTCGTATAACTCTTAAAGCGGAGCGTATCGGGCGTCGATGCAGCTCCGTTTTTTCCGGGAAAAACTTTTTCAAAAAGGGCGGAACGCAAACAAAACTTTAACATTCGCGTGGTATACTGTACTCCGCATGACAAAGGAATCCGCGGAGGTTTTGCAATGTTTAAGATATTGGTAGTAGAAGACGACAGGGAACTGAACAAAACCGTCTGTTCCTTTTTGAATCACAGCGGCTATGAGGCGGTCGGCTGCTCAAACGCTGCCGAAGCCTACGACGCGCTCTATTCCGGGATTTTCGACCTCATCGTGTCCGATATCATGATGCCGGGCATCGACGGCTTCGAATTTGCGAAAAACGTGCGCGAGTTGAACGAAAACATTCCGATTCTGTTCATGACGGCGCGCGACGACATCGCCTCCAAGCAGCGGGGCTTCCGCATCGGTGTGGACGATTATATGGTCAAGCCCATCGATCTCGACGAGCTGTTTCTGCGCATCGGCGCGCTGCTGCGGCGCGCGAAAATCGCGGCCAGCCGCAAGCTCGAGATCGGCAGCTTTGTCATGGATGCGGATGAGCACACCGCCTATCTCAACGGGGAAGAGATCCCGATGACGAACCGGGAATTCAGCATCCTCTACAAGCTGCTCTCCTATCCCAAAAAGACCTTCACCCGGACGCAGCTGATGGACGAATTCTGGGATTCCGACACCGAAACCGCGCCGAGAGCCGTCGACGTGTATATGACAAAGCTGCGGGCGAAGCTCGCGGGCTGCGGGGATTTTGAAATCAAAACCGTCCACGGACTCGGATATAAGGTGGTGCTGAAGTGAATACACGGGACCGGTTAAGCCGGATTCTGCGCGCGACCAGCCGCTATCTGCTGTTCTTTTTGCTGATCGCCTTCGTCATCACCTGCTGTACGGTCCCGTTTGTGTCCATTCTGGTCCGTGATCTCGGCATAACCCTGACGGAAAACGGTTTGAAAACCGCGGCGAGGATCAATTTTCTGAACGTTCTGCTTTTGAGCTTCATGTTTACCGTCATCGACGCGCTTCGCCGCCGGCACACGGTGGAAAGACCGGTCCGGCAGATTCTGGCTGCCGCCGCAAAGATCGTGCAGGGCGATTTTTCGGTACGGGTCAAACCCCTGAGCCGGTTCGGTACGGACGACAGCTTCAATCAGATCATCGCCTGCTTCAACAAGATGACAGAGGAGCTTGCGGGCGTCGAAACCCTGCGCACGGATTTCATCGCCAACGTGTCCCATGAAATGAAGACCCCGCTCGCCGTCATACAGAACTACGGCACCCTTCTGCAGGCGCCTTCCCTCTCCGACGAAGACCGGATCGCCTATGCCAAGGGCGTCACGGACGGCTCCCGGCGGCTCGCGGACATGATCACGAACATCCTGAAGCTCAACCGGCTGGAAAACCAGCAGATTTTCCCCCAGACTGCCGAGTTTGACCTCGGAGAGCAGCTCTGCGAATGCCTTTTGCAGTATGAAAGCGTCTGGGAGGACGCCGGCATCAACATCGAGACCGACATCGCGGAAAACATCCGGGTGAAGGCCGATGCGGAGCTTCTGGGGCTGGTCTGGAACAATCTGTTTTCCAACGCGTTCAAGTTCACAGGCGCCGGAGGCACCGTGAGCGTCGTGCTGACCGCCGACGGCGATCAGGCGGTCGTCCGGGTACGGGATACCGGCTGCGGCATGTCGCCGGAGGTCGGCGCGCATATTTTCGAGAAATTCTATCAGGGCGACACTTCCCATTCGGCACAGGGCAACGGCCTCGGGCTCGCTTTAGTCAGGAGAGTCGTGGACATCATGCAGGGGGAAATCTGCGTGGAAAGCGTCGTTGGGAAGGGCTCGACCTTTACCGTGAAAATCCGGAGGGCGTAGCATGGACTGGAAGAAGTGCGCAAAGAAGCTGATTTTGCCGCCGTCCCGGCTCATACTCCTTCTGACCGTTCTGAGCGCGGTCTGCCTGACAGCGGTGTTCCGGAAGGGACTCGAGGACACGGCGTTTGCGCACATCGCGTATCTGCTCTCCTTCTACACGCTTACGGCCGTCTGCGTATGTGCCTGGACGGGTCTGCCGAAGCTCATCCGGGCAGTCCGGCAAAAAATCCTCGACCATCCGCTCGGGAACCTGTATCTGACCGACGCCGCGTTCAAAATCCACATCTCGCTTTACGGCTCGCTTGCCGCAAACCTGCTGTATGCCGCCGTCAAGCTGATCGCGGGGCTTCGCAGCAGATCCGTCTGGCCGGTCACACTGGCGGCCTATTACATGATACTGGCCGTCATGCGGTTTCTGCTGCTGCGCTTCATCGGGCGGGTCGGCATCGGCCGCGACCGGTATGCGGAGCTGCGGCGTTCGCGGCAGTGCGGGATCATTCTCATGCTGATCAACATCGTCCTGTCCGGCGTCGTGATTCTGGTCGTGCGGAAGAACCACAGCTTTTATTACAACGGCATGATGATCTACGCCATGGCGGCATACACCTTCTATGTGACGGCGCAGGCCATCATCAGCACCGTCAAATTCCGCCGGTACAACAGCCCCGTCATGTCGGCCGCGAAGAGGATCAGCCTGTCGGCGGCGCTCGTTTCCATGCTGTCGCTTGAAACGGCCATGCTTCACGCATTCGGCGAAGGCATGGCGGTCAGAGAGCAGCAGCTCATGACCATCTTCACCGGTTCCGGCGTCGCCGTCGCCATTGTGGCGATATCAGTTTATACAATCGTCCGTTCCACAAAAGAAATGAAAGGGATACGAAGGTACTGAAATGGAAAACAAAGACGAGCATGAAGTGTTCAACTACACCTATTCCGCAAAGGATCAGGATGAAATCCGGAGGATCCGGAGGAAGTATGCGCCTGCCGAGGAGGACAAAATGACGCAGCTCCGGCGGATGGACGCCGCCGTATACAAAAAAGCGATGGTCCTGTCTCTCAGCATGGGCATCGCAGGCGCTTTGATTCTGGGAGTCGGCATGTGCTGTGCCATGGTCTGGCAGGGTACCCTGTTCATCCCCGGCATCGTCATCGGCATCCTCGGCATCGCCATCGTCAGTCTGACCTACCCGCTGTACAACCGGACGCTGAAAAAGGAAAGGGAGAAGATCGCGTCCGAGATCCTGCGTCTGACAGACGATCTGATGAAATAGGAAAGACCCCCCGGCCAATTCGCCGAGGGGCCTTTTTTCGGCGCGCGAAAACCGGGTTTTTGCGCGCCGTATGCGCTTTTCTGCCATTTTTCCGTTCCCGTCTTGACATTTCACTCAGGATACGGTATAATAACTCTCCGTCATCTCCGGTAAACATTCGCAGGTATGGGCATCCATGCCTGTTTTTCTTCCGTCCCATCACCGAAAAGCCGTCGGGTGCGCCCGGCTCTGCCCTTTTTCGGGGTCACAGCCGGGGCATCTTTTGCTGTCCGGCAAACTTTATCACAAAGGAGCATTCATGAAGATTCAGCTTTCCGATCACTTCACCTACGGACGCCTGCTGCGCTTTACGCTGCCGTCCATCGTGATGATGATCTTCACATCCATCTACAGCGTTGTGGACGGGATGTTCGTCTCCAACATCGTCGGCGCCAACGCGCTGTCGTCCATCAACATCATCATGCCGCTGATCATGGTCGTCGGCGCGTTCGGCTTCATGCTCGGCACGGGCGGCTGCGCGGAGGTCTCGAAAACGCTCGGCGAGGGCGACGGAAAGCGCGCCGACGAGTATTTTTCCCTGCTGATCTCGACGATCATCGTCATCGGCGTCTCTCTGTCGGCCGTCTGCATCATCTTCATCCGCCCCGTCGCGCGCCTGCTCGGCGCGAGCGACATCCTGATGGCCGACTGCATCACCTACGGTGTCATCCTGCTCGCCGGCTGCACGTTCTTCATGCTGCAGACGAGCTTCCAGACCTTCTTTATCGCGGCGGAACGGCCGCATCTGGGGCTGGCGCTCACCGTGGCGTCCGGCGTCGCGAACATGGTGTTCGACTTCCTGTTCGTCTACGTCCTGCGCATGGGCATCGCGGGCGCCGCGTTCGCGACGGTGATCGGCTACGCGATCGGCGGGCTTGTGCCGCTGTTCTACTTTCTCGCGCCGAACGGCAGCCGCCTGCGGCTGATCCGTCCGCGCTGGTACCCCCGCGTGCTGCTGCGTTCGTCCGTCAACGGCGCGTCCGAGATGCTCTCCAACATCTCCGCGTCGATCGTCACCTTCCTCTACAACATCCAGATGATGCGCCTCGCGGGCGAGTCCGGCGTCGCGGCGATCACCGTCATTATGTACGTCAACTTCATCTTCGTCGCCATCCTGATCGGCTTTGCCATGGGCTCGGCGCCCATCATCAGCTACCAGTACGGCGCCAAAGGGTATGACGAGCTGAAAAACCTGTTCCGCAAGTGCTCGACCGTCATCCTGCTCTGCTCCGCGGCGATGGCCGCTCTTGCCGAGCTGACCGCGCGCCCGGTCGTCTCGTTCTTCGTCAGCGCCGATGCCGCGTTAATGGAAATGACCGTCCGCGGCTTCCGCCTGTACGCGCTCGCGTTTCTGTTCTGCGGCGTCAACATCTTCGCGTCGTCGTTTTTCACCTCGCTGTGCAACGGCCGCATTTCCGCGATCATCTCCGTGCTGCGCTCGCTCGTGCTGCAGGGCATCCTGATCCTCGTCCTGCCCAGGCTTCTCGGCCTCGACGGCGTCTGGCTGACGGCGGTCTTCACCGAAGCAGGCACGCTGCTCGTCTCGCTCTTCTTCCTGCTGCGCGAGAAAAACGAGTATTTCTATCTGTAACGCGTTCCGGCATCCGCAAAAAAACTGCGGATGCCGTTTTTTGCTCTTGACATACCTCGGCAGTCGAGGTATAATGTACCTAGATCGCCGAGGTATGTACGGCGGTCAGCGGAAAGGAGGACACCGAAAATGAAGGTGGATCGTTCCCTGCTTTCGGGCTCGACGACGCTTCTCGTGCTGTCGCTGCTGGCGGAGGGGGAAAAATACGGGTATCAGCTCATCGCGGAGCTGGCGGCGCGGTCGGACGACACGTTTTGCCTGAAGGAGGGCACCCTGTACCCGATCCTGCACACGCTGGAGCAGGACCGGCGCGTCGTTTCGTACGAACGGGAGGCCGAAAACGGCCGGATGCGGCGCTATTACCGGATCACGCCGCGCGGAAAGGAGCTTTTGACGGAAAAGGCCGCGGAATGGCGTTTTTTCGCGTCGAAGGTCGACGCTATCATCCCGGGCAGGGCGATACGGGAGGGCGCGGTATGAGCCTTTCCGCCAATCTGTCCGCCATGTCGCGCTGGTGCGAGCAGGCGGCGTCCTGGGTCCGGTACCCGCCCGACCGCCGGCGCGTGCGCGAGGAGCTGTGGAACCATATGGACGACGCCGAGTGCGCGCGGGAGGCGTCCGGGATGCCGCGCGCGGAGGCCGTTGCCGAGACCGTGCGCGCGATGGGCGACGCCGACGAGGTCGGACGCGCGCTGGCGAAGGCGCATCCGGCGTGGAAGGGCTGGCTCTGGGAGGTCTCCCGGGCGCTGCTGGTCTGCGTCTTCATCCTCGCCGTGCCGCTGCTCGTGAATGCCGTGCGGGACGGCAGCCTGCACGACGGCTTTTATGCCTATCCCGTAGACGCGCGCTTTGCGGAAGAGGATTACGGCACGGAGACGCTGCTCGCGTTCTGGGAGCCCGCCGCGAAGGCGTCCTCCGACGGCTATACCTTTTCCGTCACGCGTGCGGCGCGGCGCTATGACACGGCGTCCGGCGAGGAGGTCCTGTACTTCACCGTCCGCGCGTCGCATCCGCTGCCGTGGGCGGGCGAACCGATGGCGGCCGTGCGGGCGTTTTCCGGCCTGGACAGTGCCGGAAAAGACTATCCGCGTCTGCCGGGCGGCACCGGCGAACCGTCCCGTGTGCGGAGCCGGGTGTCCTCGCGGCGTCCGTTTTCCTGGCAGCTTGAGTACGAGGTGCGGGAGCTGACCCCGGGCGCGGAGTGGTTCGAGCTGTATTACCGCGAGGACGGACGCAGCGTTGCCCTGCGCTTTCCGCTGAAGGGGGCGACGGCATGAAAAAACGTGTTCCGAGACTCTCCCGGGCGGCGAAAACCGTCCTGAATTTCGCGCTGATCCCGGTCGTTCTGTTCGTGTTGTGGGCGCTGCTGGATTATCCGGCGTTCTCCCCCGCGCTCGCGCACCGGCGGCTCGAGCGGCAGAATCTCTGCGGCCCGTCGGAGCTGCTGTGCACCTACCCCGTGTCGGATCACTTCGACGGTTTTTATTCCGCAGCCGGCGTGCGGGACGGCGAGCTGTATGTCAGCTTCTGCTTCGCTGGCCTGAATCGCTTCCTCCTGAACCCGGTCGACCTGCTGCGATATCCGCTGTCGGGAACGGAGGAGATCGTGCTGCCGTCCCAGTACGGGTTTGAATCCTATACGCTGTTTGCCGCCTGCCCAGACGCCGCGCGCGCGGAGCTTTCCGTGTCGCTTGTCATCGACGGGACATACGACCCGGACGGCAGTGGGCTGCGCGACTGCCATCTGGAGCTTTTATACACGAGCACGGAGGCGGAGCGCTGCGGCGGCTTTTTCCGGTTCCGCGTACCGAAGCGGTACACGATCTTCAACGCCTTCGACGACGATTACAGCGACACGGACGCGAATCTCGAGATCCGCGCATGGTCCGGCGGGCTCATCCCCGCGCGCTTCGAGGCGACGGTGCGGGGCTTTGACGAGACGGGCGCGCTGCTCTACACGTTTTCCCAGCCCCTGTCGGCAGATTAGGGCTTGTCTGTGCGGCAAAACTCTGCTATAATGGCGGTATACCGACAAAAAAGCGAGGGAAGCCCCGATGAATCTGCCCGAGATCCAGCGCATTGCCCGCGAACAGTTCGCCGACCGCGCAAGCCACCCGTGGAAGGAACGCGGCAACAAATACGACCACGGCCTGCGCACCGCGAAGCTCACGCTGACGCTGCGTCGCGCGCTGTTTCCGGACGACGCCTCGCACGACGGCGCGCTGACCGTCGCCGCGTGGTTCCACGACGTCTGCAACCGCGCAGGCGCCGAAAAGGAGCACGGGCGGGAGGGCGCCGCTCTCACGCGCCGTCTGCTCGAGGGGCTTGCGGATGAGGAAACGCTGCGGGAGATCTGCGAGCTGGTGCTGCTGCACGACGACCGCTATGAAAAGGCCGCCGGGCTTTCCGACTGGGTCAAAATCCTGCAGGACGCGGACTATCTCGACCATTTCGGCAGCTACGACGTCTGGATGTACATCCTCGCCGCGCGCGCGATGAACGAAACCGCATCGGGTGCGCTGCGCATGATGCGCGAGGAGCGCACGGCCGGGCGCGAAGCCCTGCGCGCGGGGCTGAATTTCGAGCTATCCCGGCGTCTGTACGACGAGAAAATGGACTACTTTTTCTCCTTCTGCGACCGCTTCGAGACCGAACTCGACGGCCGTTTTCCCGGCTTTACCGCATAAAAAAGGCCCCCGTATGACTATTTTTGTCATACAGGGGCGCTTTTTTATCCGCGGGAATGGAAAAACAGCCCGCCGAAATAGGTCACCGTGGCGGGTCCGTTGTTGTAGCGCACCCCCGCCTCGCGCGCGAGCTCATTGACGACGAAGCCGTAGCCCTCCAGCGACGGATGCAGCTGCTCCGGGAAGCGGCACGGCGCGTCCGGATAGGTACATTTTGTGCATCTTCCGCAGCTCTCGTTTGCGAGCAGCAGGAAGTCGGGCAGCAGCCCGCGGATGCGGCGGTCAAACTCGTCCGCGGCGTCCCGGAAATCGCGCATGCCTTCCATCATGCCCTCATAGTCAAACGAATCCTCCAGCTCGTACTTCTTCGCGAGCAGCAGCATCCGGTCATACGGCTCGACGCGCGCCCGGCACTCGTCGAGCGTGCCGATCGCCGGCGGACAGGCCCAGGTGGTGCCGTAACGGCGGCAGCCGTTCTGCTCGCAGATCTGCCGGACCTCGGGATAAAACACCAGCTTGCCGGTGTCGACATACCCCGTTTCCGAAAAAATGGTTTTCGCGATCCGTTCGATCTCCTCCGAAAGATTCACGGCTCAAAACTCCTCCCGATGTTTCGTATCGGAAGCAGTATACCACGAAAACGGGAAAATGTCCACCCTCCCCGGACACGCGCCGAGCCGCCCCGGAGCCCGGGGAACCGGGGCAGGGCGGCTCTTGACGAAATCGCGGAAAAAGGGTATACTAAAATTCCCCGAAGGTGCGCGCTTTACGCGTGATGCGCGTCGGGCGAATGCTCGTCCGCGGAACGATCGCGGAACAGCAGGGAAATGCACCAGAGTCCGGCGATGCCGACGAGGGTATAGATGATGCGGCTGACGACGGCGAGCTGGCCGCCGCAGATCGCTGCGACGACGTCGAAGCCGAAGATGCCGATGCTCCCCCAGTTCAGCGCGCCGATGATGACAAGAATCAGCGCAATGCGGTCGATGACCATGAGCTGTGACCTCCTTTTTTGCAGAGTGATTGGCCGATGCCGTGGAATCTATCGAAATTAAAACGCGGTGATCGCGCGGCCGTGCAGATTGACGAGCAGCTTTTCAGCCGTCCCGGCATCTGCCGGATCGACGTCCAGCTCGAGCCGCGCTTCTCTGGACGCCTCGCCCGGCGCCTGTTCCGGCGTGATGCTCGTCCACGGCAGCGGAAAAGCCGCGCCGAAGGGGAGCATCCCCGCGTCAAAGCCCGAAAAGGCGGCGCCGTTCGTCACGGCGATATTCTCAAAGCCCGCCGCGAGCATCGCCGGCTGCTCGACATACGGCGGCACGGCGTCCTGTACGCCCTCGAGCGAGACGACACGGCGCTTTGATAGCGGGATCTGCCCGGCAATGGCCGCCGCCGCGCGGTCGGCTAAGTCCTCCGTTTCAAAAATCGCTGTGATTCGCATATTCGAAATCATCCTCCGTTTGTTTTTGTTCGGCTGCCCGTGCGTAGTATGTGCGTTTTCGGGACAAAATACATATCGATTGCGCAAAGGAAAAAGTTAAAAATGGATATTCGCTTGAATGACACGCTGGAAATGAAAAAAACGCATCCCTGCGGCGGGAAAACCTGGAAGGTGCTGCGCGTCGGCATGGATATGCGGCTGCGCTGCGAAACCTGCGGGCATGAAGTGATGGTGCCGCGCGTAAAGATAGAAAAGAGCATCCGCAATGTCATCCATGCGGACGCCGATCAAAAGTAAGATAGGAGAGAGCCGGTTGAAGCGTTTCTGCGTCTTCTTCGCCCTGCTTTTCATATTTTCCCTGCTGCAGTCCCCCGCCTTCGCCGCCGATGAAAATGCGGAGCCGCTGTGCAGCACCCTGAGTCTGCGCGGCGTATGGGTCGCGTCGGCGGCGAACCTCGATTATCCCGGCACGCCGACGTCGGACGCGGAGACGCTGCGCGAAGAATGCGTCAAAATCCTCGACGACGTCCGTGCGGAGGGCTTCAACGCCGTCTTTCTGCAGGTGCGCCCGTCGGCGGACGCGCTGTACGAATCGGAGCGCTTTCCCTGGTCTGCCTATCTGACCGGGGAAGCCGGACGCGCGCCGAAGGGCGGGTTCGACCCGCTCGCCTGCTGGATCGACGAGGCGCACGCGCGGGGGCTGCAGCTCCACGCGTGGATCAACCCCTACCGCATCACGCTCGGCGGCACGCCGGAGGAGCCGAAAACGGCGGATGAGCTGCCGGAAAACCATCCCGCGCGGCTGCATCCGGAGTGGGTCGTCTCCTATGAGGGCAATCTGTATTTCGATCCGGGGATTCCCGAGGTGCGCGCGTTCGTCATCGACGGCGCCGCGGAGATCGTCGAAAAATACGACGTGGACGGCATCCATCTGGACGATTACTTCTATCCGGGACGGGATTTTAACGACGGCGCGACCTTCGCGCTGATGGCGCCGGAGGATCAGTCCCTCGACGACTGGCGGCGCGATAACGTCACGGCGCTGATCGAAGGGCTGGACGCGGCGATCCATGCGATCAACCCCGCGGTGTCCTTCGGCGTCAGCCCCGCGGGGATCTGGGCCAACGCCTCGACGATGGACGAGGGGTCCGCGACCTCGGGCGGCGAATCGTACCGCGAGCAGTACGCCGACACCTACGCCTGGGTCAAGCGGGAGCTGCTCGACTATATCGCCCCGCAGATCTACTGGGAAATCGGCCACGAAAACGCCGATTACGCGGAGCTTGTGCGCTGGTGGAACGACGCCGTGGAGGATACGACCGTGAAGCTCTATATCGGGCACGCGGCGTACCGGGTCGGCGCGGAGGGTCAGTCGGCGGCGTGGGCCGATTTTTCCGAGCTGCGGCGGCAGGTGCTCTATAATTTCGGCTTCGAAAACGTCTCCGGCTCGATTTTCTTCCGCTATTCGCACATCGCAAGCCTCTGGGAGGAGTTTTCGGAGCTTTTCGAGTCCCTTCGGGCCTATACGGCGCCCGGCTATACCGCGGGCGTCTATACGCTCGGCATCGCGCGCCCGACGGCGACGGTCACGACCCCGTATTCCTCGTATTATATCGGCGGCTCGTCCGACTCGGGACTGCCGCTGGAGCTCAACGGGACGCCCGTCTTTGACCGCTCGCCAGACGGCTTCTGGGGCAGGCTCGTCGAGCTGTCGCCTGGTGAAAACACCTTCACGCTCCGTCAGGGCGAGCGCAGCGCCGTCTGCACCATCATCCGGGTAACGGGCACGGACAGCGCCGCCGTCTCGGATACGCCGTCCGTCACCGACGCCTACCCGTCCCTCGACGTCTGCCTCGCGCCCGGCTCCTCCGTCACGCTCTCCTGCACCGCGCCCGTCGGCGCGGACGTGCGCGCGGAGTTTGCGGGCAGCGTATGGCGGCTCCGTCCGCGTACCCGCACCCGGGAGAAGGTGCCGGGCGGGCAGGTGCTGCTGACCACCTATTCCTGTACCGTCACGCTGCCGGAAGCCGCGGACGAAACGCCGGAGCAGCCGGTCTATACGATGCGTCTCGGCACCCTTGTGTACCGCGCGGTGTCCGACGGCAGCATCCGCACCGCCGATCCGGAAAACGGAACGCTGACCGCCGCGGTCAGCGCGGACACCGCCTACGCCTATCCGGGCGCGTCCACCTCCGGCGGGCCGGTTTCCGAGCTCTGCTCAGGGATGCGCGACACCGTCACGGCGCTCTCCGGCGGCTTTGCACAGCTCGGCTGCGGTCTCTGGGTGCACACCTCCGCCCTGACGCTCATCCCTGAGGCGCCGCCGGAGCCGGTGTCCCCGGAAATCGCGTTTTCCGAAGCGGAGAACGGCGAATTCGGGCTGACGCTGACCGCGATCCGCGCCGCCGCCGCGGAATACGACGGCGAGACCCGCACGGTCACGCTGCGCCTCTCGTCGGAATGCGCGGAGCTTACCGTCCCCGAGCTGCCGGAAAACGCCCTTTTTGCGGAAGTCACGGCGGAAACCGACGGCGAGGTCTCCCTTCTCCGGCTGACGCTGCGGGAGGATGCCCGGCTCGGTGGGTATTATGTCACTCAAGAGGACGGCAGCACGGGTTTCCATGCCACGCCGCGCTTCACGGCCGGCACGGGGGAGCAGCCGCTCGCGGGCGCGGTCATCCTGCTCGACGCGGGTCACGGCGGCGAGGAAAGCGGCGCGTTGGGGCTTCTCGGAAGCGTCGTGCCGGAAAAGGACGTGAATCTCGAGGTCACGCTGATGCTCAAAAAACGGCTGGAGGCGCTCGGCGCCGAGGTCGTCCTGACGCGGGACGGGGACGAAACGCTGACGCTCGAGGAACGCGTCTCGCTTTCCCGCGCGCAGCATCCGGATCTGTTCCTGTCCTTGCACGCCAATTCGATGAACGACAACGTCGACATCTCCCAGGTGTCCGGCTTCTGCCTGTTTTACTCCTCGCCCGTCTCCTCGGACGCGGCAGAGGTGGTGTTTGATACGCTGACCTCCCGTCTCGGCAGACCGAACAAGGGCATGCAGCGGGCAAACTACTATGTGTGCCGGGGCGGCTGGGCGCCTTCGCTGCTCTTTGAGATGGGTTTCTTGCCGAATCCCTCGGACTTCGAGTGGCTCGTCAGCCAGAACGCGCGCGAAAAGCTCGCCGAAACGCTCGCTTCCGGCATCCTTGCGTATTTTCAGAGCTGATGTTCCTCTGTGCAGGAATTATTTTGGCTGACAGCTTTTTTTGAGTCCCTTCACCGAAATTTTTTCGGTTTTATCCCGGTTATTTTCATAAAATTTGCATGGAAGGAGCGCATCCCGCGCTCCTTTTTTGTGCGGGACGGAGAAACACGCCGGGACGGCCGGAATGAGGCTTGCAATTTCGGCGAAAACGTTGTATAATGACACACAGCGCTCCGGAAAAAGGGAAACGGCTTTTCCCCGGAACGCGCGGAAGATTTGCGAAAAAAGGGAGGTGTTCCGATGCCAGAAAAGCTTGCGGATCTGCATATGCATTCGAAGTTTTCCTTCGACGGAAGAGGCGCGCTTTTTGATATGTGTGAAGCCGCAGCCCGGCGCGGCATGTCGGCCGTCGCATTTACCGAGCATTGGGACGCCCTGCCCGCCGACCATGTGGAGCTCCCCTACGAAGACGGACGGAAGCATTACCACCTGTACGATGCCGCCGCGCGACGGACCGTTATGGACGCGCGGGAGCGTTATAACGGTCAGGTGAACATTGTATACGCCGTCGAATTGGGTCAGCCGCATACCGATCCTACGGTCTCCCGCGAGTTCCTCGAAGCTCACGATTTCGATTTCGTCCTCGGCTCCATCCACAACGTCGCGTCGGGTCTTGACTATTATTATGTCGACTACGCGTCCGCCGATATCCCCGAGCTGTTCCGCGATTACTACGCCGAGCACTTAAAGCTGCTCCGCTTCGGGCATATCGATGCGATTGCGCATCTCGATTACCCGGTGCGGAAAATGCAGGGGTTTCTTGAGAAGCCCGCGACCATGCGCGCCTGGCGCGACTGCATCGCGGAGGTCGTCCGTGCTGCGGCGCAGGCGGGCGTCGGAATCGAGATCAACACCAACGGCCTGCGCAACTGGTTCGACAGGCTGTCGCCCGAGCCCTGGATTTTAGAACTTTACCGCGATTTCGGAGGCGAGTTCGTCACGACTGGCTCCGACGCGCACGATACGGAATATGCGGCATTCGGAATACGGGAGGCTGTGGCTCTTGCGGAGTCGGTCGGCCTGAAGGCTGCCTGCGGTTTTGTACGGCACACCCCGATATTCCCGTAAAAGCCGCTTTCCGCTTCAAGATAACCTTTTTCAGGTGAGTGCGGAAAGCCATCCGGCGTTCCGCCTCATACATGGAAAGGGTTATTTTTTATGGATTATCATCGCCTGCTCAATTCGACCGTCCGCGAAATGCGTCCGTCCGGCATCCGCAAATACTTCGACCTGCTCGACGGCATGGAGGATGTCATCACCCTCGGCGTCGGCCAGCCCGACTTTCCCGTTCCGGAAATCGTCCGTGAAGCGGAGCTTGCCGCGACGGAGGACGGCCACCTGCCCTATACCGCGAACGCCGGCACGATGGAGCTGCGCGAGGCGATCTCGGGCTATCTTTCCCGCCGCTTCGACCTGCACTACGCGCCCGAAAACGAGCTGGTCGTCACCGTCGGCGGCAGCGAGGCGATCGACCTGATGCTGCGCGCCGTCCTGAATCCCGGCGACGAGGTGATCGTGCCCGAGCCGACCTTCGTCTGCTACGGGCCGCTGGCAAACCTCTGCGGCGGTGTGGCCGTGCCGCTGGCGACGACCGCCGCGGACGGGTTCAAGCTGACCCCCGACGCGCTGCGCGCCGCCATCACGCCGCGCACGAAGGTGCTCGTCCTCCCCTTCCCGACGAATCCGACCGGCGCGATCCTGACGCGCGACGATCTCGCCGCCATCGCCGAGGTGCTCGAGGGCACGGACATCCTCGTCCTCTCCGACGAGGTCTATGCCGAGCTGACCTTCTCCGGCCGCCATGTCAGCATCGCGTCTCTGCCCGGTATGCGTGAGCGTACCGTCGTCGTCAGCAGCGCCTCGAAGTGTTTTGCCATGACGGGCGCGCGTCTCGGCTATGCCGCGGGTCCCGCGCCGCTGATCGCCGCGATGACGCGCATCCACCAGTACGGCATCATGAGCGCGCCGACCATCGCCCAGATCGCCGCCGCGAAGGCGTTCTCCTCCTGCGACGCCGACATCGAGCGGATGAAGCTGTCCTACGACCGCCGCCGCTGCCTGATGCTGGGCGGTTTCGCGTCGATGGGGATGCCCTGCCGCGAGCCGCAGGGCGCGTTCTACCTGTTCCCCGACATCTCCGCGTCCGGGCTTTCCTCCGAGGAATTCTGCGACCGGCTCCTGATGGAAGGCCGCGTCGCCGCGATCCCGGGCACGGCCTTCGGCGCATCCGGCGAAGGGCACATCCGCATCTGCTACGCCTACGCGGAGGAGCGCCTGTGCGAAGCGCTGCGCCGCATGGCGATCTTCTGGCGCAAGGTAACGGGACTTGCCGCATAAGACATAAAAAAGGAGCGTTTTTCCGTATGACGCAGACTGCGCCCGCCAAGATCAATCTGACGCTCGAGGTGCTCGGCCGCCGTCCGGACGGCTATCACGAGCTGCGCATGGTCATGCAGAGCGTTTCCCTCTGCGACACGGTCACGGTCACGCTCGGCGAGCCCGGCGGGGACATCGTTCTGACGACGGACTCTCCGCTTCTGCCGACGGATGAAAAAAACCTCGCATTCCGCGCGGCAAAGCTCTTTTTTGACGTATTGACTTTACCCCCCGCAGGTGTTACAATACACATTGCAAAGCGCATTCCGGTCACCGCCGGGCTTGCCGGCGGCAGCACCGACGCCGCGGCGGTTCTGCGCGCGCTGAACGAACTGACCGGCGCGCACCTTCCTCCCGAGCGGCTGGCCGCTCTGTCCCTTCCGCTCGGCGCGGACGTGCCGTTCTGCGTTCTCGGCGGCACGCGGCTTGCCTGCGGAGTCGGAGAGGTGCTGACGGCGCTTTCCCCGCTTCCTCCCTGCGCGATTCTCCTGTGCACGCCGGACATTCCTTCCCCGACGGGGCAGGTTTTTGCCCGCTATGACGCGGCCGTCCCCGCCGTGCATCCGGACACGCCGGCGATGCTGGACGCGATCGCCGCGCGCAACCTCGAACGGATCGCGTCGCTGCTCGGCAACGACCTCGAGCCCGTCGTCTCGGCGCAGCATCCGGAGATTGCGTCCATCCAGACGGTCATGCGCGCCCATCGGGCGCTCGGCACGGCGATGTCCGGCTCCGGCTCGTCCGTGTTCGGCATTTTCCGGGACCGCCGGAGCGCGGAGGAAGCTCTGACCGTACTGAAGCGGCAGTATGCAAACACATTCGTTACCGAGGCTCTGTGACCCCGGGGACACGGGCGGGCATGGCGGAATTGGCAGACGCGCCGGATTTAGGTTCCGGTGGGCAACCGTGCAGGTTCAAGTCCTGTTGCCCGCACCACGGCGAGTGCTCCTACAGCATTTGAAAGCCTGTAGGAGCACTCGTTTTTTTCGGCATTTTCCTGTCCTTGGCCGCAGGGCGCCTCCATGCGCACGATCGCCGCGCTCCTGGTGACGACTGCCTTGACTTTACGATTCAAGTATACTATAATGAAAAAACCAAGTCTGTTGTTTTTACAACAGAAAGAGACGGTATGAAGGGATATCTGACGCTTGCAAAGCGCGCAAAGCGGTTTGACGGAAATCGCGGAAGCAGCGCCTGAGACGGTGTTGGATTGCCTGTCAGCCGCTGCGGG